>JAAUPN010000188.1 GCA_012033105.1 Coleofasciculaceae cyanobacterium RL_1_1
GGTCAGGATTTGACTCCGGCACAGCTCGCAAACTTATATTTTGATGCCAATCCCGGCTTTAACGGTGGTGCGTTTGAATACGCCGCGATCGACGATGAAGGTAGCATTGACTTGACCCCGGCGGTGTATACGCTCAATGGCCCGCCAGAAACCAACGATGCCAGCGGTCGCGTCGATCCCGGTAATGCGATCGCCCTAGCGCTGCCCACAATGGGCGGCACGATGGCGACGGTGCTGACGGACGGGATCGATCGCGATGGTACGGTCGAGCAATACCGCATTGATCTCGATAGCTTCGATCCGGCTCAAGGTACGCTCTACATTGGTGATCCGAATGGCGCTACACCTGGAACACCGATCACAGCGGCAAATAATACGATCAACGCGGATGATTTAGCCAATCTCTATTTCGATGCCGATGATACAAACTTCACGGGTGTTGAGATTGAGTATGTGGCGATCGATAACGACAATCACGAAGATCCGACGCCCGGTACAATCACCCTCGTCCCCGCCACCGGCAACCTACCACCCAATTCGGTCGATGCCACGGCACTGATTGAAACCGACAATAATGGTGATTTCCAGCCAAAACGACTGGTTGACGATAGCAATAACCCATTCCTCAGTGGCTCCGATCCTACGACTGACCCAGATAACGACGCTGATCCTACCAATGATGTCGTTGCTTACGAAATCGTCCAACTCCCTGAGGATGGCACGCTAACAATCGGCGTTCCGGGTGCTGCGGGTACGGTGACGATTGACCTAGCCTGGATCAATGCTGGTAATACTCTCACCCCGACCCAGCTTAGTAATCTATATTTCGATCCCGATCCTGGCTTTGATGGTGATACTTTCACCTATCGCTCGATCGACACCAACGGCGCGAAAGATCCATCCCCCGCGACGGTAACGCTACAAGCCGCGCCGGAAACGAAGCAAGTCATCGAAAATGTCCCGATCGACAGCACGATCGCGATCGATGGCATCATCCCCAGTGCCACCATTCCCCTCACAGGTTATGAAACTCCCGGTGGCAACGACCCCGACGGAAACGTTGCCTCCTACGAAATCCTGACACTTCCCGACCCCAACGACGGTACGCTCTACCTCGGTGATCCCGACGACGGCGGCACACTGATCGAAGCGGGCGACAAAATCCCGACCGATCGCATCACCGATCTCGTTTTCGTTAGCAGCACCAGCTTTAACGGCACAAGCTTCACCTACCGCGCGATCGACAACGACAACAACGCCGACCCGACGCCCGCAACGGTATTCCTCAACGCGCCACCGGATACCACCAGCGGCACGGGCGAGGTAGACCCTGGCGGCGTATTCAGGTGACGAGCGTTCAGATGAATCTGGCGATCGCCGATGGTAATGATCCCGATGATCCAGCCACCGATGCTTACACCGCACCGGCAGATTTGCGCTACGAAATCGGTGCGCTGCCACCGGCCACCGATGGTATTTTCTACCTCGGCAACCCGACCCTGGGTGGTGCAACCCCAGTGACGGCAGGGCAAATTCTGTCGCAAACTCAGCTCAAGAATCTCTACTTCCAGGCGACGAATAATTTTGTTGGGACGACGACGCTGGAATACGCGGCGATCGACAAACTTGGCCTGAAGGATGCGACACCGGGTGTGATCACGATTTCGTCCAGCACGGGCGAGCCGCCGGATACGTTCGACGATCGCCAGACGATCACTCCCGGCGAGGCGAATCCGCTGGACACACCGGCAGCCGTGGGTGTCGATCCCGACGGCACGGTGGAGCGCGTCAAGATTACGCAGCTACCGGACACGACGGACGGTGTGCTGTATATCGGAGCGGTGTCGCCTGCGAATTTGGTCACACTCAATCAGGAGCTGACGCTAGAGCAGTTTGCATCACTGGTGTTCGATGCGGCGGATACGTTTAATGGCGGCACGTTCAAGTATGCGGCGATCGACAATACGAATCTCGTAGATCCAGAAGCGGCGACGTTTACGCTCGATTCGCCACCGGAAACGAAGAATGCGATCGGCAAGCTGAATGCGGGCGACACGATTCAGCTTGTGTCGGGCGCGATGACGACGCCACTGACGGAGGGAAGTGATCCCGAAGACGGCACGCCGACACAGTACCGCATCGATGTTTCGACGATCAACGCTACCCAAGGCACGCTGTATCTTGGCGATCCGACCGATCCAACTAATGCGATCAATCCGGCTGGAACCGATCTGACTATTAATGCAGACCAGCTTGACGATCTGTTCTTCGTCGCGGCGGCAGGCTTTACCGGTGACGTTATTGAGTACGTCGCGATCGACTCGATCGGTGGCGAAGATCCAACCCCAGGCAAGATCTATCTCAACCCACCGGGTACGAACATTCCACCGGAAGCCAAGCCCGAAATTGGGGTAGTTCCCGAGTCTGGCACGTTACCGCTATCACCGGCCAACGGTTTTGATCTAGGTGGTAATGATCCTGATGGTTTTGTCGCAAGTTTCCGTATTACTGAGTTGCCGATGGGTGGCACGCTATCGCTGAACGGTACTCCAGTGACCACAAGTACCGTCATTTCTCCGAGTCAGATCGACGATCTCATTTTTACTGCCACCACTCCGGCTAGCTTCGGTGGTACGACCTTTAAGTACGCCGTGATCGATAACGAAAGTCGCGAAGGCGCTCCGGCTACGGTTGAACTAGGTACACCACCGACGACGATCAATCAATTACAGACGATTCTGCCGAACTCCACGAATACACTAACGTTCCCTACTGGTGGAACTGGCATTAATGGGAATGATGCCGGTGATCGTGATGGCACGGTTGTGGCATTCCGCATCGATACCTTGACCGATGCGTTCGATGGTGTGCTGTACCTGGGTGATCCGCTGCTGAATAACCGGGTGGTTGCCGGTCAAGAGTTGACCCTGGCGGAGATGGCAACGCTGCAATTTGTGGCGACACCAGACTTTAACGGTAGTGGCTTCACCTATAGCGCGATCGACGAAGACGGCAACCCCGACCTCTCACCGGCCACCTATACGCTGAACTCGCCACCAGAAACCGACGATGCAAGTGGTGTTCTAGGTAGTGGTGAGGTACTTCAGCTCAGTTTGCCACCGACAGCAAATCCGACCACAACGCCCTACACGATCGACCCGCTAGAAAAGGGAAGCGATCCCGATGTGGGCGGCGCGGTGGAGTTCTATGAAATCAAGACCAATACGATTTCAGAGGGAATACTTTATCTCGGTGATCCGGCGGGGACTGGTGTTAATGTCACGACATTACCGGCAGGTTCCGCAGCGAATACCGTTCGGATCAGCAAAAATGACTTTGAAACGCTCGGTTTGTATTTCCAAGCGGATGGTGATTTTGTTGGTGGTGTTGAGATTGAGTACTACGCGATCGATAACCTCGAAGTTGCCGATTCAACTCCCGGCAAGATCTACCTCAACCCGCCGAACACCAACTTACCACCCGACACCTACAATGCAGGCGAAACCGCCTTCCCCGGTGTCCCACTGGCGATTAACAACATCCCCAACAGCGTCGGCGGCAAAGGCGCAGGCGGAACTGACCCCGACACGATCGGCAATTTGCCGGTGTCGTACAAGCTCAACAATTTACCCGCAGGCGGCAAACTTTACCTCGGTGCGGTCAATCCGCTCAATGAAGTTACCACCGCAACGATCGCCAATCCGCTCACCTCCAATCAGCTCGCAAACCTGATTTTTGTTGCAAGTGACGGATTTACCGGCGCGACGATCAACTATTTCGCGATCGATGAAGATGGAGCGGATGATAGCAGTTCACCCGGTGTCATTACGCTTAATGCACCTCCAGACACCACCGATAATGCCTACCGCGTCGATCCTGGCAATACGATCACCCTAAACGTTGCCAATAACTTTAGCGGTGGTGGTCTCGATGGTAACGATCCCGATCGCAATGGTGTGAGCAGTGCAGGCGATCCGACCTCCTACACGATCAAAACGCTGCCGCCGGAGACTCAAGGGACACTTAAATTTAACGGTAACCCTGTCGAAATTGGCGACGTTATCCCTCACGCGAATATTAACGATCTCATCTTCACCGCCGCCGCAACTTTCACCGGCACAACCTTTACCTACGCCGCCAATGATCAATTTGGCGCACAAGACCCCACCCCGGCCACGGTTCGCATCGACCCCACCAACTTCAACGAACCACCGGAAACGCAAGACGATCGCATTGGCCTCCTCCCCGGTGATGTTGTCCGTCTAACCCTGCTCGATAGCGGCAACCCGAACCTCAATAACGGCACAGACCCTGATGGTAATGTCACCGACTACCGCATTGGCACGCCGGAAACCTCCACGCGCGATCCGAATAAACCCGCCGACACGCGCCTCTTCCCCTACGATCGCACCGATGGCATCCTCTACCTGTTGCCGTTGAACACCACTGAGCAGGCTTTTCAAGATGATATAGCCCGCCTTCCAGAAAATCGCCTTTTACTCATCCCCAGTAATGAGGTGGTAACGGGTCAGATTATCCCGGCGAATCGTATGGATGATCTGGTGTTCGCGTCCACTGGCAGCTTTAACGGGACGGAGTTTAAGATCGCAGCGATCGATGATGGCGATGCGGCGGACATAACCCCGGCGACGGTGGAGTTGTACGTCGGTATTCGTCCGGAAACGTTTGATGCGATCGAAAATATTCCGCTGAATTCCAAGACTAAAATTGTCGGTCTCGATCAGCAGATCGGCGGTTTTGATGATCTAGAAGTCGTCGGCGATCAGCTTGGTGAAGTCGTCAGCTACAAGATTTATCTGAGTAACACCACCCTCAATGCTGACAATGCGCCACTGCTCGATCCCAATGATTTGCTGGGCGCGAATTCTAATGCGGATGGCACGTTGTTCTACACTACGGTTGCGGGTGTGCGTACACTTGTTACGGATGGCCTAGAAATTCCCGCGAGCCAGATTGGGACGCTTGAATTTGAATCGACAGGTACATTTAATGGCGCGAAGTTTAAGTATGCGGCGATCGATAATAGCGGTCTGATCGATGTCACGCCTGCGACGGTCTTCCTGAATGCGCCGCCGAATGCGGAGAATGATGGCTACAAAGTTATCCCTGGTGGTGTGATTGAGCTGAAGGTTGCAGCGACGGATGGTGCGATCGGTGATGGTGTTCTCGGAGGGACTGATCCGAATGCTCCGGATGCTAACGGCATTCTCGAAGATGATGAAACAGCAGTCGAGCTATATCGCGTCGACACGCTGCCCGCTGCTGCCGAGGGGACGATTTACCTGCGTAAACCGGGATTGCCCGATCGGGCGATCGTGGCGGGCGATGACCTGACGCCGAGCGAGCTTCAGCAAATCATCTTCGTGGCGACGGATGATTTCACGGTGGGTGAAACGGTGACGTTTACCTATACGTCGATCGATCGCTACGGCCTCAAAGATGCCAGCCCGGCGACGGTGACGATCACGTCGGTGGCGGATACAAATCTCCCACCGCAAACCAATAACGGCGAGCAAAATATTACACCGGGGACAACGACTCCGCTGCAATTCCCGATCGAGCTTGACCCGGCGGCGGACGAGCCGGGAACCGACCCCGATGGCACGGTCGAGAAATTCCGTATTGATACGGTTCCGGATGCAGTGGATGGAATCTTGTACATAGGCAGCGTAAACAATGCCAATGTTGTCAACGCGATGGACGAGCTCACGCCGGAGCAGCTCAAGGATTTGATCTTTGTGGCGACGGAAAACTTCAACGGGGGGACATTCACCTATACAGCATTCGACAACCGAAATGCCCCGGATAGTGACGGCATAACGGGAACATTTACGCTCAATGCGCCACCGAATACCGATGATGCGATCGGTTTCATCGTCCCCGGTGAAATGCTGCGATTAAATAGCAATCCAACTGGATCATCCACGAACACCACGACCTTAGACATTATCAAAGATGGTAGCGATCCAGATGGAACTGTTGAGTTCTACGAGTTTAATCCTGCAACATTCCCAGTAGCGAGCCAGGGTGTTTTCTTTGTCGGTGATCCGAATGCTGGTGGTGTCGCGATTAATGGCATTAACAACTTTGGCGATCCTGCGAAGCCTTACAAAATCCCCGTCGCGGCGCTAGGTACTGATCTTGCCAATCTGTACTTTGTCTCAACGGCAGCATTTAACGGTGGTGTCAACGTCAAATATGCGGCGATCGACAACAAAAACTTTGCCGACCCCACACCCGGAACGATTCGCCTCGAAAAACCGGGAAATCTCGACCCGGAAACCGATGATGCGGAAGACGTAGTTCCTCCAAACGGTGAACTAACACTGACGAATGTAGTCTTCGGCGGTACAGATCCCGAAGACGGAACACTCAACAGTACCACCGTCGATCAGTACCAGCTCTTTAGTCTGCCAACTAACGGCACACTATACACAGACAACACCAAAGCTACCCCGATCGATACGGCATTCCTCAACGATTTAACGCAAAATAGCTTTACGCTCAACGAACTCAAAGCCCTAACCTTCGTCGCCACCAATCCGGATACGTTTACGGGTGATACGTTCCAATACCAGGCCGTTGATAGTAATACTCCCGAACCCGGTATTGATCAAACCCCCGCCACCGTCACGCTCAACCCATCGCCAAAATCCACCCATGGTTTCGAGACGATCTTCGCGGACGAGAACACACCGCTAGATGTCCCTCCCGGCACACCCACCGGCGGCACAACGATCGCGCAATACACGATCGACACCGTACCGGGAACAGGAACGCTTTACATCGGTGACCCCTCCCTCGGTCGTGTGGTGAGTAACGGTGATACGCTAACCCCCGCCGAACTCACTGCGCTCTACTTCGATCCGCCCGCAAACTACGGTGGTGGTTCGTTTACCTACACCCCGATCGACAGCAACGGCAGCCCTGCACCCACCGCGACCTTCCGACTTAACGTTCCGCCCGACACCGACAGCGCCCAAGGCATAGTCAATCCCGGCGAGACGATCGACCTTGATAACAACGCTAACAACACCGGAACCGCCACGATGAGCAATCTCGTGGTTGCGGGTGCAGATCCGAATCAAGTTGGAGGCAGTGGCGAAGATGATGCCGTTGGCGGTACGGTCGTCCCTGCTAGTGTTAACCCGCTGACCGACGGTGCGATCGCATCGTGTTTTACGAATTCGACCTCGTAACCTTGCCGACCAACGGCACGCTGTTTGTTAATGGTGTTGCAATTAATGGTAGTAACATCCTGTCGGGCGGTACGGCCACGCGCATCCTTGCCAGCGATATCGATGAACTCAGCTTTACAGCAGCAGCAGGCTTTACCAATGCCGCGATCGAGTACCGCGCGATCGACACCTACGGAGCCGCCGATCGTACCCCCGCCACCATCCTACTCAAACCCACCGGCGGCAACTTCCCACCCGACACCAACGACGAATCCGGCCTGATCGATGAAAACGGCGAATTGCCGCTGAGTGGTTTGGCCGATCTCGGCAGCACCGATCCCGACGATCCGGACAATGATCCGACGGATAACGGAACTGATCGTATCTATAAACTGACCGAACTGCCGCTCGAAGGGATTTTGTATCGTCCTGATCCCGATAATGCCGGTGAATTCTTACCGATCAATGAAGCATTCCTCAATGATCCGCTCAACGAGTTCACTTTAGATGAACTCAAAGACCTGAAATACATCGCCAACGATCCGACCAACTTCCCTGGCGATGAGTTCAGCTACGTGGCGATCGATCCCGGCGCAGATCCCACCGATCCCGCCGATGATCTCGAAGACGCGACCCCCGGCGTTATTACGATCGGCGCACCGCCCACCACCACCAACGGCGGCATCGGTCTCGATCCCGGCACAACGAAGAAACTCCCCTTTGTTAACAACATTGCCGGACGTGACCCTGACGGTAGCGTCGCTAGCTACCAGATCGACACCCTGCCCAATTCGCGTCAAGGTACGCTCTACCTGGGTGATCCGGCCACCGGTGGCACGCCAGTATTCGTCGGCCAAAGCCTGAGCCCCGCAGATATCCTCAATCTCTTTTTCTCAGCCAACGGTAGCTTTGAAACCCCGACCGAGTTTAAATTCCGGGCGATCGATGACGAAGGCAACCCGACCTCACCCCGCTACCTACACCCTCGAACCCACCAACCGTCCCCCCGATACCCGTAATGGCGATTTCGCCGTACGTCCCGGCGACACTCTCAAGCTCTACTTTGATAACCCGGTTAACCCCAGTACCAACCTTGGTGGCAGTGACCCCGAAGATGGCAGCGATCTGGAAAATGATCCCAATCGTGGCCCCGACTTCTACGTCATCACCGAGTTACCACCGGCAAGTCAGGGCATTCTCTACAGTGGTGATCCCTCGCAAAATAAACCGCTAAAAGTGGGCGATAAACTCACGCCGGATGAGATTAAAAACCTCCATTTCGATGCGACCGACAATTTCACCGGTACGGCGTTTAAGTATGCCGCTGGTGATAAAAACGGCGAAACCGATCCGTTCCCAGCCACGGTGACGATCAATCCCGCTAACCGTCCTCCTGACACAAAACCGGCCTCGAATCCCGTTGAACCGAATAAAACCGTACAGGTCGCCGGTCTGGGTGCAACCGA
>JAAUPN010000189.1 GCA_012033105.1 Coleofasciculaceae cyanobacterium RL_1_1
GCACTGGTGAAGGTGATGGAGTATCGCGATCACCTGGATGCGATTCGTCGGCGGACGGTGCTGGAGCAGCGGGCGGAGGAAAATGTGGCGGCGGCACGGTTGGCGGCGCAGGTGGCGGGCGATCGCCAGCAGAGTGCGACGAGTTTGGATGAGTGGCAGCAGGCCCATGCCAGTTGGCAGTTAGCGATTGAGTCGTTGATGCGTGTGCCGGGTGGAACCACGGGAGAGGAAGCGGCACAAGCGCTGCTGGAAGATTACACGCCGCTACGGGATTCCGCACAGCGGCAACAGAGTCGTGAACAAACGGCGGTGTTGCGCTATCAGTTGGCGACGGAAGCGGCGGATCGGGCGCGGGTGGCGGTGAATGAAAAACGCTGGCAGCAGGCGATCGGCTTTTGGCAGCAGGCGATCGCCAATTTACGCGAAGTGCCAACCCAGAGTACCTATGCGGAAAATGCCCGTGCGGCGCTTGAGTCCCATACGCGATCGCTAACGCAGACGGTCGCCAAGCAGGAGATGGCGCTGATGCTGGATCAGACGTCTAAAAATCTGGCAGAATTTTGCACGAGTACGACCCAAATTTGTAGCTATACCGTGTCTGAATCACGCCTGGTGGTGCGTTTACGGGCGGACTATCTGGCGACGGTACGACGGCTTGACCAACAGGCGGCGGCGAATAAGTCGGTGGAAACGCGGGTGCAGTTGGAGCAGCATCTCAAAAGCACGATCGATGCCCTGAAGTCGATTAGCGAGAGTGCGGGGATTGCGATCGATGTGCTCGATCCAGCGGGTCAGCGGCTCGCGCAATATACGCCGGGGGGTTAAGGCGGGGATCGGATGTAGGTCGAGAAAATCCGCAAGTATGACTCTATGACTCAAGGTGCAAATGACAACAGCCGAAGTAAGCAATGAGGTTACGATCGCGGCAAAGCTGGCGGCGATCCGATCGGGACTGCGACCGGGACAGCAGGAGATCGCCGACTGGACAGGGGGTGAGCTGGCAGTGTCGGCGGTTCCCGGTGCAGGGAAGTCTACGGGAATGGCGGCGGGGGTGGCGTCGGCGATCGCGCGGTTTGGACTATGGGGGACGCGGCGGCTGGCGGTGGTGACGTTCACGCGATCGGCGGCGGCGAGTTTAAGGGTAAGGTGCGCGGCTATCTTCAGGCGCATAATTTGCCCGTTGGTGGTTTTTTCGTTTCGACACTGCACAGCTTGGCGCTGAATATTGCCACCCGTCACCCCGAGCTATCGGGGATTGATCTCGACACCTTCAATCTGGTGCAGCTCGATCGCGATCGCCGATCGTTGCTGGCCTGTATTGAACGCTGGGCGGCGGATCATCCCGCGTTATATCAACAATTGCTGATCGGGACAGGATTTGATGGGGAAGAGACGGAACGCCTGCGGCGGCGATCGGTGTTGACCTCGGAGTTATTGCCCAGCTTAATTCAGACGGTGGTGCATGAAGCGAAATCCTCGGGGATGACACCGGCGGAGTTGCAGGGTCTGGGGCGCGTGCTTCAGCAGGATCGCCACGAGGATGGCAACGCGATCGACTATCCGGTGTTAGAAATTGCTGCTGGACTGTATGAGCAGTACGAAATCATGCTGCGCGATCGACAGGCGATCGACTACGACGATACGATTTTGGCGGCGTTGCGCGTGCTGGAGAACCCCGACGCGCGGCGGCGGTGGCAAACCCAGATTTTCGGCGTGTTTGAAGACGAGGCGCAGGACTCTTCACCGCTGCAAACCCAATTACTCCAGCAGCTCGCCCTTGATCCCGACTTACCCGATTCGCCCAATTCGCCCAATTCGCCGAACGCACCGCGACGCTGTAACCTAATCCGCGTCGGCGATCCGAACCAGGCGATTAACGCCACCTTTACCCCGGCTGATCCGATTTTCTTTCGTCAATTTTGTCAGCGCTGCGATCGCCAGGGTCAGCTCGCGACGATCAATCGCGCCGGTCGGAGCGCTCCGATTATTCTCGAAACGGCCAACTTTCTGCTGGACTGGATTAATGAACGGTGGCAGCGCGATCGTACCGGTGGCGATTTGCCCTTTCGTCTTCAATATATCCAGCCCGTCGGTGCGGACGATCCCCAACCCAACGCCAACCCCGCCCCGATCGACTCCGGTGTCGAACTCCACCGACCCAAGACGATCGAGGATACGGTGAATCATCTGATCGCACGGATTCAGCAAATTCTCGCCGACGACCCCAACACCAGTATTGCAATCCTGGTGCGAACCCACGATCGCGGCAAATTTATCGTGGATCGGCTAGCGTTGCACGGCGATTTGCAGATTTGCGACGTCGCTCAGGGCGCACGAGCCAGTCAGATTCCCAGCGAAATATTGCAGGTGTTCCGGTTTCTCGATCGCCCCCACTCCCCCGACAATCTCAAAGCCGTGTTACGTCTGCTGACCGCACGTAACGCCGAACTTAAGCAAAAACTGGATCTCGATCGGCTCGCCATTCGCCCGGAGCGGTTCCTGTACCCGACCCCCTTCGATCCACTACCGGACGATGCCACCCGCGAGGCCGCACACTTTTGCACATCGCTCCTCCGCGCCCGCATCAACCTGCCCCAATCCCACCTCATCGGCTTTATCGCCTTCGCCCTCCAGTATGACGCCGCTGAACTCGCGACCGCCGAAAAGCTTGCCGATCGCGTCCTGCGCCCCGGCGGTCAGGGGTCTTCTTTGCATGACACGATCGAAGCTTTGAGGGCGATCGTCGAAACTGAGCGGTTTGAGCCGGTCGAGATTGAAAGCAGCGAGTCGCAGTACATGCAAGGTGGTGTCGTCACGGTGTTAACGATGCACAAGGCGAAGGGGTTGGATTGGGATGTGGTGTTTGTGCCGTTTCTTCATGCCGATTCGATTCCGGGGTCACTTTATGTCCCTAAATCTTGCCTTTTTTTGGGAGATGTGGCCTTACCGGAGGTGGCGAAGGCGCGGCTACGGCGATCGTTGCACGCGCAACTGTTAGCCGATGAGTCCCCGAACACAACGACACCAACAAACTTCACCCTCGCTGACGATTGGAAGTTGGCTGAACGGGTCAAACGTGCGGAAGAATATCGCCTGTTGTATGTTGCGATGACACGGGCGAAACGCTTGCTGTGGCTATCGGCAGCGCACCAAGCCCCGTTTCTGTGGAGCAAACCCGAGTCGATTCAGCCCCAAGAACCCTGTCCGGCTTTCCTGGCACTGTGCGAACAGTTTCCCCAGTTTGCTCGCGACTCTTAGTAGCGCAGGCGTCTCGCCATTCTGTTCTAATTCAATCAGTGATTGCTATATCTTGATCTTCAAGTTTGCATATTTAAATTTTTCGAGGCGAATCCAGGATGACCAGTCAGAACGAAATAGCCGATGTCAGCCTGAAGGTCGATCACGATGATCCAATTGACACCGACATTGCCGTGATCGGAGCCGGGATAGCGGGCTTGGTTTGTGCCGAGCAGTTGCGGCAAGCGGGTTATGGCGTCGTTGTGATCGAAAAGTCGCGCGGTTTTGGCGGGCGGGCGGCGACGAAACGGTTACCGAATTTTCGGGCGGATCATGGGATTCGCTATCTAGCACGATCGGGGCGGCTTTTGCCGGTGTTGATCGACACCTTGCACGATCGCGACCTCCTCCAACCTTGGAATGTGCGATTTTGTCGGGTCACACCGGAGGGAACGATTCAACCGGAGACCTTGCGATCAACCGAGCTAGACTCCACTGGAGTTAAACGCTACATCGCTCCAGCAGGGGCAAATGCGATCGGAAAATTTCTGGCGCAAGCGTTAACGGTGTGGCGATCACGGCGAGCGATCGCGCTATCCACCGAGGAGGATCGGTGGTGTATTCAACTCGAAGCGGTGGCTGATGGTGTCGATGCGCCGTTGAGTTTGACCGCGCGGGCGATCGTCGTGGCGGTTCCTGCGCCCCAAGCCGCCGAGCTGATCGCAACAACAGAGACGATCGCGCCGGAAATTAAAACGGCGATCGCGGCGGTGTCGTACCATCCTGTATTAGCGTGATGGCGGGCTATCCGGCGGAGTTGGCCGAGGCCGATCGCGTCTGGGATGCGCTGCAATTTGAGGGCGATCGCGATCTATTTTGGGCAGGAATTGAATCAACGAAACGGGAAGCCGATCGGTTAATGCTAACGGTTCACGCCGCGCCCGAGTTTGCCCGCGACCAGTTCGACGCGCCCGACCTGAACGCCGTCGGTCAAGCTCTCCTCGATCGCCTCGCCCCATATTTCCCGACTCTGAGCGATCGTCGTCCCGAGTTCCTGACGGTTCACCGCTGGCGTTACGCCTTCATCGATCGCTCGTTTGAGCGGGATTGTCTCAGCACGCGATTGCCGTTGCCACTGGTGTTGGGTGGGGATTGGTGCGGTACGGAACAGATGGAGACGGCGTTGCGATCAGGGTTGGCGATGGCGGCGGAGGTGACGCGATCGTTGGATGGGCGATCGATGCCGACCTTGGGCGCGATGTTGGCGAAGTTGGAGGGTGGCGAATTGTTGTAAATGCGTTGTCAGTACGGGGCAAAAAATCGCTAATCTTAGGGGAATAATCCACGGATGAGCGTAGCGGATGACTTGGGACAATCAACGTAAACAGCAGTTTCGGCACGCCTTGCAGGATGTGTATCGCTCGTACAGTGCGTTACAGATTTTTGTGCGGGATGCGATCGATCGCAATTTGGCGGAAATTGTCGAGCAATCGGGGCTGACGAGTGCAGCGTTTGAGCTGGTGGAATGGTCGGAAGCGAAGGGCGAGATCGATCGGCTGTACGCGGCGTTTTGTCTGGAAAATGATTATCATCCGCTTGCAACATCGATCGATGCCAGTACAGATGCAGGTCTGAATCTGCATAATTCAGGCGCGTTCACCTCGCCGACTTCATCCAGTTCTAGTTCTGGTTCTATGTCAAATCCTGGGTCAAATTCTGGATCAAATTCTGGGTCAAATCCTGGCCGGATCATCAATATCCAAGGCGGCGGTTATCATGAAACGCACCTTCACGATCGGACACAGTACGCAGAAGGCGACATCAACAATCAAACCGATCAGCATCGTGAGCAAAAAGGTTTAAACATCAACGATCAAGGTCAAGTCACGATCCAGCATCAAGAAATTCACTATCACGGCTCATCATCACCTTCCGTCGTCTCCAATTCATCCGTGACACCCTCGGTAACGCCTCAACCCACGATCGCCCGAGGCGATCGCTATGTCTCCCACACCGCGATCGAGGGAGTTTGTCAAGCGGCACTGACCAATAACGGCGCATTGATACGCATCAAAGCACCACACCAGATGGGTAAAACCGAGCTAGCGGCGCGGCTGTGTGATTTTGCAGAGACTCAAAGTTATGACTGTGTGGTGATTGATTTTCAGAAATTTAATCCCAGCCAACTTACAAATCTCGATCAATTTTGGCGTTGCCTTTGTCAGATGATTATTGATCAACTGGACATAGAAACGCCCCTCGATACTCACTGGAATACGGCCTTATTGGGGAGTAATTCGAGCTGTGAGAAATACCTCGAAAAAGCCGTTTTAAAACAAATTGATCAGGCTCTAATCTTAATTCTGGAAAATGTTGATCGACTGTTTGAAGAGCTAACGATCGCCGAGCAAGTCTTTCGCCTAATCCGTGCCTTCCACGAAAGAGCAAAAATCTCAAAAGTGTGGCGCAAACTGCGTCAGGTGTTGACCTATTCCACCGAGCCGCTGGCGAAACTCGATTTTGCCAATACTCACTATTCCCCGTTTAACGTGGGTAAGGAGATCGAACTCCCGAGCCTCGCCCCGATGCAGGTCGCGCACCTCGCGGAACAGTTCGGCTTACAGCTTAACGAAGCGGCGATCGCGCAGCTCATGACCGATTTTGGTGGTCATCCGGCGTTGCTTCAGCAGGCATTCGATCGATTGGCTTTTGACCCGACACTGGAGCTAACAACGCTTTACACGCAGGCACAACATCCCGCCAGCAGCCACCTACGCAATTTGACCCACCAGTTAGACGCTTGCGGTCTAACCGAGATCATGGCGCGGGTTGCGGGGGCAACGGAACCGATCGCCATCCCTGAAGCGAAAGCCTATGCGCTCTATCGTCTGGGTTTGGTGGATTGGGACGGCGATCGGCGTCGGGTCAAACCGCGCTGTCGGCTCTATCGCGATCGATTTGCCTCAGTGTGATTTGCCTCAGTGTGATTTGCCTCAAACGATACCCATGCAAAGCCCGAACGTGACCGAGGCGATCGTTCAACCCTAGCTATAATTGGCTCAACTGCCCGTCTACGGCGTGAAACCCTATGCTTTCCTCCGTTCACCATTCCCTGCCCAGCTCCCACGAACTGCCCTATTCCGACGATACGCCTGTGGATAACGAGGATCAAAATCTTCTGCCGAACTTGCTGTTATTGCTGCTCACAGAGCTATGGTCTGATCGTCTGGACTGGTATTTCGGGGCGGATATGGCGATCTACCACACCACCGGAGCTAGCCCGTTTGTGCCGATCGTCCCGGATGGCTTTTTAAGCTTGGGTGTGGCGCGTCGCAAGGAGGGTCAGTCGCGGCGGAGTTATGTGCTATGGGAAGAGCAGGAGATTGCGCCGGTTTTTGTCTTGGAAATGGTGTCCCAGACGCCGGGAGATGAGTACAGCAAAAAGCTAGAGGCTTACGCCAAGTTGGGCGTGCTGTATTACCTGGTGTATAACCCGGAATTTTGGCAGCGCGATCGCCATCAACCGTTTGAGCTATACAAGCTTGAGGCGGGACTCTACCGTTTACAAACCGGCGAACCCTATTGGATGGCGGAGGTGGGTTTGGGGATTGGGCGTTATCAAGGCATGGTGGGCGGCATTGAGCGGGAAATTTTGACCTGGTATGACGCGGCGGGTCGCCGTTATTTGAGTGCGGCGGAGCGGGAATATCAGCGGGCGGAGCGGTTAGAGGCGTTTTTACGATCGCAGGGAATTGACCCGGATCGGTTGTTAGAGGATTCATGACCGGAAGAGAAGCCGATCGCCGTACTAAATCGTGCAAATTTTTTCAAATCAACGTCTGCCGATGCTTGCCACTGACCCGCTGTATCTCCATCCCGATGATTACCTGGCGGGCGAGCTTGTCAGCCCGGTTAAGCATGAATATCGCCAGGGTGAAGCGTTTGCCAGGTCGGGCGGGACTCGCGCTCACAGCATCATTACGGGCAACCTTTTTGGCAATCTCTGGATACATTTACGGGGGTCGGGCTGTCGGGCGTTTGCGGAAAATATGAAGGTGCGGGTACAGGCGGCAAATGCGTTTTACTATCCCGATGTGGCGGTGGCGTGCAGCGATCGCGATCGGGATCAGCAGCTTCAGCGGCATTTTATCGACGATCCCCGTTTGATTGTTGAGGTGTTATCTCCGTCTACGGCGGCGTTCGATCGGGGTGAAAAGTTTGCGGATTATCGGACGTTGGGGAGTTTGGAGGAATATGTGTTGGTGAGCAGCGATCGGGTTGCGGTTGAGGTGTTCCAGCGGGATGAGGTGGGCAACTGGACGCGGGCGATCTATGGTGAGGGGGATGTCTCGATCGGGTTACGGTCGGTGGATTTGGCGATCGGGCTACGGGACATTTATGAAGATACGTCGCTGTTCGGTGGGGCTGAAGGATTAACGGGTGAGGATTAAACCATGACGGAATTGCAATTTCGGTATCAGGGCGGGAGCCTCGATGCGGATGATCCAACCTATGTGGAACGGGAGGCAGACAATGAGCTATTCACGGCGTTGAAAGACGGCGATTTTTGTTATGTCTTGAATTCGCGTCAGATGGGTAAATCGAGCCTTGCGGTGCGGACAATTCACCGCTTATGGAATGAAGATTATGATTGTGTTTGTCTGGATTTATCGAAGTTAGAGTCAGATATTAATCCGTCTCAGTGGTATGCCAATATTGCGTTTAATTTATTAGATGAATTAAGTTTAGAAGATGAGGACGATTTGTGGACTTCGTTGGATTTAGTGTCGCCGTTGGTGCGATTAACTAAAATCATTGAGACGGTTGTTTTGCCGGAAATTGAGCGAGGTTTAACGGTTTTTATTGATGAGATTGATTCGGTTTTAGGTTTAACGTTCAACGCGGATGATTTGTTTGCGTTTATCCGATCGTGTTACAACGCCCGATCGGTGAATTCGGACTATAAAAAGCTGACGTTTTGCCTGATTGGGGTGGCGTCTCCGGCGGAACTGATCCAGGATATGAGCCGGACGCCGTTTAATATTGGGCGGGCGATTCGGCTGGGTGGGTTGGAGTTCGATCGGGCGGTGGATAAGCTCACGCCCGGTTTGACGAGTTTGGCTGATCCGGCGGCGGGGTTGCGGGAAATTCTGGACTGGACGGGGGGTCAGCCGTTTTTGACGCAAAAGGTGTGTCGCTTGGTGGCGGATCATCCAATGATCGCGGTGTCGGATTTGGTGCGATCGGCGATCGTGGAAAATTGGGAAACGAACGATGAGCCGATCCATTTGCGGCATATTGCGGGCAAGATTTTGCAGGGCGATCGGGCGGTGCGGTTGTTGGGGCTGTATCGGCAGGTGTGGGGGGAGGCTGTGGCGGCTCCG
>JAAUPN010000190.1 GCA_012033105.1 Coleofasciculaceae cyanobacterium RL_1_1
GGATCGGCGATCGGCTAAGGCGGGGTCTAACGGAAACCCACCGAGGCTTGCCAAACGAAAGCCAGAAGTAGAAAGAAGACCGGAATGATCGGCAAAAACGTCCACGAGGGGGGTTAAAGACCTGATACGCTTCCGGCAGTTTTGCCAAGAGCAGAGCTGCGTCCATAATGATTGAAATCCTTTTAATTCAAGGCTTTTCTTAGATTTTAGAAATACTATCACGTATCCGTAAGCCCGATGGCTGAGAGACGCATCCCGAAACGAGTTGCATCAGCCTGAGAATCTCAGCCTCGATCCATCCGTCAGCTTAGGCCGTGCAGTAGGGGACATTCGTACCGCCGAGACCGCAGTAGCCGCCAGGGTTCTTGGCAAGGTATTGCTGGTGGTAATCTTCGGCGTAGTAAAACTCAGGCGCGTCGATAATTTCGGTGGTGATGTCGCCGTAGTTCGCCTTGTGGAGGTCGGTTTGATAGCGATCGCGAGCGGCTTCAGCCAGTTGTTTTTGCGTGTCGGAATAGGTGTAAATCCCCGATCGGTACTGGGTTCCCGTATCGTTACCTTGACGCATCCCCTGGGTGGGGTTGTGACTTTCCCAAAACACCTGGAGCAGGGTTTCGTAACTGACCAACTGCGGATCGTAGGCCACCAAGACAACTTCGTTATGCCCCGTCATGCCCGAGCAGACCTCTTTATAGGTCGGATTCGGCGTCAATCCAGCAGCATAACCCACCGCCGTACTGAAAACACCCTCAATCTGCCAAAACTTGCGCTCCGCTCCCCAAAAGCAGCCCAGGCCAAACATCGCCAGTTCGATCCCAGCGGGAAAGGGAGGCTGTAGCGGGTTGCCGTTGACGAAGTGTTTGGCGGGAACGGGCATTTTTTCCGATCGGCCCGGTAGGGCTTCGCTGGGCTTGGGAAGTTCGAGTTTTTTACCGAGTCCGAATAAAAACATGGTGTCGTTGGATGGGATGGAATGGGGTGGTGACCCAGCGATCGGGTGAATCAGCGGATCATTAGGATCGACGTGAATCGACACCGATCAAAACGCTAGGTCAACGCACCACTGGGTTAATTTTAGGGAGATTTTTCCAGCTCGGGGACTGATCGATCGGTGACGATATCCGTCCTCCGGTCAGCCTGACGGCTGGTTTGAGTGGGTGATGGTTGCGGTAGGCGATGGGCTAGCTCGGCGGCGGTAATGCGGTCGAGAGCTGAATCCCCGCATCGGCGAGATAATCTAGGGCGCTGGTGGTAACCACATTTTGGATGTCATCAACGGTGACCACTTCGGGGTTGTACGAACATTTCAGCAGGTAAGTCACATTACCGATGAAAGTCGAGCCGATGATAACGCGCGGTTTGGGGTCGCGTAGGGGATGTTTCGGGCTAAGTTCGACGATCGCCTCGATCGAAGCTTGCAGAATGGTGATCACGTTTGCGCTGGGAATCTCTGCCCCAATCGTGAGCGGGATGCTGGTCGCACTCACGGCGGTCGGACGCATGTAGTTGATGATGGTGCAGTTGTTGATCGCGCTGTTGGGAATAGCGATCGAGTTTCCCCGGAGAGGATGTATGTGGCTCGCCAACTGATATCAGAGACTCGGCCCTTAATGCCCTGCCCGACGATTTCGATGTAGTCCCCGACGTTGAAGGTGCGTTCGAGGTTGATTGCCAAGCCGGAAAACACATTCGAGATATTAATCTGAATCGCTAAACCGATGATGGTGAACAATAAGCCCGAAGCGCCAAGCAGACTCGCGATCGGCCGATCAAACACGTAGGCAATCATGCAGAACACCGCAAGCGAGTAGATCACACCCACGACCATCCGACGCACCAGGCTCGGAATCGGGCGCTTGTTCACACGGGCGATCGGCTCCCAGACAAAATACTCCAAGGCTTCGACGAGTAATAGCGTCGGCACGATCCACCACATCAGATTGAGATAGAGAATCAACAGTTCGATGTATTCATCATCAACTTGACCATCCAGCCAATTCAACACAATGCATTCCACAGCGAAGAGCACGGTGATGATCGCGATCGCGTGAATCAGCCAGTGCAGTTGCTTGGACAATTTCAGTGGACGCCATCGTTCTGGAAGATTGCTGAGGATGATCACAACAACGCCGCCCAGTAGCACATAGGAAGCCACGGGAATCGGCATAATGCCGCGCAAGCTCACTTGATTGGAAACCAACGTGAGACCCATTGTCATACGGGAAAAGCCGCCCGCTTGGCTCTGTTCACGAATTTCGATCGGGTTGCCTTGGGACTCCTTAAGAAGGATGTCCTGAAATAGGATCGCTTCGTTAATTTTCCAGCCAAATTCAGGATTGAGGACACGATCGAACTTGAGCTGTTCAGCGAGGGAAATATCCGTTCCCTGTTGCATACTCCAGGTGTCGGCAACGTACATCAACCGATTTTTGCCCAGTTGTTCATTGGCAAAGCTGACGCCCGCGATGTGTTGACCGAACCGTTTGCTTGGCAAAAAGTCGAGCTTGAATCGACCGGTGACGTAGTACAGCCGGTAATTCAAATCACCGACCAGTTCTGCGGCGATCGGCTCACCGAGTTCGATCGGCTCCACCGCGTTCAGAAATTCAATCTGATCGGCCTCCAGATCCCCCTGGTAGCGAAACCAGATGGCAAACTCAAGATCGGCGATTCCAGCTTTAACATTCAGCAGGCAGGGTTTGGAGTGGAATCAGCAGGCAGTCCGGGCGATCGTCACGATCAAGCTGCATGATCTGACTCACCACGTTACGCACCTCGCGATCGAGCGCGGCTCCCTGAGCGCTACTGTTAAACTCCCATGTGTGATCCATCGAGCCATTATTGGCCTTGAGTGAAGCCTCAAACGACTCGACCATCGACAGGTTGTAGTCATCGTTGGGGTCGTAAATCGCGGCGACGTTCTTCCAGTTCATCACCTGGGGGACATAATTCCCCAAAACATCTGCCCCGAGGCCGGTACGCGGCACAACACGGTACACCCAGTTGAACCCGTCTGTCAGCCGATCGGCGGTCGCTGACCCCGTCATCACGACGATTTTTGCGTCTTCGTAGATGCTACGGGTTGCGAGGGCGGTGGCGCTGAAATTGTGGCCGAGTACGGCGATCGCCTGTGTCGTCTCCAACAGTTCGCGGGCGCGTTCGCGAGCGAGATCGGGATCACCCCGATCATCAAAGACGCGCAGACGCAACTGACGCCCATTGATCCCTCCCCGACGATTAACCTCATCAATGTAGAGATTAATCCCATCCACCATCGCTTGACCTTTCTCCGCGTAGATCCCGCTCGTGGAGCCGATCGCAGCAATTTCTAGAGTGCCTCGTCCCAAAAAACCGGAACTCAATAGTGCAATCAAAATCAAGGCCACACCACAGAGAACCGTAGCGATGGGTGGACGCTGCCACGATCGTTGGGCTGACCCGTTGACCGGCTTGCTTACACGTCTCAATCGATTTAATAAATGTCTCAACACACCCGAGATTGACCTAGCGCAGTTTGCAATTGCATCCTGCGAATCATAGCAAAGTGATTTTGCCGCGCGAGTATTTTGACGGACAAAGCAAAATCCCGCGTTATCCTTAGTTATAAATCAGTTAAGCTTGTGGCTTAATAACCAGGCCGACGCCTGCTCGATCGTTCTTGTAAACTAAGGTTTATTTAAAATATCAGCATTCTTGTCCAGCATCGCGTTGAGTCAAGAAGACCGCTAACCTCATCCCAGAAGACGCATAAAACTTTATAGAAATATATCTGTACGCGCAAGAACGATTGTTAAAAGCCGACACGTTCGTTTTGATGTCCTACATGTCCAACGAGAACGCCAGTATTGCTCCCACTCTCTCTGCTTGTCCGCCGGTCAATATCCATCGTCGTGATGATGGACTCACCCTAATTCACCAAGAAATCGGGGCTGTACCTGTTGTGGTCACCGACATTTGGGTGGATGCAGGCGCACGCCACGAACACCCGGAACATCTTGGGATTGCTCATTTTTGGAGCATATGGTGTTTAAGGGAACCGATCGCCAACTGCCGGGAGAGTTTGACTACACGATCGAGCGACGCGGTGGCGCGACCAACGCCGCCACGAGTCACGATTATGCCCACTTTTACATCACCACCGCCGATCGTGATTTCGAGTCAACCCTGCCGCATCTCTGTGATTTGCTCTTGCGTGCCAAGATTCCCGATGATGAGTTTTGCCTAGAGCGCGAAGTTGTCTACGAGGAAATCGCTCAGTACCACGACAACCCAGACGATCGCCTGTTTGCTGTCATGATGGCGGCACTCTATCCCCACGCAACCTACGGCTATCCCATTCTCGGAACGCGCGATCGCCTAGCGAGGATGACACCGGAGCTGATGCGTCAATTTCACGGTCAGTACTATCAGCCGGAACATATGACCGTGACGATCGTGGGAAACGTCAGCTTTGAACGGGCGAAAGCCGCGATCGATCAGCATTGTTGTGACTTTGTCCCGGCGACCGCCTACCGATCGGAGCCATCCACGCCGACCTTTACCTCACCAACCGGCGTCACCCGCGAAATCCTCGAACTCCCCAACCTCGAACTCGCCCGCCTTAACCTGGCGTGGCATGGCCCCGGCGCTAACAACCTCCACGATGGCTACGGCCTCGATTTGATTGCGACGATCCTGGCCGGTGGGCGTTCTGCGCCGCTCGTGCGCGATCTTCGGGAACAGCGGCAATGGGTACAGGGGATTGGCTGTTATTTTTCACTCCAGCGAGATTCTGGCTTATTTTCGATTTCCGCTTGGCTCGAAGAGGCTTACTTAAACAACGTGGAAGAAGCGATCATTGCCCAGGTCACGAAGCTCGGTCAGCATCCCGTAGACCCGTCTGTGTTGCGTCGCGCCCAGCGCCAACTGTGTAACGATTTTATCTTCTCAACGGAAACCCCAAACCAGCTTGCAGGGCTGTACGGCTACTATCACACCCTGGCTCATGCCGATCGCGCGTTTGCCTATCCGGCGGAAATCTGCACGATCACGCCCGAAGAGTTACAGGCGATCGCCCAGCGCTATCTAACCCCCGATGCCTATCTCGCCGTCGTGGGCGTCGGCGAACCGACCCCGTAGCCTCTGGCGCAGCGTCTACCTTCACCAACGCTCACCAACACGGGTCTATCTGACGAACCTGTTTTAACCGATATCAACCTTCAAGCGGTTTTTACCGGTTTTAAACGGTTTTAAGTGATGACAACCGAGTGACAAGGGTAAGGGTTGTCATTGATGCTAGCGGTGATACATTCTGCCCTCAACCGCAAACGGCTGCGGCTCTTGCTCAATGGGCTTTACGTTTCGCTTACTATCCGTTTGTTTTCATTGCCCTCAGCCACATCCCCGCCTTCATGCTCCACCATCAACTCCATCGCAAAACCCTCGCTAACGGGATCGTGGCGATCGCCGTCAACAACCCCAGCACCGACATCATGGCAGCGCGGCTATTCTTTCGCGCCGGTAGCCGCTACGACACCATTGCCGGAACCGGTCACCTGATGGCCACCGTCATGACCAAAGGTACATCGCGCCAATCCTCCATGGAGATTGCCGAGCGGGTCGAATCGATCGGTGCTAGCCTCGGTACTGAGTCCACCACGGACTATTTTCTCGTGAGTCTGAAGACGATTTCGGCAGACTTTGGAGAAATGCTGAAGCTCACCAGCGAAATTGTCCGCGATCCGTCATTTCCAGAACATGAAGTCGAACTCGAAAAACGACTGACGCTGCAATCGATCCGATCGCAACGCGAACAACCCTTTTCGATAGCCTTTGCCGAACTGCGATCGGCCATGTACGCCGATCACCCCTACGCTCTCTCGACCCTCGGCACCGAAGCCAGCGTCGAAACCCTCACCCGCGAAGAACTCCAGCGCTACCACCGCACCCATCTCCGCCCGGACAATCTGATCGTCACCCTGGTGGGTTGCATTGACCCCGAACAGGCGATCGCCCAGTTTGAAGCCAGTTTCGGCGACTGGCAACGTCCAAGCCAGCCGATTTTGCATCCTGTCCTACCTCGCCTCACCCCGCGTCCCCATCGGGTTGGATTTGCCCAGGAGACGCAACAGTCGATCGTCATGCTGGGATATCTCGCACCCTCGGTGTTGCCGATCGATGCCTCAGATTTACCGATCGGCGAGACCGACCCACGCAACAACCTCGCTGCCTGTTTAGCAGCGGCAGTAACCCCGGACGATTCCGCCCGTTTCAGCTCTAACGGTCTCGATCACGATGTCCCGAGTGATTATGCGGCGCTGAAATTGCTGAATACGTATCTGGGTAATGGTCTCTCGAGTCGTCTGTTTGTTGAACTGCGCGAAAACGTGGCCTTGCCTATGATGTTTCGGCGTTCTATCCCACCCGCGTCGAAACTTCGCAGTTTGTGACCTACATCGGCACAGCGCCGCAAAATACCGAAATCGCCCTGGATGGTTTGAAATTTGAAGTCGATCGCCTGACGGACTGTTTACTGGATGACGAGGAGTTAAAGACAGCGAAGAGCAAACTGTTAGGCCAGTATGCCCTTGGGAAACAAACCAACGCACAAATCGCGCAAATTCTGGGCTGGTATGAGGCGATTGGTTTGGGGACGGGCTTTGATGCGGCATTTCCGGCGGCGATCGAGGCGGTCACGGCGGAGTCTGCCCGCGAAACGGCACGGCGCTATTTCCGCGATCCTTACGTTGCGGTGGTCGGCCCCGAGGAGGCGATCGCGCCTGTGCTACAGGTGACCACCTCGTGCTGAGATCGGTCTAACACCAGTAACGCCAACCCCGCATTTACCCTAATTTGCCCCTTGAGCTAACCCCAGCTATACACCCAACCACGCCCAATCACGCTCACTATGGCTTATCGAGATCCCGATCCGCATACCTCGGTAGATGTGTCCTCGACATCTGTGGATCGTTCGCTGATTCACCAGTTTTGGTGGGTGGGAACCCTTGCCGCGATCGTCGTGCTGTCCTTCGGGCTGACGTTACTAAGCGTTGGGCTGAGTGAACTCGTGGGAGATCGCGTCGAGCAGCTCTTTCAATTCGCCACCAATCCTGCATTGGGGCTACTAGTCGGTGTGATCACGACCGCCCTAGTGCAATCGTCCAGTGCCGTTACGTCGATTGTGGTGGGTCTGGTGGCGACGGGAATGCCGGTCACGACCGCGATCCCGATTATTATGGGTGCGAATATCGGCACAACGATCACGAATACGTTGCTGAGTTTGGGACAAATCGGCGATCGTGATCGGTTTGAGCGATCCTTTGCCGCTGCGACCGTTCACGATTGCTTCAATCTGATCGGTGTTGCGATTTTTCTACCGCTGGAAATTTCGACCCACTTTTTAACCCGCCTCAGTGGTCTGTTCGCCGATCGCGTTCAAGACTGGGGCTTGGTGTTTGATCATTCGATTGGCCTTAAGCTGCTGACAGCCCCCCTTGTCAAGACCACCGTGATCCTGACGCAACATTTACCGCCGATCTTGCATGGATCGGTCTGGCTTGGGTTGGGTATCATCACCGTACTACTATCGATCGCAGCGCTGGCGCAAACCTTAACGCTGGCGATCCAACAGGTCGGACAGGGACGGCTTTTCAGTGCGATCGGGGCGCATCCTCTGCTTGCCATGCTCACCGGTACGGGGATTACGGTGATCGTCCAATCCTCATCCACCACCACCAGCCTGATGATTCCTCTCGCGGCGAGTCGCGCCTGGGAACTCGAAACGATTTACCCGTTTACGTTGGGTGCGAACATTGGAACCTGTGCGACCGCTTTTCTGGCTGCCACCGCTGTGACCGGATCGACTAGCATCGCCGCATTACAAATTGCCCTGGCTCATCTGCTACACAACACCCTCGGCATCCTGACGATTTACGGTATCCCGGCACTTCGATCGCTTCCCCTACGTGGTGCGCGATGGTTGGCACGATCGGCGAATAATCCCTGGGCGATCGCCAGCTACATTCTCGGCATCTTTTTCCTAATTCCGGGCTTGGCGATCGCGGCGTCCCTCCTTTAGGAGCCTCACCCGAAGACGATCGCCCGTTCAAACAGCTCCAGGGCAAACCCATACTAAATTTCGAGCAGTCCAACAGCAATATTTCAAGTACTGAGCTTATGGATTGACCGGAGTAATTGAGAAGCTTTAAAACAGAAATCAGAACACAAGATTAGAGACAACATGGTGAATGTTGCTCTAACTCAAGGTTGATTGATATTCAGACCAGCTTTTAGAAGGGCGGACGACGAGACTTGAACTCGCGAATGGTGGAATCACAATCCACTGCCTTAACCACTTGGCTACGCCCGCCATGCGTTTTCGCTCAACTATACTAGCACAGGATTTTTGACGCGCCAACCTTTATCAAGATTTTTCGTTTTGAGCATCTCCTGACATTAGACAAAGATGCGGTGTTGTAGGGACGGCATTTGCTTGCGCACACTCGCCAGCCGATCGGGATCAATCTCCGCGATCGCGATTCCTGGCGTGGTCCCCGCATCCGCCAGGATATTTCCCCAGGGATCGATAATGACCGCGTGACCGTGGGAGCGGCGAATACCGT
>JAAUPN010000027.1 GCA_012033105.1 Coleofasciculaceae cyanobacterium RL_1_1
GATGGGTACAAAACTCGAACCGAGTTTACGCGATGACATTATTCGATCGTGTCAGGGACTTTCGCTCGAACGGGTGCGACGGGTGCTGGGCAAGGCGATCGCCCTCGATGGCGCGTTAAACGAAGACGTTGTGCCGCTTGTACTTAGCGAAAAGCAGCAAACAATCCGCCAAACCCAAATCCTGGAGTTTTACCCCGCCACCGAAGCGATTTCCGATATCGGCGGCCTGGACAATCTTAAGGATTGGCTGATCCGACGTGGCGGCGCATTTTCGGAAAAAGCGCGACAGTACGGCCTCCCAAATCCGCGCGGCCTATTGCTCGTCGGTATTCAGGGGACGGGTAAATCGCTGACGGCAAAGGCGATCGCCCACCACTGGAATTTGCCGCTGTTGCGCTTAGACGTGGGGCGACTGTTTGCTGGACTAGTGGGCGAGTCGGAATCACGCACCCGCCAGACGATCGAGCTAGCCGAAGCCCTCTCGCCCTGCATTCTCTGGATTGACGAAATTGACAAAGCCTTTGCCGGGATCGGTAGCTCGGGTGATGCTGGGACGACGAGCCGCGTCTTTGGCACGTTTGTAACCTGGATGGCGGAAAAAACATCACCGGTTTTCGTCGTGGCAACGGCGAACGATATCCAGCAACTCCCGCCAGAGATTTTGCGTAAAGGGCGATTTGACGAAATCTTCTTTGTGGGTTTGCCCGACGATCGCGAGCGGCGTGAAATTTTCGCCGTACATCTCAAACGGGTTCGCCCCCAGGATTTACAGCGCTACAATCTCGATCGACTGGCCTACGAAACGCCGGACTTTTCCGGAGCGGAAATCGAACAGGCGATCGTCGAAGCGATGCACCTTGGTTTTAGCCAAAACCGCGATTTCACGACCGATGATATCGTCGAAGCGGCGAGCCAGATTGTGCCACTGGCTCGCACAGCGCAGGAGCGCATCGAAAGTTTGCAGCGCTGGGCAGCGGCGGGAAAAGCGCGTTTGGCCTCACGGGGTCAGGGTTTGTTGGATGAGCTGCGCAAACGGGCGGAGGACGATCGCTAGCGATTACGTCGGCAGGATATGTACTGGACGCTGATCCAAACGTTTTTAGGGGGAATACTGACCGGGCTGGCTGTCGAGCCGTTTGGCTGGTGGTGGCTGGCTTGGGTGGGGCTTGTGCCGCTGTGGTGGCAGGTGCAATCCGATCGCCGTTACGGTCAGCTTGGTGATTTACCATCGGCGGCGATCGTCGGCTTAAGCTGGGGCGTTGGCTTTGATGGTTTCGTGCTGCATTGGATTCTCGGGATTCATCCGCTGACCTGGATGGGGGTTCCGTGGTTGCAAAGTATCGCGATCGCGCTGTTTTGTTGGGTGGCGATTACGCTCGTGGGCGCGTCGCCGATCGTGCTGTGGGCGATCGCGATGCGTTGGCTCGATCGCTGGACAGCGCAACGCATGACCGGCAGCATCGCCGATCTGTGGCTGGTATTGGCAGGGGCGGGTTTATGGTCGATCGTCGAAACGCTGTTAAGCCAGGGATCGCTGTGGTGGCCGTGGCTGTCGTTAACCCAAAGTCCGCATAATCTGGTGATCTTGCAGCTCGATCGCCTCTCAGGGCCGACGGTAACCAGTGCGGCGATCGTCGCGGTCAATGGCTTACTAGCCTTGGGATGGCGATCAAAATCGGGTTTCGGGTCGCTAGAACCGGACGCGAGGCGAAAGCGCCGACGCTGGCCGTATCTTGCGAGTGCGATCGGCCTTGGCATCGCCTTACACGGTCTCGGCTGGGTCATGCTCGATCGCGACCTTTTAACCACGCAATCCGCCACCGCTGCCGCCAAACCCTTCACCGTCGGACTCATCCAGGGCAATATTCCCAACGAAATCAAGCTCTATCCCGGCGGTATTCGCCAAGCGCTGCTGAAGTACCGCGATGGCTATCTGGCGTTAACCGAGGAGCCGCATACTGTCGATGTGGTGTTAACGCCCGAGACAGCTTTACCGCTGCTCTGGAGCGGGCGACGTGACGGCTATAGTCCCGAGGGTTTGCTCGGTCAGGCGATCGTCGATCGGGGCGTCCCGATCTGGCTCGGCACGATTCAAGGCACACCGCGCGTTTATACCAATAGTCTGCTCACCGTCAGCGGAACCCTCGAAACCCTCAGCCGCTACGACAAAGTGCGCCTCGTTCCCCTCGGTGAATACATTCCCTTTACCTCGATTCTGGGGCGTGTGATTGATCTGCTCTCGCCCCTAGAGGCTCAGATTGCCTTTGGCGATCGCGACCAAATCTTCGATACACCCTTCGGTCGCGCTGCCGTCGCGATTTGCTACGAGTCGGCCTTTCCCGAAGTGTTACGCCGTCAGGTCGCTGCCGGAGCGCAATTCGCCCTGAGCGCGGCCAATAATGCCCACTACGCCAGCACCATGCCCAGCCAGCACCACGCCCAGGATGTGATGCGATCGATCGAACTTGATCGCCCGATGGCGCGGGCGACCAACACCGGCTACTCAGCGATCGTCGATCATCATGGCCGCACCCTCTGGAAATCCGGGATTAACGACTACGAAATCCACAGCGCCAGCCTCACCCCACGCACCACCATTACGCCCTACGTTCGCTGGGGCAATTGGCTCGCGCCGGTGTCGGCGATCGCGATCGTGCTAGGTTGCGGGGTGATGCTGGCGATCGATGAGCTTCCCCAGGCAATCGATCAGGCCGATCAGGATGATTGGGGCTGATCAGGGCTGACTCCCGGCAAAAAACGCCAATCTCCCCCACAATAATCTCGATACTTCAACCCTTTCCCTGGCCGAGATGACAACCCGATCGACCGCCTCCAAATCCACCACCCCACGCCTCACCAAAAAACGACGCGCCACGGAAGTCTTCGCCCGCCTCACGCAACTCTACCCCGACGCGACTTGCAGCTTGGATTACGAAACGCCGGTGCAACTCTTGGTCGCGACCATTCTCTCGGCGCAGTGTACTGATGAACGGGTGAATAAAGTGACGCCGGAGCTGTTTCGTCAGTATCCCGACGCTCCAGCGCTGGCGGGCGCACCGCGAGAGGCGATCGAAACCTTGGTGCGATCGACCGGCTTCTTTAGAAACAAAGCCAAAAATATCCAAGGAGCCTGTGAAAAAATTGTCGAACAGTTCGGCGGCGACGTACCGCAAACCATGAACGAACTGCTCACCCTACCCGGTGTCGCCCGCAAAACCGCCAACGTCGTCCTCGCCCACGCTTTTGGAATTAATGCGGGTGTTACGGTCGATACCCATGTGAAACGTCTGAGTCATCGATTGGGACTGACGAAGCACACAAACCCGGTGCAGGTCGAGCGGGATCTGATGCCGTTGATCCCGCAGGTAGACTGGGAAAATCTATCAATTCGTTTGATCTACCACGGGCGGGCGGTGTGTGATGCGCGTAAACCCGCCTGCGATCGGTGTCAGTTGGTCGATCTGTGTCGGGCGGCAAAAGGATATCAAGCCAAACTCGGAGGCTAGACAACGACTGCGGCCAACCAGACGGACGATCGCCTTTACCCTAGAATTATTTTTGCTTTCTGGGGTATTTGATGAACATCATAGGGTCAGACACCACCCCGATCGCACCCCGTCTCTCTTCGGTATCACCGCTTTTCCATGACCTCGTTGCCGCCATCTCCGCCCAACCCCGACGCCGCTCGCGATTCCTGCGCACCGCAAGCCCAAACCGTCGTCCTCAAAATCGGAACCTCTAGCCTCACCCAACCCGACACCGGCAGCCTCGCGATCGCCACGATCGCCAGCCTGGTCGAAACCGTATGCAGTTTGCGTCGCCTGGGTCATCGCGTGGTGCTGGTGTCCTCTGGTGCGGTTGGGGTGGGCTGTGCGCGTCTCGGCATGACCGAGCGACCGCGCAATATCGTCACAAAACAAGCCGTCGCCGCCGTCGGTCAGGGTCGGCTGATGCGAATTTACGATGATCTGTTCACCTCACTTCAGCAACCGATCGCCCAGGTGTTGCTCACCCGTGGCGATCTCGTCCGCCGTGCGAGCTACGTCAACGCCTGTAATACCTTGGCGGAACTGCTGGATCTGGGCATTGTGCCGATCGTCAACGAAAACGACCCGATCGCCAATGACGAGCTGAAGTTTGGCGACAACGACACCCTCAGCGCCTTGGTCGCCAGCGCGATCGGCGCCGATTGGCTGCTCCTGCTCACCGATGTCGATCGGCTCTACTCCGCCGACCCAACCCGCAACCCCGACGCCGTCCCGATCGATCGTGTCGCCAACCGCCAAGAACTCACCAACCTAGAAGCCAGCATCCGCACCGATAGCAGTAGCAGCGGCTGGGGAACGGGCGGGATGCAAACCAAGCTCACAGCGGCTCGCATTGCCACCGATGCCGGAGTGACGACCGTGATCACCTCCAGCCAACGCCCACAAAACCCGATCGATATTCTCAACGGCAAGGCGATCGGCACTCGCTTCGATCCGGAACTCTCGACGGATTCGGCACGAAAACGCTGGCTCGCCTATGGGCTGGTGGCGCAGGGGTGTATTTACCTCGATGAGGGGGCAGTGAAGGCGATCGGGCGGGGTGGCAAGTCGTTACTGGCGGCGGGGATTGTGCGGGTCGAGGGTGAGTTTCAGGCGTCGGAGGCGGTGGAACTGTGCGATCGATCCGGGACACCGTTTGCGCGGGGGATTGTGAATTACACCAGTGTCGAACTGGCACAAATTGTAGGGCGACAATCGGGCGACTTTGAAACGATTTTGGGTTATGACGGCCCTGCAACGATCGTCCATCGCGATAATTTAGCCCTGTTGGTGGATCTTTGAGGCGATCTCATATCGCTTTCCTCGATCAATCCATTCGTTGGGAGTATGCGTTTGTCCTGAGTTGGGATTAGCTATCCGAAGCGTTACGACTCAAGGGCTGGCCGATCGTCGTGAGGTATAGCACCGCCTCCGCTGGGGGAATGCCCAACACCTCATTCACCTGATCATCAAAAAAACCCGCAATCCCGCTTGCACCCAGACCGATCGCCACCGCTGCTAGGTTGAGCCGCTGCCCCAGGTGTCCCGCATCGAGATGCAGGTATCGATACGCCCGATCGCCATAACGGGCGATCGCCTGACTCAGATCTGCGGTATGGAAAATCACCGCGCCCGCATCCCGTGCTAGATCTTGATTGAGCGCCAGAAAATGCAGCTCGCGGCGGAAATTTTTAAAGCGAATCTGCCGCAGCTCGTCCGCTTCCGGCGCGTAGTAATAACAGCCCGCTTCGAGACCGTCCACCTGGCTGACCGCAACGAACGTGCGAATACTGGGCAGGTCGAAATAGTCTGGTGCTGGATCAAGCGCCCACAGATGGTAGCGCTCGGGATGGTAGGCAAAATCGAGAATCGCCTTGAGATCGCCGCTCGCAATCGGCTGCGGACTGTAGCGACGGCACGATCGGCGACTGACAATACTGCGCTCGAGATCGCCCGCCTCAATGCCCCAATCGATCGGCGGTGTATCGGTCGAAACCTTCGTGCAAAACGGGAAATCGTAGCCCGTATTATCGATGGGGGGGAGATTCGCCGCGATCGTTTCCCAGCCGAGGTGTGGCTCCGCCTTAATCGCACTGGCTCGGTGTAGATGCGCTAACAGGTTACCCTCAACTAGCTCGGGGTAGTCCGTCTCGATCCCGGAGGGGAGAGCCGTGGCATAGTTAGGCAGATCCTGAGCGAGGTCGTAGCGATCGGCCAGAGCCAAAACGGCGGTGACACCTTCCTGCTCACCATCGAGGTAAAGCAAATCATTCAGCGCCTGATCGCGAAACCCACCGATCGCATGAACCCGATAATCATTCAACGAACTGGCTAGCTCGAGATTGCCTAGCAGATGACCGGTATCGAGATAAATACGGCGATAGGCGCGATCGTGGTAGCGCCAGAAGGAGCGAAAAAAGACCGCCGTGGTGACGATCGCCAGCCGGGTCGTTTCTAGTGCTGGATGCCAGATGCATGACGCTTGGAGTCCCGGCCACGCATCACTATCCCAAAAGCGATGCAAGCTATGGGTTTTAACTTGATAGTTATACAGTCCCGCCGGGAGATCCTCCGTGCCGCGAGAAATCAGATAAATCTCCGCCGGGTACAGCCCTCCGCCGAAGGAGCCGTTCGCAGGTAAAACACCTGCGAACCCATACCCTGCATTTTTGCCGTGACGCCATAGGTCAAATACAGCAAACGTGACAGCCGCCGCAAAAAACGATCGCCTGTGTCCAGATCGTCCGATTCGCGCTTGAGGTATGGCTGTAGCTCGATCGTTGTCCCAATCTGGTACGTCTTAAAGGTCTCTGGAGGACGATCCCAGTCGATCGTTGTGCCGCCCCGCCCGATCGTGTCGGGATGATACTTGGTGCGATCGTGATAGTGTTCGGCGATCGGCAACTTAGACGAGTGATTCACGGTCGGTACAAGGGGGGAGTTCGAGACAAAACGACGGGTAAACGGTATCGATCTGAAGAGTCTTTGGGGCAATCTCAGCGTTCAACGGAGATGCTGCGGCCAACAGGGGCAAGTTTAGGAAAACATTAAGCGAGGTTTTGACAGTGGACTCAAATGATTAACTTATATTAACGACCGACGTGAATTGCAGATCACTTTATTTGCTAGCACTCGGCTCACAATCTAGACGACATGGCCTTCTTTCTCGTAGAGCATACCGATCGCAACGCTCGTGAATTCATCAACAGATCAGCTCTGTCCATCCCATACCCCTGTTCTGCGACCCATCGACAGTGTGCAATTACTCGCAGACTATCTACGCGGAGAGCGCCATTTTGATGGAGTCTGTCTGAAAGAGGCACACCTCTTCGATACCGAGCTGCACGACATCAGCTTACAGTACGCAGATTTGTCCGCTGCCTATCTGCCCTATACCAACTTTTCCTACGGTCAGCTTCACGGCCTTAAGCTAGACGCGTCGGAAGTTGGCGATAGCCAGTTCTATAAGGCCGATTTACGCTGTGCCAGACTGTGCCGCTCACGGCTCCATCGCTGCAACTTCCGGGGTGCTAATCTGCGGAACGCGAATCTCCAGGGGGCGATCTTGCAGCGTGCGGATCTAACTGGAGCGGATCTAACCGGGGCGGATCTAACCGATGCAGATTTGACCGGAGCCGTTTTGAATCAAGCGTTGCTCGATGATGCGATCTTGTTCGGCACGACGCTATTTCGTTCCTTTGGCGCGAACTTGGTCGGTGCGAAACTCGATCAGCGCACGGTGTTGCCCGATGGCTATCGCCCCAATCTTCCGTAACGTCGGTTCCGGGTCAGCGAATTTGCGCCAGCTCTCACCAATTCTGGCAAATTCGCGCCAGCCCAAAACGAAACCCCTAGCGAACCTGAACCAGACGATCAGATGTGTGATCGATTAAACCGAGGCAATTCTGAATCAAATCATCCGTTCCCGTAGCCAATAACACCGGTAAGCCAAACTCTTGCTCAATCTCGGCAACGGTCACATCGTCCAAAAATGATGATGTTCCGTATTTGAGCATGACCGTCGGCATCAGCAACGCATCACCTAAATCGCCCGTGGCCGCGAGCCGATCGCGCAGCCCCGATCGCACATCGCTCCCGGTCAACACACCCGTAACGCTGATCTCCTGCCCCCAAAATTCGCTATTGAGCGGCAACAGGTTGATCGTCAACCCCTCAACCGCATTCAAACGCGGCACAATTTCCGTTTGAAACGCCACCTCGACGGCATTACCCACAATCCACGTGAGACGGCGGGGAGTCGAAACCGCATCGGGTAGCCGATCGGACAATAGCCGATCGGCGGATGCTTCAAACTGCTCGATAAACTGACGAATCGACCCCACTCCGTTATCAATCTGCGGAAAATCCGCATAGGTCGATCGGGGCGGAACCGTGCGACCCGCGATCAAAAACCACTCATCCGCAATCCAAGCAAAGGTCGAACCCAGCGATACCCGGAACGTTTCCTGCATCGCCTCCACCTGGGCGATCACCTCCTGCGCCGTCTCCGGCGTCACTGGCATCAGCTCATCTTCCGCCGGACGAAACCGCGTTAGCCCCACCGGAACCACCGCCACCGACGCCACCGCCGGAATCTCCCCACCCCCAAATTGCGCCAAATCCGTCAGCGTCCGCGCCAACACCTCCCCATCATTAATACCGGGACACACCACAACCTGCGCATGAATTTGTAAGCGACGCTCCTGAAACCAGGCCAACTGATCGAGAATTTCAGCGGCGCGGGGATTTTTAAGCAAGCGGGTGCGGACAGTGGGGTCGGTGGCGTGAACCGAGACGTAGAGCGGCGAGAGGCGCATTTGCTCGATGCGATTCCATTCCTGTTGTGGCAGGTTGGTTAGGGTGAGGTAGGAGCCGTAGAGAAAGCTGAGGCGATAGTCGTCGTCCTTGAGGTAGAGGGTGTCGCGCATTCCCGGCGGCTTTTGATCAATGAAGCAAAACGGACAGCGGTTGTTGCACTGGATTAACCCATCGAAAATGGCTGACTCGAATTCCAGGCCAAGATCCAGGTCATAGTCTTTCTCGATTTCAACGATATGCGTTTCGCCCTCGCTATCGAGAACCTCTAACTCAAGGATTTCATCGGCACAGAGAAATTGGTAATCGATGAGATCGCGGGGGGCTGTACCGTTGATTTTTACGAGCCGATCGCCGGGTTGAAAGCCAATTTCCGACGCGATCGATTCGGGTAAAACGTTAGTAACCTGGGCGGGACGAATGCTGGAAAGACTCATGGGGATCGAGGGAATAGAGGCGCGATGTTGAGAGGATCACAGAAGAGGATCACGGAGACAGGGCGATAGCAAGATTGCAATACTGTTCAACGGCAAGACTGTACGATTTCGTTGCATCTCATTGCATTAGTGTATTGAAAGTGTGTTGAGTTCACAGCGATCGCGGCGTGTGAATCCCTGACAGAGAAATACGTTTGCTCACTGTCATAACGTAAAGCTATGTAAAATTTGTGGTATCACATTGAGTTAATCAGGCCGAATAAGAATTTTTTTAGAGATGTGAGGAATTGGCATGTACATCGTACAAATCGCTTCGGAATGCGCTCCCGTCATTAAAGCCGGTGGTCTAGGCGATGTTGTATACGGCCTCAGTACCGAGCTAGAAAACCAAGGTCATTGCGTTGAGCTGATCCTGCCGAAGTACGATTGCATGCGCTATGACCACATCTGGGGTCTGCACGAGGCTTACTTAGGTTTGAAGGTTCCTTGGTTTGGTGGGGTTGTTACTTGCACGGTTTTTTGCGGTTGGGTACACGGTCGGGTCTGTTTCTTTATCGAGCCGCATTCGGGCGATAATTTTTTCAATCGTGGCCATTACTACGGCGCGATCGATGATCACATGCGCTTTGCTTTTTTAGTAAAGCAGCGCTCGAATTTCTCCTGGTGAGCAACAAACGCCCCGATATCATCCACTGCCACGACTGGCAGACGGGGCTAATTCCGGTCATGCTCTACGAAATGTATGCATGGCATGGTATGGAACGTCAGCGTGTGTGCTACACGATTCACAACTTCAAACATCAAGGTATTGCCGGAGCGAACGTCCTCTGGGCGACGGGTCTCAATCGTGAATCCTACTACTTCCAGTACGATCGCCTGCGGGATAACTTCAATCCCCTCGCGCTCAACTACATGAAGGGGGGCATCGTCTACTCGAACCATGTGAATACCGTATCGCCGCACCATGCTTGGGAAGCCCGCTATTCCGGCATTAGCTACGGTCTCGGCCACACGCTCGAAATTCATAACGATAAGTTTGGCGGTATCCTCAACGGCATTGAATACGGCGTTTGGAACCCCGAAACCGACCACTACATCGCGGCCAACTACAGCAAAAACGACATCAGCGGTAAAGCCAAAAACAAAAAAGCACTGCGCGAACGACTCTTGCTAGACGATGATGGCAAGCCGATCGTGACCTTTATCGGTCGCCTTGATGATCAGAAAGGGGTGCATCTGGTTCACCACGCGATGTACTACACCCTTGGGCGTGGCGGTCAGTTTGTCCTTCTCGGGTCAGCCACCGAGCAGGGGATTAATGACTGGTTCTGGCACGAAAAATGTCACTTAAATGACAATCCCGATTGTCATATCGAGCTGGGCTTTAATGAAGAGCTAGCGCATTTGATCTACGCGGCGGCAGATATCATCGTTGTGCCGAGCAACTATGAACCCTGTGGCCTGACCCAGACGATCGGCCTGCGCTACGGTGCGGTTCCGGTGGTGCGTGGGGTCGGCGGTTTGGTGAATACGGTGTTTGATCGCGACTATGACACGACTCATGCGCCCGAGGAGCGGAACGGTTACGTGTTCTATGAAACGGACAATAACGCGCTGGAGTCCGCGCTCGATCGAGCGCTCGGTCTGTGGTCAGTTTATCCGAAGGAGTTTCAAAAGCTGGCGATGCAGGGCATGGCCTGCGATTACTCCTGGAAGAAACCGGCGGAGCAGTACGTCGGCATCTATGAGCACATCCGCGCTTAATTGATCTCCGGTTGCGTGACTTGACTTCGCAATCTTGCGCTGCGTGAATCGACTTAGCGATCGTAACGATTGCGGCCTGATCGACCCGATCCTTCTGAGGTCACCCACTCGAAGCGCAGCGCCGCCAGCAAGAAGCAGGTCTCGCCCCAAAGTTCGCCCAGTTCCTCGATCGCGATCCGCATATACTCCACGCCGCCCGCCCGATCGGTCAGGAGCGGCCACAGCGGCGCGATCGCCACATCCCGAATCCACTCCGACGCAAAGACTCCCAAGCAAAACACCCCAAGACCGCCCGCCGCGAGCAAAATCGACCCTCGATCGAGCCGCCAAACCGCCCGCAAATCCCGCCAAAACAGCACCGGCAGCGTCACGATCGCACCGAAATACACCCCAAAAAAGGCATGGCGGATGACCTCCATGTGCGACATCAAATGAATCTTGAAAATTTCATCGGCAGCGGCAAAGCTTAAAACCAAAACGAGTAAGCGGAGAACCAGCCGCGACGGCGTCGATGATTCATTACGCAGGAGCCGCCAGCCACACACCGCCGCGAGCGCGAGGATATGGCTGGCCTGGAGCCAGGATGGTAGGGTTTGCCGAGCATTGAAATCGATCCAGGCGATCGGGTGACCCTGGGCAATGTGCCAGAGGTAGGCGATCGCGAGGCAGGCTTCGAGGGCCATGAACAGCGGCAACAGCCAGCGCAGCCAGCGGGTGGCGAGCGTGGCACGCTGGACGCGGCGATCGCGATCAGTTAATGCGGTGCGGAGGGTCAGGGCTTGGGAGGGAGGAAAACTAGCGGGCGGGCTGGAGGGTTTCGGAGTCATAAACGTTATGGAAGTGGGACGATGTCGATACCACGACGATGACCGTGAATCGGAGTGATCAATCTGTTGGTCAGCATGATCAATCCGAGTGCTCGCGGTGGACAATCCTAAATGATGGGCAAGATTGCGTGTCCCTAACCCCAGACCCAAAGGCATTAATTACGGCGACGCTGAATCAGCGCGGGCTTGAAGTTTTCGTCCGTGGATACTAAAACCGCACGATCGGCATCTGTAAGTTTGCTGAAACATTCATCCAACGTGATAGGATCACCTCAAAGTACGATTTCGTACGAGTCTTCCCGAGTTTGAGATAAGAAAACGCGACGGTACGAGCCGTCGGAGAAAACACCTAACGTTTGGTTTTTGCCGAATTTTGCTCGTTTACACGTCACATCGTCGGAAAGTGTTGCTTCAGAATTGAGCGTGTCGCTCGTTCAGCTTAATTTTGAGTTGCAGCCAGGGATGCTAGGATTCCATGTCGCCGTGCGACCCGCGCTTACCCGCGTCTTAAAGGTCAAAGCCCCTGCTTTTGCCTTTCACTTCCACTATTCGATCGCCCCTAAGCTCACGAGTTGAGCGTTCTTGGTGTATTGCTTACGACTTCAGAACCGAATGATCTGTTGTCTCTCTCCGCGATCGAAGCCCCGCATTTCCCTGGCGCATCCTCACTTCCCGACTCTGAAAGTTTTGAGGAAATTGAATGCCCAAGCAAATTGTTATTGCAGAGCAGCACCGCGTCGCTGCGGTTTTTTCAGAAGATCGAATTCAAGAGCTTGTGGTTGCCACCGGTAACCATCAGGTTAGTGATATTTATCTTGGGGTGGTCGAAAACGTCCTCCCCAGTATTGACGCTGCTTTTGTAAATATTGGTGACTCTGAGCGCAATGGTTTTATCCACGTCACCGATCTCGGACCGCTACGCCTGAAACGATCGGCGTCGAGTATTACGGAACTGGTCGCGCCCCAACAAAAAGTGTTGGTGCAGATCATGAAAGAGCCAACCGGTAATAAAGGCCCCCGTCTGACGGGCAATGTTACCCTACCCGGTCGCTATCTTGTGCTGATGCCCTTTGGACGGGGCGTTCACTTGTCGCGCCGGGTCGCCCGCGAAGCCGAGCGCAACCGCTTAAGAGCCTTGGCAATTTTGATTAAACCGGCGGGCATGGGCTTGCTGGTACGCACCGAAGCCGAAGGCGTCAGCGAAGAGGCGATCATCGAAGATCTCGAATCGCTGCAACGCCAGTGGGAGAGCATTCAGGAGGAAACCGGTACAACCCGCGCTCCAGCCTTGATGAATCGGGATGATGATTTCGTGCAGCGGGTGCTGCGGGATATGTATGCCGACGATGTCAATCGCATCGTCGTTGATTCGCCAACGGGAACGAAGCGGGTCAAACAACATCTGATGAACTGGTGTGGTGGTCGTCCGCCCCAAGGGGTTTCGATCGATCATCACCGCGAACAGCGTCCGATCTTGGATTATTTCCGCGTTAATGCGGCGATCCGGGAAGCGCTGAAACCGCGTGTGGATCTGCCGTCCGGTGGCTATATCGTCATTGAGCCGACGGAAGCGCTGACGGTGATCGATGTGAACTCGGGTTCGTTTACGCGATCGGCCACGGCACGCGAAACGGTGCTGTGGACAAACTGCGAAGCGGCAACCGAGATCGCCCGCCAGCTACGTCTGCGGAACCTGGCCGGGGTGATCATCATTGATTTCATTGATATGGAATCTCGCCGCGATCAGCTCCAAGTCCTGGAGCAGTTCACGCGCGAACTGAGCCAGGATAAATCGCGTCCGCAAATTGCCCAGCTTTCCGAGCTAGGTCTCGTCGAACTGACACGGAAGCGCCAGGGGCAGAATATCTACGAGTTGTTCAGCCTACCCTGTGAAACGTGCAGTGGCCTCGGCCATATCGTCAACCTTCCGGGCGAAGAGCCGAGCCAGCATCACGAACCGATCAGCGATCGCAAATCGAGCAGCCGTTCTGATTTAAGACCGCGCAAGACTCTGCCTGACCCAGTACGCGACGTTATTGTTAACAACGATCTCGATCTCGATACTGATGATGATCTCCAAGAGTTAGATCTGATTAGCCATCCGAGCTATCAAGAACTGGGCGAAGGCCGTAGCAATCGCCGTCGTCGCCGTCGCCGTTTTACCAGCGACACCAAATCCCTTGACGAGACATTGCCGCAACCCACCCCCAAGGATGCGCCAATTTTACGTAGCAGTCGAGTTCTCGCGGAGGATGAGTCGGAACCGGAAGAGTTTGATTTCTTGTCCGACGACGACGATGAGGATGAAGACGACGGAGTAGCGTCTGAGATCGAGACGATCGTCACCCCGATCAAGGTGATCAGCGAGAAAACAACACGATCGCGGGGTCGTGAATCTCGTGATCATCATGAAAGTCGAACGGCTCCTGACCCCGAAGTTGTGACCGTGGAAATGACGCGAGCAGAACAAGAGGTGTATGCCCTAATGGGTCTCTCGCCGCTACTCAAGCTCGATCGTGACGTCATCAACCCAAAGTTAATCACCCTCGATATCATCGAACCGGGTCAAACTGCGGCCAACGGCAGTGCAAGCCCGATCGAGGCAGAGATGCTTGATCACGTCGATCGTGACGAACACGATCCAGACGAGGATGAGAGCGATCGCCGTTCAATCTCGGTACTCAATCGCCGTGATGAGATTGGACAGGAACGTTCAACCTCGTCCGATATTTTGATCGTCAAAAACGAGAAACCATCCGATCCACACCGGATGACGATGATGCCGAACCCGAACTGGCAACAACGGCAGCCGGAAAAGGAACGGGCAAATCCCGAGCGCCACGGCGTCGCCGTCGTCGCTCATCTGCCAGTTCACACTAACCGTTCTCACCTCATGATGCTGTTATCCAGCGATCATGGCGCGAGTCCGGCGCAGGGAGCGACATCGATCGGCGGTGGTGACCCGTGACGGTTCTGCGCATTGCCGGGGTTGACGAAGTCGGGCGCGGTGCGTTGCTCGGAATGGTTACGGCAGCGGCAGTGGTGATCGATCGTGCGGGACTCCAAGAGCTACGTCGCCTCGGGGTCACGGACAGTAAAGCCTTGACTTCAGTGCGTCGTGAACAGCTTGCGGCAGATATTTCAAGGATTGCCCTAGACGTGCAGATTGGTACGGCGTCGGTCGCTGAAATTGATCGTCTGAACATTCTTCAGGCCACATTTCTTGCCATGCGTCGCGCGATCGCCGCCCTTGAACCACCACCGGATCTCTGTTCCGTGGATGGCAATCGTGCCATTCCCGGTTTGGAGATCCCGCAACGCACGGTGATTCAAGGCGATCGCCGTGATTTAGTCATCGGGGCGGCCAGTATCGTGGCGAAGGTGTGGCGCGATCGGGCGATTGTGGCGATCGCCGATCGTTATCCGGCCTACGATCTCGCCCACAACAAAGGCTACGGAACCGCCAACCACCGGGCGGCACTCCAGCACTATGGCGTCACTCCCGACCATCGCCGCTCCTTTGCCCCCTGTCGCCAAGCAGCGGAGCAATTTCAGCTATCGCTCTTTGCACCGCAGGATGCCGTCCCAATCAATCCAGACGAAGCACCCAGTCACCCAACCGATTGACTCTGTAAAAATACAGGCCATGACGGATCAAAGCGGATTGAGCCTCAGGGCAAATCTTAATCCAGGAAACCGGTGATCATCACATCATCGCCAAAGCTCTAGATATCGATCTATCGTGGATAGACATCTTGTTTTTGTTGACCGTTGCGGATCGCAGCGGCATGATTCCCATGCAAACGATTGTCGTTACTGGCGCTGCGGGGTTTATCGGCTCGCATCTTGTCGGGGCGCTGCTTGATCGAGGCGATACTGTCATCGGAATCGATCAATTTAATGATTATTACGATCCGCAGCTCAAACGTGCCAATATCGCTCCCTATCTAGACCATGAGCGATTTCGTCTCGTTGAAGCTAGCCTGAATAATCTAGATTTATCGACGTTGCTTGAGGGCGTCTCGATCGTCTTCCATCAAGCTGCTCAGGCAGGAGTGCGAGCCAGTTGGGGGCGCAGTTTTGAGCTTTACACCGAGCGGAATATTACGGCAACCCAAATGTTGTTGGAAGCGGCGAAAGACTGCTCCACCCTCGAACGCTTGGTGTATGCGTCATCCTCTTCGGTGTACGGCAATGCGGCGGCATTCCCAACCTCAGAAGCCGTCTTGCCGCAACCCGTTTCGCCCTATGGCGTGACCAAACTCGCTGCTGAACACCTGTGTCAGCTCTACCACGTCAACTACGGTGTCCCAACCACATCCTTGCGTTACTTCACGGTCTACGGCCCCCGTCAACGACCGGATATGGCGTTCCATAAGTTTCTCAAGGCCATTTTGCAGGATGAGGCGATTCCCATTTACGGTGATGGTCTGCAAACGCGCGATTTTACCTTTGTGGCGGATGCGGTGGCGGCCAATTTAGCGGCAGCTTCGCGTCCAGAAGCGACCGGTGAGGCGTTTAATATTGGTGGTGGGAGTCGTGTGGTTCTGAAGGATGTGATTGCGCTGCTAGAAACGATCGTCGAACAGCCGATCAAAATTGACTGGCTCGATCCGTCGCGCGGTGATGCCCGGCACACCAGCGCTGACACCACCAAGGCACAGACGCTCATCGGCTATGCGCCAAAGGTTAACCTAACCGAAGGTTTGACCCGCGAGTGGGAGTGGATTCAGAGTATTTACAGCAACCCGGCCTAAGCGCCAGGAGCCTAAGTCCATCGGGGTGCAATTGTCGGTTATCGGTCTGGTTGGTTATGCCGTTGTGTTGTCATGATCGTTTTGCACGTAGTCCTTGATGATGGATAAAGTGCACGATCGCACGACGATCAACGCTTGATTTCAGGCGATGTAACAGTTTGGCTGAGTTGCCAGACGGTGAGACTGCCCGTGCCAAGGGCAAAGAGTGCGGCGGTGGTGAAGGCGCTGACGACGCCGTAACGTGCCACGATCGGCGCAAGCACGATCGGCGATAAAAACTGCCCCAAAATCCGAGTCCGGTTCCCATGGATAGGATGGTCGCTTGAAATTCGGTGGGCGTCCGTGCCGATAGATGCCCGTATAAACTCGGCATAATCGTCCCGAACGCTAAACCGAAGGCGATCGCCACGGCAAACATCAGCGGTAGGGTTTCCACGCAGGAAAATGCCACGAGCATCGCGGCCATCAGTCCGTAGGCCACGCCGATCGTGGCAAGACCGCCGAAGGTTTGAGCTAATCGTCGGACGCCAAAGGCCGCAATTAGTCCGGAACCTAAAGCGGTGGTGGCTAAGACTGCGCCGATCGAGGCTGTTGTGGCTTCGAGGACGTCACGCATGTAGATCGGGACGTAGATAAAGGTGACGTAAATCGTGCCGCAGGTGACCAACATCGCCAGCAGAATGGGAAAAATTTGGCGATCGGTGACGAGGGCAAGGAGGGGAACAGATTGGGCGGTTTGAGGTTTGCTGTCTGCGTCGGGGCTGTCCTGACTCTGGGCGTCGGACGGTTCGCGCTGGTTTAACAGTTTCGGACTAATCAGGGCAAACGGTATGGCCAGACCGTATAAACAAAACGCCCAGCGCCAGCCGATCGATCCGAGTAGACCGGCGAGCAGCGGATAGCAAATATTAGCGATCGCCAGCGCCCCGGACGCATAGGCCAATACTTGCTGTCGCGCTTCGCCGTGATAAAACTTGCCCAGTAAGCCCATACTGGATGCTGTCAGCCCACCAGTGGAAATACCGAGGAGCGATCGTAGGGCGAGAAGCGATCGAAACCCCGGTACGATCGCGCCCACAGTGCCAAAGATGGCGTAGGCGATCAAGGAGGGGATGAGGACTGTTAATGCGCCGAAGCGATCGGCGAGAATGCCGAAAAAGGGTACGGATAGCGCCACGGTAATCAAGTGGGTTCCCACGAGAATACCGGCAATTTCGGGATTGAGCTGAAAGTCGGTGACCAAGTTGGGGAGGTTCGGTGCGATGACGGCTCCCGCCATAACCGTCAGGGTTCCAATCGCGAGCAGCAAGATCAGTTTGGCGTCACGAAGCATAAGAGCTGGGAAAATTTAAGTAGTCATCCGGGCAAACGAAATAGACCCCACCCATCGGGCGCGATCGCGTCCTCAATCCTATCGGACAGTCGGTACGTCCGACCAACGGAACCAAACGGAAAGAGAACGGGTCTACACCGCAGCCTCAAGCCCAATCCATCCCAGCTTCAGCTCACGATCGCCGCCTCTAGGCCGGATAAATTCGCAGGCGACGATTGGGTTCATCGCCAAAACTATCGGATTTCAGACGGTAGTGTTCCACTAGCTCATGCTGCATTTTGCGAACTTTGGGCGATCGGGGCAAGAGTTCCACGGGTTGCCCTTTCGGTAACACGATTTGCTCAACGGCAAGCCGTGTTTCTTCCAGTGCTTCGATTTCGTCGTCACTACCATCCCGTGCAAAAAGCTGAAGATCCGGCACGTCCGGCATACCCGGATCATCCATTTTCAAAATTCGCTTGAGCGCCCGCGTAATTTGCGGCATCCCGCTACTTTTGATCGGATGGATCGGGATTTGTCGCACTTTGGCGATGTGGCGCAGTTTGGCATGATTTTTGAGGTGCGATCGCAGCGCAATGACCGCATCCGCTTCGTCGAGATCCTTGGTCAAACGAATCGGCAGATCGAGCAGCTCGATCGCCTGGATCAACTGGTGTGAACTGACCGCGTAGGGATACAGCACAATCTGTGGAGCCTCATCTTCCGTGTCCCGCAACGCCTCCACACTCGGCAGCTCTCCCGTCATGCGGGCTTGTAGCGACACATCCAGCATCCGCTCGAACTGCTGCGCCGGAGTCGGCGGCAGCATCACCGTACTATCATTGCGAGCCTTACGGACACGTGGGCGACTATCCAGCGATAGCGCCACACTCGAACTCGACTCGAAGGGCGACACCGGCTGCATTGTGCCAGAAGCACGCCAGCCCCCCGGACGACCGGCAGCTTTCGGCGGAACAGGAACCGCACTAATCGGTAGCTCATGCTCAATTTTGACCGAGCCGGACGCATCAAAGCTGCGGACTTGGGGGTTCGGCTGGCCGCGTCGCAGCAGGGTATCGACCATCTGCGCGACATTGTCGTGTACCACCCAGCGGTAACGCTCCAACATTTCGACCGCCATGCCAAAGGTGGGCGGGGCTTTGCGTTCGAGGACGGTCTTTTGGGTTCCGCGTCGTCGGGCTTCGTCATCACCGAGGGTGACGGACTGGATGCCACCAATCAGATCCGAGAGGGTGGGGTTTTTGAGTAGATTTTCGATGCGGTTGCCGTGCGCCGTGCCAACAAGTTGGACGCCGCGCTCGGCGATCGTCCGGGCGGCGAGGGCTTCGAGTTCTGTGCCGATTTCGTCAATCACGATCACTTCCGGCATGTGGTTCTCGACCGCTTCAATCATCACCTGGTGTTGCAATTCGGGTTTCGCCACATGCATCCGTCGCGCCCGCCCGATCGCCGGGTGGGGAATATCGCCATCACCCGCGATTTCGTTCGATGTGTCGATAATCACGACCCGCTTACCCAGATCATCGGCCAGGACGCGGGCAATTTCGCGTAACACCGTGGTCTTGCCTACCCCCGGACGCCCCAGCATCAAAATCGATTCGCCACTTTCGACCAGATCGCGAATCAGGGCGATCGTCCCAAATACCGATCGGCCAACACGACAGGTCAGCCCAATGATGTCGCCCGCACGATTCCGGATGGCGCTAATACGATGCAGGGTTTGCTCGATACCGGCACGGTTATCACCGCCGAAATGACCCAGGCGAGTGACACAATTGTGTAAATCTTCACGGGTAATGAGGCGATCGCAAACGTATTCGGCCTGGTTGGGATACCGCGCTTCCGGTGGGCGACCCAGATCCAGAACGATTTCGATCAGTTCCTCGTAGCGATCATGGGCTCGAAGCGGATCGCGTAAATCCTCGGGCAAAATGGCGATCAGGCGATCGAGGTCATCGGCATAGCGTCGCATGTGTGAATCTCCTGCCGCATTGCGCTGCGCTTCGGTGGGAGAAACAGCCACGGGATCAGGCTCCATCACTGCCGAATTTGACTCCGGCTCGATCGCCGTGAGCAATGCTTCCGACCCCTGACGTTGCGGATCGGGCTGCGTTTCCGTGCCTGAAATCGCGACATCGAGTTCATCGAGTTCATCGGGACTGTTCGTCAAATTAGAGTCTGCGTTCGGCATGAGATTTGGCTTGGTGGTCGATCGATCAAAGTCGTCAGGGGTGGACACAGAAAGGAGATTAAAGATCAGGGAAATTCGAGCGATCGAGGTCGATCAAGGTTGGAACAAGTTTCCGATCTCGGTCGATTATGAGCGGGACATTCGGGTTTGAGCGGCGTTGTAACATCGCGGGCGATGCGTACCGCAGACCAGAGCAATTGTGGATGCTGTTCCAGGCGATCATTGACCGAGAATGTTTCGAGGGTTTCAAGCACCTCAGCCAACTGACGACGTGCAAAACTGCCATAGGCAATTCCAGCGATTCCGCCCTGACCGAGTTTGAGTCTGGCTTGTTTGAGTTTGATCACGCTGCGATCGTTCGTTCCTCCCGCTAATTGGACAAAGCCCGGCAGCTTCGCCGCAACCAACTTGCGTCCAAAATGAATTGCCGCCATCGTCGCCCTTTGCCCACATCTCCGCTCATGGGGCGACCATCCGCCTGCCAGATTAAAACCGGTTTGAGATTTGGGGTGATTTCCGCCGCGATCGTTCGGAGGTAGGCGATCGCATCGAACGTGCGGCTATCAGGGCAGCTAATCGAGATCAAGCGCAAGCGATTAATCCACGGCTGAATCGAGCGCCAGAGGCGTAAGAAATCGGGCAGACAGCCGGGACGAGTGTGAATTTCGATCGCGTCAATGCCGTTAATAATAGTGGCGGCGACACTTTTGGGCGTCGCGACGTAAGCACGGGTTTCGATCGCCCCGATCGGGCAAATCGGCACACAACGGCCACAGCCATAACACCGTGCGTCAATCACCCCAAGCGGTTTACCCGTCACCCCGAGTTCAAAATTAATCGCCTCTGCCGGACAAATTTTTTCGCAGGGTCGCGGGCAGTCGCGCGGACAGAGGAGGGGATCGAATTGGGCTTTACGAAAGTGTGGATCTTCAGCATCGTTGAAGCTAGCCATCAGTAGCGGTGGCGGCGTGTTGGGAAAACCACGGGCGATCGACTCATGCCGCAAGTGCTCCGCCACACATAACCCGTCTTTCGCCGCTGTAATCACAGCAGCATCTGCCGCAACGTCAAGGCAATCTGCACCTGCTAAGGCATAGACAATTGCCAAACTGCGAATGGCCGGAAGGTGTTGAAAGCTAGCTCCGCAGATCGCTTTAAACCACGTACCGGCTTCGAGGGATTGAAGTGGTGTTTGGAGGGCGTTCACATGTATATGCTAATGCGTTCGGGCTGAATTTGCTCATCTCTCTTGACTTCGGAGATCGTTCACCGCGTAATGCTTGTAGCGTTTGGGCGAGTCCTGGCGATCGTCGACCCTGAGCTAACGAGAATGATGCTGTGCATTATCGCTCAATCTATCCTCTACAATTCTCGCGTATCGACCGGTCAGCACCGGTCAGCGATCCAGCTCATCGAACGTTCGCGATGCTTTCACGATCTTCCAAGAACTCGGAACGGCTTGCAAACTGGACACCTCTCAATGTACAGGTACAATTCAAAGGTCGAACGACCTTTTTCGGGAATACCTACGGTCGAATACGTGGTTGAAAGCGGTCTATGGTAGAAAGTGGGCACGAAAAGATGAGTATCGAGCCGATCACTTTAAATGCGCTCCCTTCTGATCTCGATCGTGAGCGACTGCCCAAGCATGTTGCGGTCATCATGGACGGTAACGGTCGCTGGGCACGCAGTCGGGGAATGCCTCGCACGATGGGACATCAGCGGGGGGTCGATGTATTAAAGGGTCTTGTCCGTAACTGTAGTGATTGGGGCATTGAAGCCCTGACGGTCTATGCATTTTCGACGGAAAATTGGGCGCGTCCCAGCGAGGAAGTCAATTTTTTAATGCTCTTGTTTGAGCGGGTCTTGCGTCGAGAGTTACAAAACCTAATTGATGAAAAAGTTCAGATCCAATTTGTCGGTCAGTTGGATGTTTTGCCCCCAAAACTCAAGCATGAGATCGCAGATTCAATGGATCGATCGCGCCATAATACCGGCCTGAAATTTACGATCGCTACCAATTACGGCGGACGGCAGGAAATTGTGGATGCTTGTCGGCGATCGCCCAACAGGTCAAGGACGGAACCCTCGAACCCGATCACATTGACCAGACGTTATTTGCTCGGCATCTGTATACGAACAATCTGGGTGATCCGGATCTGATGATTCGCACCAGCGGCGAAATGCGGGTGAGTAATTTTCTGTTGTGGCAGATTGCCTATGCGGAGATTTATGTCACAGAAACGCCCTGGCCGGAGTTCGATCGCGAGGCATTCCGCAGTGCTTTATTTGCCTATCAAAATCGCAGTCGGCGTTTTGGTGGCGTGAAGTAGCGGCGTCAAGTCGCGGTGAATTGTGGTTTTTAGGCGTGGTTAAACTGGATCAGGGATTGACCTCGCGTTGCTCCCAGCCATTGGCCGATCGCGTGAAAATCTGGCGTTGTTGTGGGTTGCCGCGTAGCTGAAGCTGATCGACGCGATCGGGTTCGAGCAGGAGCAGGGCAAAGGTATCGAGCGGAACCGTCGGTGCGGGTGCTGCTACGTCAAAGGCGGATGAGTCGGCGTGATCCACGCGATCGGCTCCCGGTTGCGGCCATACAAACCCGATCGGGCGTTATCCGAAAGGTTGTGCCACAGGTGGCGGCGTGCGGCTTGCAGGGTTTCATCCTCGGTCGTGGCGGTGACGATCGCGATCGTTCCCGCAAGGCGAAACTGCACGCGCGTTTTCGGGAAATACCAGCAGGCTTCAGCGCGGGGATTAGCCGCAAGTTGGGGGATTTTTTCGCTGCGAGTGTCGGTGATGATCTGTAGCCGATTGCCGGGATTGAGGAAACCGCGAAAAACGACGGTGCGGTTGCTTGGTTTGTTGTCAGCGGTGACGGTGGCGAGCTGGAGGTAGCGGGAGTAGACCAGGCTGCGGTTTTGGTGTAGCGCTTTGGCGAGGAGCGATCGCCACGGGGCAAGGTCGGGAATGTTGGGCATTGAGGAGTTAGGAGTTAGGAGTTCGTGAGTAGCCCGTAGTGATGCCAAATCCGGCTGACAAAGTAGCAGTTGCCGATGAGCACTGAGCGGAGTCGAAGTGCGGTCTTTGGGTTAGACAAGCCCACTATCACGGATACTGACAACCCAGATGGTTGTGCTACGAGGGTTGCGTATCGAAATTTAATCATTTTTGGTGGTGGATAGTTTTTGTTGTGCCTCCTCTGCCTGCTGTCGGAGCGTTTGCGCTTCCTCGTAGGGCGTTGTGCCGCTCTCAATCTGGTTTAATTCGTTCAGGATTTTTTGCAGTAAGCTGACCAGTTGCGGATCGCTGGAGTCACGGGCAATGATCGACTGCCACTGGGGAATCAACGCCTTGGCCTGATCAAACGAACGAGTCGCGTTCTCTTCCGCCGCCAAACGAATCCGAGTGGCACTAATATTCGACTGATATTCCGCCAGTTTGGTTTGTGCCTCGGCATAACCGGGTTCATCCGGCTGAACGTCACGTAGTTTCGTCGTGGCCTCGTTCCACAGTGACTCAATTTCGCGCCAGCGAGCCGCCGGGTGCGGTGAATTTTGCGACAGGGTCGCCGCTTGCATGGCGAAGGCTTTGGCCGCATCAACGAGATTGCTGGTACGGGCATCGCCTGCCACGCTGTTCGCGGTGGAGGCTAAATCCCGATCGGCGGTTCCCGCTTGTTGACGGGCAAGGCGTCCGGCCAGGGTTTCCGCCGGAACGGCCATCAGTTGATCGATCGCGGTTTGCTGGGTGGCAAGGGCTTGATTTTTCTCCACATTGCTCGGCGCGATCGCGTAGGCTTCCCGTGCGGCCTCCAGATCCGCACTGGCTGCGGCATAGTCCACCAAAGCATTATTTTCCTGAAAAATCCTCGCGTCCATCCGCGCAATTTGTTTCCGAGCCTGTTCAAATTCATCCAGGGTGAATTTCCAGGTGCAACCAAAGAAGGTGCAGTAGGTGCGGGGTTGGTAGCCGAGAAACCAAACGGGGAGACGATCGAGCGCGGCTTGGGCGTCGGCAACATGGACAGCTCCGCGCTCGATATCGGCGGCACTGGTGGCTTGGTTGACCAGTTGGTCAGCCTGTTCAACATTGGCGATCGCCTTGCGGTAGTTATGATCCATGCTGATAAAACTCGGCAGCAAAACGATCGGAGCCGTGGCCGCGACCGGGGTACGAATCATCGGATAGGGCAAATTGGCGATCGCGACGAGTCCGACGGATACAGTCGTTGCAATAACGCCCCATTTCAGCAAACCACCAACCTCGGAGGTTTTTGTATTAGCGGCAGCGGCTCGGCGGATCACGTCGGTACTAAAGCTCGGCACAATGCCTTGAATTGCTCGCAATAATTCCGCAAACGTCATGCGGTTACCGGATTCCAAACACAGCCGGTCGAGATAGCGACGCAAGGATTGATAGGAACCCCGATCGAGCGGATTTCCTTTGAGACAACGTTTAATTTCGGCGTTGAGAATATCAAACGCCCGTTCATTGAGACGGTTCATGGCCATGAGGGTTAGCGAGTCAATCGCAATAACAAGGATAGAGATTGGGATAATGGCAGACCAAACCGGCAAGCTTGGCTTAGATTACGATGCTGAACGCATCAGTCCCAATTGACCCAATTTTAGAAAATGCATCAGCAAATGCACCGGAATACGTTCGCATCGTTTCCATAACCTTGACTCACCTTAACGATCGGGCACTGTTCCAACCGATCGCCAGAAAAATCACCCCGATCAAACCCACCGACTATCCGCTTTTTCGTAAGATCGTCCTAATCGACCTTATTGATAGTTACCGCACGATCGCCCATGCCAGCCCCACACTTTCCCCCCACCCCCAAGCGACCACATCCCCATTGCCCCTGACGATCGCCGGTTCCGATAGTGGTGGCGGTGCAGGCATCCAGGCCGACTTACGCACCTTCGCCATGCACTGCGTCCACGGAACCAGCGCCATTACCTGCGTCACCGCCCAAAACACCCTTGGTGTGACCCACGTGGAAGCCATGCCACCGTCAACCGTTGCCCAGCAAATTGATGCGGTGGTCAGTGATATTGGTGTCGATGCGGTCAAACTGGGGATGTTGCTCAATGCCGAGATTATGCAGGTGGTGATCGATCGCATCGCCGCCCACGGGATTACGGCATTGGTGGTTGATCCGGTGATGGTGTCGCGCACCGGTGCGGTGTTGATCGACGACGCGGCGATCGCCACCCTGCGCGATCGCGTCATTCCCCACGCGGCGATCGTCACGCCCAATCGCTACGAAGCTGAAATCCTCAGCGGCCTGGAGATTAACGATCTCGACACCATGCAACGCGCCGCCCAAGTGATCCATACCCTCGGCGCTCAAGCCGTACTGGTCAAAGGGGGCGCAATGGCCGATTTGGCCTGTGGTGTTGATGTTTGGTTTGATGGCGATCGGCTCAAAATCCTCCGCACCGAAACGATCGACACCACCCACACGCACGGCACAGGCTGCACCCTCGCCGCTGCGATCGCTGCTCTGATCGCCCGCGACGGTGGCGACGGTCTTGATCTCGTTCGCCGCGCCAAAATCTTTGTCACGGAAGCCCTGCGGCATTCCCTGGCGATCGGCTCCGGCCAAGGCCCCGTCGGTCATTTCTATCCACTACTCCCGCCCTCGAACTTGCGACCCTAGGGGCGAAATTGAGATTGATCGCGGCTGCATCTTGACCGGAACCTTTGGATTCGATGGCTTATACTCCCCTGTGGCTACGCAGTTTCGCGGCGACCTGCATAACGGTAGCGGGTTTGATGGTGGCGATCGATCTTCTGCCCAGTCGTCGTGATCGCCCCTCGCCGATCGCTCCCTACACCAGCACCACCACCACCGCCCCACCGATCCGCACCCGTCTCGATCTACCGCCCATCGTCGCGTGGCAACGCTGGTTTCGCCACCGACTCGCCGCCCAGTCGATCGCCCAGTGGTTGCACGCCCAACCGCCGATCGCGGAATGGAGCGATCGCGCCTATCTGGTGGTGAATTTACGCTTACGGCGGGTGTATTTGTTCGATCAAGGTTTACCCGTCGGGAGCTACCGCGTCGGGATTGGTCAACCGGGCTGGGAAACGCCGATCGGGTCGTTTACGATCACGCAAAAGCTGAAAAATCCGGTGTGGCGGCATCCGCTCACCGATATCGAAATTCAACCCAGCGAGGCAAATCCCTTAGGCGATCGCTGGATCGAATTTTGGGTCACGGATCAGGGGGCGATCGGGTTTCACGGCACGAATCAGCTTGCCAGTGTTGGGCAGGCGGTCTCCCACGGTTGTTTGCGGTTGAGTAATTCCGATGTACGCGAGCTGTACGACTGGGTACGCGAGGGGACATCGGTGCGCGTTGTGGCGCAGTAGCCCTGAAGTTGCAGCCCAGGAACTGCTCAGGAATGCACCGTACTTGGTTACAATGCGTAATCATACGCCCTTTTTTTGTCATTTTTCTCCATGCTGCTGCAAACACCCGAGCCGATCGCCTCACCTTCCACACCACCACCGATCGCCCCAGCGGTTTCTCCGATTCAAACCATCCTCGAAGATAGCCTAACGGTGTTGTGGGGTGAGTGGTTGGATTTGCGGGTGCGGGTGACGCAGGTGGTGGCGTCGGGGCTGGTGTCGCCGCTGATTTATATTGTGGCGTTTGGCCTGGGTTTGGGTAGCTCGATTCGTCCGGGGACGGCGATCGGGGGCGAATACAACAGTTATCTGGAGTTCATTCTGCCGGGGATGGTGGCGCTGTCGTCGATGGCGATTAGCTTTGTGGGGACGACGTTTTCGATCTGTGGCGATCGGCTCTATACGAAAACGTTTGAGGAAATGCTACTAATGCCGGTGCATCCGCTGGCGTTGCACATTGGTAAGGCGAGCGCCGGGATTGTGCGGGGTCTGCTGACGGCGTTGTCGGTGATTCTGGTGGCGGTGTTGTTTGTGGTGTTCACGTCGGGGGATGTGACCCGCGCCTGGTGTTTTCTCAATCCGCTGTTTTTGACGGTGCTGGTGTTAAATTGTGCGGTGTTTGCGAGTTTGGGAACGATCGCCGGTTTGAATGTGAAATCGATCGAAAGTGTTGGTTTGATCAACAACTTTTTGATTGTGCCGATGTCATTTCTGGGTGCAACCTTTTTTGATCCGGCGACGTTGCCGGTGGCACTGAAGGCGATCGTCTATGCTCTGCCGCTCACCTATACCAGCATTGGCCTGCGGGCAGCGGCCTATCAACCGTTGTCGGCGTTTCCGTGGGTTGTGATTCCGGTGTTGTTGGGTGTGGCGATCGTCTTGGCGGGGATTGGTGCGTATCAGTTTGCCCACCAGCAGGATTAAAACCCAGATCAAACCGATACGGGACTTAGAAAATGTCGGCGGGGTCTGCTGATCGCAGCCGTTGCGTCGCGATCGCCCCCGACACACAACACATCATCAGTGTCAAAATTAACACCTGCACCGCCCGTAACAGGGTCATCGCGATCGGTAAATTCGTCGCCGCCTTCGTCACGCCGTACATCCAGGATGAAAACACCACCCCCGGAATAAAGCCAACACAGGCCAAAATCAGCGCCTCCTCAAACACCACCCCGAGCAAATAGCGATCGGTGTAGCCCATCGCCTTAAACGTGGCATACTCCGGCAAATGGTCGTTCACATCCGTTGCCAACACCTGATAGACGATCACCATGCCGACGATGAAGCCCATAATCGTCCCGAGGCGAAACACAAAACCGATCGCGGTATTTTCCGCCCAGTATTGTTCCTCAAAGGCGATGAACCCTTCTCGGGTGAGGGCGATCGTATCTTCGGGTAAGTGTTGATTGAGTTGAGCGGCGACGAAGGCTGGATCGGTTCCCGGCTCGACGTGAATCACCCCTAAGCCAATGCTGCCCGGTTTATGACGCGGGAAACTTTCCAAAAATGTTCGTTGACTCATCACTAGCGAGCCATCCGCCGCGAACGATGCCCCGACCTCGAACAACCCCACTACCTGCACTGTGCGATCGTTCACCTCCGTCGCCACCACCTGACCGGCATCGATCGCCGCGATCGTCTGGCCGTATTGCCCTTTTGCTTGTCGATCGAATAAGGCACTTCCTGGCACTTTTAAGCGATATTTTTCCCGGCGGATGCCGTCATCGCAAATAGGTCGCGATCGGGGTCAATGCCGAAGACGATCAGGGCTTTATCGTCGCGGGTTTCCGGATTTTTCCAGGTAGTAATTGTGCCGTAAATGGCGTCGGCGGCGGCCACACCGGGGACATCGAGGGCTTGGTAAATGCGACGGCGGGGAAAATCGACCAGCGAAATTAGGTTTTGGGTTTGGGGATTGAGCAGCACAATATCGGCATCTAGGCTGCGGTGGAGGCGGGTATTGCTATCAAACAAGGCTCTTTGAAAGCCGAGCTGCATGAACATCAGCACATCGGCAAAAGCAATGCCCGATAGGGCGACCAGCAGCCGCAATTTATCGTGGGTTAACTGTTTGAAACCCAGCGGTGTGCGGCGCGAGACCCTCGCAATTAGTGGGCGAACCAGTCCTAGCACGGGGGATTGAGGAAGAAGAGCATCAGCCTACACTCAAGTTAACTCATGCTTGAATTTTGGTGTTAGTGATCTGTGAGTTTTGATATACCGCAGGCGGGCGCGACATTGTTGGCACAAACTGGAGGTTACGTGCAGTGATGATGGCATGACTGCTATTTGATCGTTATGTGACGCGCATCGTGTACCTGTCTTGGACTATGCCAAGGCAAACGCATACTCAAAATTTTTCTGCTCAAAG
>JAAUPN010000191.1 GCA_012033105.1 Coleofasciculaceae cyanobacterium RL_1_1
TGCGGCGGGCGCTTCAACGGGCGCGACGGCGGGGGCTTCGACGGCGGGAGCTTCAGCGGGGGTGCTGGCGACCACGGCGGCAACTGGAGCCGGAGCTGCGGCAACCGGTGCGGGTTCGGGGATCGGTTCAGGTGCAGGCGGTTCAGGTGCAGGCGCTTCGGAGGAAGCGGCTTCCGGGGCGGGGGCGCTTTGACCATCACTTAAGTCTAGGAAAAAGCCTTCTTTCTTTTTGCCGCCAAACAGGTTCTTCAACATGGGGTGAGGGAAGCTTAACAATAATTGAGCGTGAGAATTTGAGGCTTGCATTGTGATATGGGAACAATGCGAGCCGTCAACGTGACGAGGGACGATCGCGACCGTGAAACCCAGCAGCCGAGACGCTCTCGCGACAAGAGTGTCTATGTTGCCGCGCTGTTGATGGGCATGGATCGACAGCAGGTTATGGGTTACGGTATGCCGCCAAAATTGTTGTGGAACATTGCAATTCTGAGAATATCCTAGGTGCATTGCCTAAAGTTATGACCATCGCTTCATAAAAATTCATTAACTTACGTATCGATCGCAATTCATTGCACAGCACTCCCCTGGGGATTGACGCAGATCTCTGGGGTCGATAGCAGTACCCGATTGGGTAACGGCATCGGTTTTTCCAAAGACCGCGTTTCGACTCCGCTCAACGCTCATTGAGTCAATTTTGAGAGCTGTTTCAACTAAATCAGTGTTTGCTCTAGATAAAATCGCTTAGGTCGATCAATAGCCGTGTTTTTGGCGGGCTGTTGCGTTCCGATCGTGAAGCTGTCACGATCAGTGTTGTGGGAATAGGGTGCATTTTTTATGGTGGAACTGTCGTCACGTGACGATCGTTCTCTCGATGCAGACTGTTACCGAGGCTCAGGTTCGATGCCAGATTCTTCCGATTCCGATGCGTCCCGTTTTATATCCGCGAACGATCCACCAGCCGTCATTCATCAGGATGCTGCGATCGATCCAACCGGTGGTGTTACGCCCAACACCGACACCACCTCAACCCGCAATCCTGTTTTCCTGGTTCACGGCATCATCGATCGCGCTTACGTGTTTAATTCGTTACGGGCTTTTCTTGAGCGGGAAGGCTGGACGGTGTACGCGCTGGATTTGATCCCGAATGATGGTCGCGCCAGACTTGAGGTGTTGGCGCAACAGTTGGCGGTGTTTATCGATCGCCAAGTGGGTCGCGATCGCCCGATCGATCTGATCGGCTTTAGCATGGGTGGCCTGGTGAGTCGCTACTATATCCAGCGGTTAGGCGGTCTCGATCGGGTCGATCATTTCATCTCGATTTGTGCGCCGAACCACGGGACGCGCCTCGCGTTTCTGATGCCGCTATTCGCAGGGATTCGGCAAATGTGTCCGAATAGCGACTTTCTCAACGATTTGAACCAAGACGCGATCGATCAGCTTGGTCAGATTAACTACACCAGTTTATGGACGCCGAGCGATCTGATGATTATTCCGGCGGACAGCGCCCGAATGCCGATCGGTCGTAACCTGCCGATTCCGGCCAAAATGCACGCCTGGACGGTGAGCGATGCCCGTTATCATGCGGAGATTGCAGCGACGTTGTTGAATCAGACATAGTCGATGCAATAACAAACGAGATGTGATGCGTTGGGTCGTAACTTTCCGAAACCCGCACTATTCACTTTGTGAAGGCTAGGCCAACGACTTCGCTCAATTGCTCATCGATTCCGTTCTGCTAAGTTCTGCACCAACCAAAAATCAATAGGTTCCCTATCACTTTTACGCTCTGCGTTTTGGGTTCATGGGACGCAGAGCGTCCCGGTCGGCATTCCCTCACGAAGCAATTGACCACCTGTCAAGCATCATTTGCCATCATCGCAGAGCTAGATTAACGGCGACGTGTCACACCCATCAGCCCAGAAATAACCATCAGGCTCAACATCGCAGAAGGCTCAGGTACATCTTCTGTTTCTACTGGATCGCTAGCTACACCTTTGATTGCGACCACAACATCGTTAAAATCGCGATCAGATCCATCCACTTCGGTAGAATACTCGCCATAGAGATCTTCAAAGCCAAGAATTACCCATGATTCACTCATCACTTCGTCGAAATACTCGTAGGCGATGACGTGTTGCAGCTTATCTGGATTGAGTTCAGGATTTGCCCCGTAAATATAGCCATTCGGATCTAACAGGCCATTTGCCTTGATCAGAAAGTTTAAGCTTGTATCACCGGAAAATCCTCCAAGGCTTTTACCCTCGCCGAGAGCCATCGTCCCATCTATTTCCGGTAGACCACTCTCTTTGGAAGAAATATCGGCAAAAATCATTTGCGGCTCGTTGCCATTAGCCGTAAACAAAAGCTGGTTACGAAATCCTGCTCCTTCATTAATTAAGAAGATATCGACAGACTCTGAACCACCCGCCCAGCGCAACGATTCTGCCCGAAGTTTTCGAACATTCAGTTCTTCATCCATCAGTTGAAAGGATTCAATCTGAACGAGAGAATTAAATACTTGGAAGAGCGATTCGCCGTGTTCGGTATCGCGCAGTGAGAAAGCATTGGCGGGCGCTGAAACCAGACCAATGCTAGCAGCTAGGAATACGGGGAGAACAACTGGCTTGAGGTTAATAGTTGCAACCATTAGAAGAGAGATATTGGTAAAGAATGTGCAAAAGACCTACAAGACGTGCAATTGATGATTGTCTTGTGGGCTTCACATAATCAATCGCGTACTGATCCTCTGATTTACGCTAAAACGGCGCAACTTTGCACAATCTTCACATTCATTCCTACGGCACGACACTCACCGGTGTACCGCGCCGCACAATGTCATACATCGCCAAAATATCCTCGTTCCGCATCCGGACGCAGCCATGCGACACCGCCTGACCCAGTAGCCCCTCGTCGGGCGTACCGTGAAAGGCGATCATGTCATCGCCGATCGTGTGAAACACAATCACGGCGCGACCCATCGGATTCGTCGGCCCCGGATAGATCAGCTCACCCGTCCAGGGATTTTCCCAAATCGGGTCGATCGCCATGTGCATGATCGAATAGTCACCGATCGGAGTTTCCCAGCCCGGTTTACCAACCGCGACGGTGTAGCTACCGATGAGTTCATTATCGGCGTAGAGCGAGAGACGGCGATCGCTTAAATCAAGCTGAATGCGGGTTTCGACTTTGCGTTGGAAGGTGGGGGCAGGGGTGGGATCAACCGGTGGCACGGGATCAACGGCGGGCGTCGAGGGGATGGGATTCTCGGCTTGAGCGGGACTTTCTGAGGCGATCGATTCTGCCAGATTGCGGGGTAAGCCTTGACCAAACGGAATCACGTCAAAGTCTTCAAATTGCACCTCTTCCAAATCCTGATCGGGTTCGGGCTGGCTTTCGATCAGTGCATCGCTTTCGATCGCCGGGCTGTTGCTTGCCGTTTCCGCTTTAGTCGCCACGATCGGTTCCGCTGCGGCGACGGCAGCCCGGAGGCTGATCAGCGGTGAAGTCGTCGCGATCAGTCCCAGGAATGCCACGAACCCGAGACGACGTAGACAGCGGGTTATGGTCGTGTTACCTGTTGCGAGGAGATCCAAGGCTGAAGTTCTCGAAGGGATCATGGCGTGTGGGGTTTCATTCGAGGGAGGGGGGACGATCGCCGATCAACGGACGGTTAGGCGGATCAAATTCAGATGGATTAAGCAGACTTAAACAATCTTGCTGACATTTTACGATCGCTCGTCCTATCTTAACGAAGAGGCGGACTCGAACTCCGCCCGCAATCTGATCGATTCCACCTAGGATAGAGACACCTATCACCGATCGCGATGCGCCTCCACGAAGACACGATCAACACCGTCAAAGAACGCGCCGACATTCACGAAATCGTCTCCGACCACGTTTCACTCAAAAAACAGGGTCGCGATTTCGTCGGATTATGCCCGTTTCACGAGGAAAAATCCCCCAGTTTTTCCGTCAGCCCGAGCAAGCAGATGTTTTACTGCTTCGGCTGCGGTAAAGGCGGCAACGCGATCACCTTTCTACAAGAGATCGGCCAGCAATCCTTTGTCGAAACTGTCCTCAGTCTTGCCCAGCGCTACAGCATCCCGGTCAAGACCCTCGAACCGGAAAAACAGCAAGAATTTCAACGCCAGCAAACCCGCCGCGAACAGTTGCGGGAGATCCTGACGGTGGCGGTTAATTTTTACGAGTATGCCCTGCGCCAAAGTCAGGGGCGGGCGGCGCTAGCGTACCTGATCCAGGATCGTCAATTTTCTGACGCAACACTCCAACAATTCCAAATCGGCTACGCGCCACCGGGTTGGGACGCGCTGTATAACTACTTGGTCGATCGTAAATATTTCCCGGTGGAGTTGGTTGAGGCGACGGGCTTGATTTTGCCGCGTAAGCAGGGTGATGGGTATTACGATCGATTTCGCGATCGGATCATGATCCCGATTTACGACGATCGCGGGCGGGCGATCGGTTTTGGTGGCCGGGCGCTCGGTGACGAAAAACCGAAGTATCTCAATTCGCCCGAGACAGAGCTATTCGATAAAGGTAAAACACTGTTTTGTTTGGATAAGGCCAAGCAGGCGATCGCCAAGGACGATCGAGCGGTGGTGGTTGAAGGCTATTTCGACGCGATCGCGCTTCACGCCGCCGGGATTCAAACGGCGGTGGCATCGCTCGGAACGGCGCTGAGTGAAAGCCAGGTACGGCAACTGTTGCGCTACACCGAATCAAAACAGGTGGTGTTTAACTTTGATGCGGACGCGGCAGGGGTGAAGGCGACGAACCGGGCGATCGGCGAGGTGGCGGATTTGGCCTACCGTGGCGGGGTTCAGTTGCGGGTGCTGAATATTCCCGAGGGCAAGGACGCGGATGATTTCCTTAAATCGGCCTCACCCGAAGCGTACATCGCCCTACTCGACACCGCGCCGCTGTGGATTGACTGGCAGATCGATCGCATCATTCAGGAGCGGGACATCACCCAGGCGGATGGCTACCAGCAAGCGACCCAGGATTTGATCAAACTGCTTCAGCGGATTGAGAATTTATCAACCCGCACCTATTACATCAACCGTTGCGCCGAAATTTTAGCCGGTGGTGATGCTCGTCGTGTGCCGACGATCGCCGAAACACTGCTCACCCAAGTTCGTCGATCGCGCCTGCCCGCCCACAGTGACACCCGTGACCCCGTCCTGACACCACCCACGGTGCAACTTGCCGGACTGGATGGCGATCGCGCCCTGCGTCTCGCCGCCGAGGAGATTATTTTACGGCTTTATCTTCACTGTCCCGAATTGCGTGAACCAACGATCGCGGCGGTGCAATATTTGGATCAGCTACGGCTTGACGATCAGTCAGAAGCAACACCGGCGTTTAGCTTTGCCCACCATGTCAATCTATGGCGATCACTGTGGGAATCGATCGCCAGTGGTCACGGTGCAAACCCCCTATCCTGGCTGCAAGACCGCTATGCCGATGAACCCGAAACGATCGCCGCGATCGCCCATTTGATCTATCTCGACGAAAAGACCGCCCAGGATATTCAGCGCGGCGAGATTGCCCTGCGTAGCGCGATCGCCACGATCGAGCGCATCTTACGACAAACGCGCTATCGACTATTGCTCCAGCGTTTCGAGACGATCGACCTTGGGAGTCATCTCGACCTCGCTCGCCAATACCAACAGGCAATTTATGCCGAAAAAGCCCGAATTGACGCCCTAGATCGGCAGCGGTACACCGATGTGAATGATCTCGTGCGTCTGGCTTTTAACCCCATGCTACCGACCACACGGTAAATCAGTTGCGACAAACTCACGACCGCATTTTCATCCCCGTACCCAGTTCTGTTACTACAGCTTACGTTTGGGATAGCGCAAACTTAAACCGGCGGCTTTGATTTTTTGGTTCGAGACCTTAGCGTTATACGATCGCCGTCCAGGTCGCGACGCATCCCAGGTCACCGGCTCCCAGTGGTATAGCGCACAGACCCGATCAAGCAGCTCGCGATTGGACATCCAATCATCGTCCACCACATTAAAAATACCGTTGAGACGATTACTACGCGCCAGATTAATCGCGCTCACAATATCGTCGCGGTGAATCCAGTTCGTTGGGTGGAGACCATCACCGGGGCGCGTCTCCCGGCAGCACTTTTATAGATGCGAGAAATCTCGCGATCGGGGCCATAAATGCCGCCCAAGCGTAGGACACAGGCTTTGCGCGTCGGGGTCGCCGTACCGAGAATCACCAGCTTCGGCTTGAGCCAGAATTTTTTGATTCTCTCCGTCGGGATTGACCTCCACGCTTTCGCTCACCCACTCGCCACCCCGATCGCCATACACACCGCAGCTACTGGTATAAATCACCTGCTGAAGCGCGATCGGGCGACCAGAGAGCGCAGCATCATGGTCAAACTCGGTTAACACTTGAGCCAGATTGCGAGCCGTTCCGAGATAGGTCACATCGTAGGGCTGCACCCGCTTAGACGCGACGCTCACCACGAGGGTAGACGTGTCCGCAACCAGATCGCGCAGTGCATCGAGGTCTTGGGTATCGAGCACCACAACTCGATCGGTCGATCGTCTCCAGATCCTGCACGCGATCGGGCGTCGTCGTCGTTGCCGTGATGTGGAACGTCCCGCGCTGCTGCCAGTATTGCGCTAATGCCGTTCCGACATAGCCACAGCCGAGAATTGTGACTCGTTCCGTCATCGTCGTTATACCTGCCGTCTCAAGGGTGAATATCTAGAACCGCTCAAACCTTATCGTTCAAACAAGTCGAGCGGCAAGTGACCATACAAATCACGAATTCCAGTATCGTAGGCCGACTGACACGATACCAAAACGCCCCGTTCTGTACCTTCGTAGGCATTGATGTAGCACAGATTAATTTTGGGGTTGTACTTGATGTAGACCGGTCCTGCGATCAATTCCAGAGTCGGCGGCCGATCGCACCCCAAGGCTTCGGTATAGCTGGCCAGCGATCGGATACCCGTCGCAGCATCCCCAGCACACACCCCAAAAATTTGATAGTCACAGTGTTGCGCCACGATCGCCAATGCCTCGCGAAGTTGCGGATACGGCAATGGCCCATTGGCAAAACCAACCCGCATCAAAAAACGTTGAGCATCGTGACGATTCAGAGTTGTAGGGGTATTCATGAGGTTAGCTGCCAAAACACAATACAAAAACCAGTAAATTCACGGGGACTCAACGAGCGAACCCGAAGTGTGAGCCTGACGTGAGGATCGTACGATTCGATCGTAACTCGATCCAAAAAGAGTATTTATACTCACCTATCTTACGATCAAAAGCGTATAGAGAACCGTACTTAATGATGGCTTAAATCACTGAAGATTGACGAGATTGTATGAGTATTTGTACTCTCTTGCCATGTTTTTGTGCATTGTCCAGCCTCGCGGATCTCTCATTAATTTAACCTTGCAAGATATACCACTTCGTTACTTTTATCAGTCGATATAGCGCAAATTTTATTTGATTGATCATCGCGGGATAATTTCGACAGAAATCACATAAAAAGTAACAATAGAGCAATGCGGTACGACACGGATCAGGATCACATTCTCGTCACTCGATCGCCTGGAATGATGACCCAGACCCGTCACCATCGAACGACCGCTCTATCTACAGACCCCAGAACATCATGGCAAAGCTAACGAAAACCGATGCCGAATGGCAAGCACAACTTAGCGAGGAACAATTTCGCGTCACACGCAAGAAAGGAACGGAGCGAGCTTTTACGGGGCAATACCACGACAGTAAGGCGACGGGTTTGTACACCTGTGTCTGTTGCGGGGAAACGCTCTTCGAGTCCAAAGCCAAATTTGACTCCGGGACGGGTTGGCCGAGTTTTTATGCGCCCGCACAACAGGATGCGATCGCAGAGAAACGGGATCTCGGCTTTTTTATGATTCGTACAGAAGTGTTGTGCGCCAAGTGTGACGCCCATTTGGGTCACGTCTTCAATGACGGCCCCCGACCAACCGGCTTGCGCTACTGCATTAATTCTGCGGCGCTCAACTTCGAGCCTAAGCCCGAGTCATTGCCGTAGCCATTCACGTTTGCTTCGGGATAGATTGCCCATAACGCACAAGCGGTGAGGGACAGAACGTTGCCGTATGACGACTACGCTATGCTCCTCCCCGCTTGCTTAATATATACAGGCTTTAAAGAGTGAGATCTTTAAAAAGTGATCTCATTTTATACGAGTCTTTTCAGACTCAAAGTTGATTCAGACAGCGGCCTATATTTGGCTGGCCTTGCTTTGAACTGAGTCCAATATGCCAGAAATTTTGATTCAGATGTTACACACTAATCTTTTCTTTATATTTAAGCTTCCAAAGACATACAAAGCTTTACAAAGTAATGTAAAGCAATTTCCAAAGTTGTTTACAGCGCAACTTCGGTAATTGCGCAGATTTAAGAAGAACAGGGGGGCACAAATGCGTGAAAATACGGTCGCGGATGCGCGATACAGCTCGCGTTTAGAGGTCGATGCGTCTCCGTAGAGCTGGGGCTTGATCGAGGTTTATCGATGG
>JAAUPN010000192.1 GCA_012033105.1 Coleofasciculaceae cyanobacterium RL_1_1
ACCCCGCACCCAACCCCGCACCCAAGACACCGATCCGCCCGCATCGCCCGTCGGCAGTATTGTCAAATTTGCTCTATTTGCTGGGATTGCGGGCGGGCTAGCCTTCGCCGGAGCCAACCTGTTCGATCGCAGCTCGATCGGCATCGGCTCGATGCTCAACTCCGAAGAGCGGGCAGCCACACCGCGCGAACTCGGCGCGGCCAATACCCCCGACTCGTTCTACTTTTTGGCGGATTCTGCCTTTGGAACCGATGCCTATGCTGACTATGCCAATACGCGCGTTGACGCCTTAAAGCAAGCCGGTTTTCGTCAAGCGGGTTGGTTTTTGGATGCCGCAATATGCCAATTTATTCGGGGAAAATGTGGCGCAGGTGTTCGCCGATCGCTTCAATAGCCTCGATCGCTGTATCAAAGCCCTCGAAAGCTACGGCCAGACCATTGGTGATTCTTACTGTGCCTTTGCTAGCACCGATCCCAACGCCGATCGACAATTGATCAACGCCCAAACCGCGATCGCCCAAGCCGCCGCCCGTTCCGCTCCCGTTCCCACGCCCGCCCCAGCACCCAAACCGATCCAGCTTCCCGATATCATCCCCAACCTCCCTGAAATCCCTGACAACCGCATCCCCAACCCCACCACCATCAACCCTGACAACCTCCCAACCATTATCGATAACGTCCGGGGTTTATTTGACGGCCTTTCACCGATCGAGACCACTGAAAAATATTTCCAACAAATCTCGCGCCGCAACTACGATCGCAGTTGGGACATGCTCGCCCCGAGCTATCAGCAAAACACGAGCCTGCACCCCGACGGGTTCAACAGCTATAAAGCCTGGTGGGGGGACTCGGTGCAATCTGTGGAAGTGCTGAAGACGCGATTGGTCAGTGAAGCCGAAGATAGCGCCCAGGTGGAAACCAGTTTGCGCTATACCATGACGGACGGTCGCACGGTGGATGATGGCATGGTGATGACCTGGGTGCGGGACGGAGATCGGTGGTTATGTGTCGCAACCAATTAATGATCGGAATAACCGCATCGATCGCGGTGACGCCAGTGCGATAGCCTAGGAATGAATTTGTCCGCCGATCGCACCTGGGTCACACGTTCAGACAACTATTCAGAATGCGTTAAAAGCGCCGACATCTCCCGATAACTTCAGGGATCGCCTGAAAAGATCGACAAAATCAATCTTACCGACATCGACAACCCTGGCGATCGCGGTTCATTGATTTCCGCCCATTTTATTCGTACTTTTTCTCCGAACACCGTGGATACCGAAAAACTCATTACGATCGACGACGAAAGCATCTCGCTGCAACAGGCGATTCGCTACCTACACGGCGCAGGCGAACTGCCGCGCTTCATGCAAAAAATTCTCTATCAGCACGTTTTGCAGGGTGAAATTAACCAAAGAGGGAACAGCCTCAAGGTCGAAGATCAAATGATCGAACAGGCGATCGCGCAATTTCTGACACAGCAAAAGCTCACCGACCCGACGGCCTTTGAAAAATGGCTGCAATCTCAGGGCATCAACTACGATATGTTCCGCCAGCGTATCGAAAACTCGATCGCCTTGCAAAAACTGAAAGCAGAACTCACCGGCGCTCAGGTTAAGGAATACTTCGAGGCCAACCGAGAACTGCTCGCCGTGGTTGTCCTGTCGCGCATCGTCGTCGAAGATCGCGACCTCGCCGAATCGATTTACGCCCAAATCGAAAACTTCAGCAAGACCTTTGAGGAGATGGCTCGCGAGCATTCCGTCACCCAAGACAAAACCTTTGGCGGCATGATGGGCGCACTCCAGGTCGGCCAACTGCCAGAAAACACCCGCGACAGTGTGAAAGGCAAGCAAGAGGGCGACCTGATCGGCCCCTTGCCCGTGGATGAGCGTTACGCCATTCTGCGTGTCGAGAAATATACCGAAGCGAAACTGGAAGGTCAGCTTTTACTGCAACTGCAAGAGCGGTTCTTTGAGCAGTGGACGCAGACCAAGCTAAAGGACAAGCAAATTAAGCTCAATCTTGAGTAGTCGTGCTTGAGTTGTCGGGCTTGAGTTGTCGGGCTTGAATTGTTAGGTTTGAGTCGCCCGAAAGGGCATCGGAACCGACCCAAAAACTGTGGATATCCGCAATTTTTTGCCCATCCTGCCGGGTAATTGGTGACAGATTAGACAAGCACTGCGTCATGATCGATTGAGGCCACTTCCTCTAGGTCAATTACGTCATCGATTACGTCTAGCTCCACGGTCGATGCTGACGGGACTATTTGGGTGGTTGAAGCTCGATCGCTCTGCGTCGGCGATCGCGTCTCAACCAAATCTGAGCGATTCACCAACCTCAAGCCCTGCCCGTTCTCCTGGGAGTACCAACCGCGAATCATCATGCTGTCTAACGAAACGTTCGACTCCGATGCTGTTTTTTCACGCCTGCCCGGAGAAGCTCGATCGTGGGTTAGCTCCCTACAATGGAACGAACGCCGCTACGTCCTCTCACTTTGCCATGTGCTGTGCGCCGCACCGCCCAGCGTCCAGGCCGAATTCCTCGATGAATATACCGCCGATGGCCTCGTCTTTCGCCTGCTCGATGACTACGACACCCAGCGCAAAGTTGAGCGACATTTGCAATTTTTCCACATTAAAACCACCCTTACGGAAAACCTACTCCGTAAATACATCCGTCAGTTTTACATCCACTGCGCCCAGGATCTCCATCGTCAGCCCGAGCAGTACCTACAAATCGCGGTCAAACTCATGGGCAGTTCTGAGGAAAGCAATAATGCGTTTAATTACACCCTGGGGTTCGAGCTGCTGAAAATGATGTTTCGGATGAGCTGGATGCAGCAGGAGCGGCTGTATCGCTTGCAGAAAAATCAAGAGGAGTTTATGCGGAGTTATATTAAGCCGATCCAAACTGCCCATCGGGTGAATGGCATCATCGTGCCGCGTGATAAAAATAAATTCTTTGCTCGCCGGGATTATTACATTCAGATCCCCGAAATTCCGAATCGTAAGTTGGTGGAGCTGGTGATGGCGACGTTTCCAGCGAAGCAGGTCACAGATTTTGGGTTCGCCGTGATTCGCCACACGAATGCGCTGCAATTTAACTATGGCTATATTTATGCGATCGATGGCGAAGATATTTTGGGTTCGTCGGATTGAGGTCGGATTGAGGGTCGCCACGATCGCAGGGCGATCAGGTATTAAGATTCAGCAGAAAAACACAACATGCTGTTAAGTCCGGTCTCGATTCACCGATCGCAGCATACGTGAGCGGAAGAGCAGCGCTACACTTGACCTACCTCATCGCCGTTCTGCATCATTACGATCTCGTCGTTTCTGTGACTACAACCCTCGAAAAAACTTGGAATAGCGTCCTGGAGCGACTGCAACAACACCTGAGTCCGCCGACGTTTGAAACTTGGCTGGCGGAAACCGAAGCCGAACAGTTTGACGGTAAGCGGCTAACGGTGCGCGTCCCGAATCCGTTTGCGCGGAACTGGCTGCAAAAGTATTATCTAGAGGCGATCGCCACGGCTGTCAGCGAGACGATCGGCTATATGGTCGAGGTTGAGCTGACGCTTGATCCCGCCTCGAATGGCAGCATCGCCGACGCGGTTATCTGGCCGCAAGCGGGACGCGAGCCGAAACGCCCGCCGATCGCATCGAACCCCACGCGGTTTTCAGAACTCAACAGCAAGTATATTTTTTCACGGTTTGTGGTCGGTGCGAATAGCCGGATGGCACACGCGGCGGCGCTGGCGGTGGCGGAGTATCCCGGACGCGAGTTTAATCCGCTGTTTCTCTGTGGCGGCGTTGGCTTGGGCAAAACGCACCTGATGCAGGCGATCGGGCATTATCGCCTCGATGCTAATCCTGACACCAAAATCTTTTACGTCTCGACCGAACGGTTTACGAATGATCTCATCGACGCGATCCGCCGCGACAGTATGCAAGAGTTTCGCCAGCATTACCGCGAAGCCGATGTGCTACTCGTAGACGATATCCAATTTATCGAAAGCAAAGAGTACACCCAGGAAGAGTTTTTTCATACCTTTAATGCACTACACGAGGCCGGTAAACAAGTGGTGCTAGCGAGCGATCGCCCCCCCAATCAAATCCCCTGCTTACAAGAACGGTTGTGTTCGCGCTTTTCGATGGGCTTAATTGCCGACATTCAAACCCCCGACCTCGAAACGCGCATGGCGATCTTGCAAAAGAAAGCCGAATACGAAAACATGCGCCTGCCGCGCGACATCATCGAGTACATCGCCACCAACTACAAGTCCAATATTCGCGAGCTTGAAGGGGCGCTGATCCGCGCAGTGGCCTATATCTCGCTGTCCGGCTTGCCCCTGCGGGTGGAAAATATCGCGCCTATCCTCAATCCACAACTGGCGATCGTCTCCATACGTCCAGCCTCGGTACTCGAAGCCATATCCCTAGAAATGAACGTCTCGATCGACGATCTCAAAAGTGCCTCACGCCGCCGGGAAATCAGCCAAGCGCGACAGTTAGCGATGTACCTGATGCGTCAGCACACCAACCTCAGTTTTCCGAAAATCGGCGAGGAGTTCGGCGGCAAGGATCACACAACAGTGCTGTATAGCTGTGAAAAAATCTCGCAGCGGCTCGAAAAAGAACCAAGTTTGGTCAAACTGCTCGATCGCGTTAACGAACGCCTACGCACCATGCCACCGAGCTAAACCCATCACCCGCCCAGCGAACTCACGTTAGCTATACTGCAACTCCAGCGTTGCATCCATCGCACAGGTCAGATGCAGCCCTTCCATAATGCCGCTCGAAAAGGCGTAATGCTGATTATCCAGACGGTGAAGCGTCTCAAAACCGCTGCGACGCTGTTTGTCATTAATCGCCCAGTAGCGCTGCACGATCGACTCCGGCGTGATCCAGCCCTCCCCCTCAACCTTGCCCAACTCGGAGTGCTGTAGCACAAACGTATACTGACACTCGCCACTATCCAAACGCCCACGATATTGCAGCGTGATCGCCTCACGTTCAGCTTTCGGAAACGTAAACTGCGTCACCATGCTGAACCAGTCATCCTGACTCCAGGCCACAATCACTCGACCCACAACCTGAATCGGAGGATCATTGCGCTCGAGCCAATTCCCTTGGAGTTTCCAGCGGCCTTGTTCGAGGAGAAAGGTATGGGACACGATAATGCAGGGACGGAACGGTAGAAAGGGCAGGATGGTAATAACGCACGATTGACATGCTCCCCGGACTACAAATCCGGGGAGCATGTCAATCTAGGGTTCGTCTTTAATCAGACTGGAATAAGACAGCGGATCGGAATTTCAGGTTCGGAATTTCAGGTTCGGAATTTTGGGTTTAGAATTTCAGGCTTGGAATTTGAAGTGACGCTAGCGCTCAAAGCGTTGAAGCTTAAGCCATCACAGCCATGAACACAGCAACAAAACACAGTCAGCATGGGTCATTCAGGCGTTGGCGAATCATGATCTCCTTAAAACTCTTCTCAGGTGTAACCCTGTATTCGGAATCTTACGGGATTTAAGGGGATTCTGCTAGGTGGTCGATCGTGTGATCGAGGGTGAGGCCATATCACCGAGTAAGACGGAATGATCCGCGCCGGTAACGCTGGGAAGATTGCCGGGAATGTCGTGCCAGCGCCAGTAGGCCAGCACGGCAAAGGCGATCGCCTCTTTGCTATCCGCATCGAGTCCCACATCATCGGTGGTCTGGACACGACAGGAGGAGCCAAGCTGTGCTTGGATGCGTTCGCGAAGGTAGGTGTTGCGACTACCACCACCGCAGAGCAGGACGCGATCGGGTAGTGCGGGCAGAAAGCGACGATAGCTATCGGCGATCGAGGCGGCGGTCAGCTCGGTGAGGGTCGCGATCGTGTCGGCGGCATCGAGGTCGAACGAATGGGCATCGCTCAGACAGGTTTGGGTGAATTCCAAGCCAAAATATTCGCGTCCGGTGGATTTGGGTGGCGGCTGTGTGAAAAAGGGATCGCTCAACCAGCGATCGAGCAGGGGGTGACAGATTCGTCCAGTGGCGGCCCAGACGCCATCCCGATCGAACGTTTGCTCACCCTGACTTAAAAGCTGCACAGCCAAGTCGATCAAGAGGTTGCCAGGGCCGGTGTCCCAACCACGAATATCACGATCAAAGTCCTGTTCTAAGCTGGGATCGTAGGTTCGAGCGTTTGCGCTGCGGGCGATCGGGCTGGATAGATGACGCAAACGCGGAATATAGGTCACATTGCCGATGCCGCCTAGATTTTGGACGCAGGTGGTTTGCGCCACATGCCCAAGGAGACAGGCATCGATGCGCGGCACAAGGGGAGCGCCTTGGCCACCTGCGGCAATATCAGCGGCGCGAAAGTTGCTGATGGTCGGGAGGCCGGTGATGTGGGCGATCATGGTTCCGCGTCCGAGTTGCAGGCTGTAGCCCAAACGATCCAGCTTGATCGTTGACGGGTCAAGGTGGGGATCTGAGGCGGAGGCGTGTCGCGACCCATCCTCAATCGCCGGATCACGGGCAACCAGGGAAGGGCGGGGTGGCTGATGATACACCGTTTGACCGTGGGAACCGATGAGTTCTGCGGGAGCGTGGTCAGTCTGAATGGCGATCGTGCTTGGGCAAAGGCAGTGGCGATCGCATCGTCTAAATCGGCGAAATCAGCGAGAGCGATCGGGGCGCCACCGGCAAGATCAAGAATTTGTTGGCGTAAGGTTGCATGATACGGAACAGTTTGAGCTGCAATGAGTTCGATCTTGAGATCGCGATCGCCACCATGCAAATCCACCAGAGCGACATCAATACCGTCGATGGACGTACCGCTCATCAAACCAATCACGCGCATAGATTTAACCGATTCAACAGAAACATTCAAGCGAAAATTTAAAGAGCCCCAAAAAGCGAATTGTGCATCATCCACGCACTCATAAGGCTGTTAAAGTTAACAGGGAATTAAGCAAGCCCGCCCGCTTCATCCAGCTTGCATCATTATCACTGCGAGCCCGCTCGCCCGATTTTCACCATGGTAGAACTCACTCCTAACCCTAGTTATAGCTTGACATTGCGCTGTCAGATTCCGAATCAGTCGGGGATGTTAGCCCATATTGTCAACGCTGTTGCAGCGGTCGGCGGTAGCCTCGGGCAAATTGACTTGATTGAGCAAACCCATAAGGTCGCGATTCGCGAAATTACGGTCAATGCCTCAAGCACCGAACACGCTGACAAAATCGTCGATGCCATTAAAGCGGTTCCGAATATTCATCTGATTGATGTGTACGATCGCACGTTTAACCTCCATCGCGGCGGTAAAATCCGCATCGATAGTAAGCTCTCACTCAAACGTCAGGATGATTTGGCGATGGCCTACACGCCCGGTGTCGGTCGCGTCTGCCGTGCGATCGCCGAAGATCCCGACCTGGTCTATACCCTAACCATTAAAAGCAACACCGTGGCGATCGTCACCGATGGCAGCGCCGTCTTGGGTCTCGGCAACCTCGGGCCAGAAGCGGCCATGCCCGTCATGGAAGGGAAGGCTATGCTGTTTAAAGAGTTTGCAGGGGTCGATGCGTTCCCGGTCTGTCTCGACACTCAAGATGTAGACGAAATCGTCGAGACGGTTTGCCGCATTGCGCCGGTGTTTGGTGGTGTCAATCTGGAAGATATCGCCGCGCCGCGCTGCTTTGAAATCGAGAAACGTCTGCGCGAACGGCTCGATATTCCGGTCTTTCATGATGATCAACACGGTACGGCGATCGTCACCCTGGCCGCTTTGTTTAACGCGCTGCGTGTCGTCGATAAAGAACTCGCTGATACCAAAATTGTGATTAATGGTGCGGGAGCCGCAGGTGTGGCGATCGCCCGTCTGCTGCTCGAAGCCGGATCAACCCACACCGTCATGTGTGATTCCAAGGGCATCATTTCCAAATCACGCACGGACATTAACGATCAAAAACGCGAATTCGCTAGCGACGACACCGGCCTGTTAGTCGATGCCGTGCGCGATGCTGATATCTTCATCGGGGTCAGCGCTCCCGGCGTGCTAACCCGCGAGATGGTGCAGTCGATGGCTCCGAAGCCGATCGTCATGGCGATGGCGAACCCGATCCCCGAAATTCAGCCCGAGCTGATCCAGCGTGATGCAGCGGTGATCGCCACCGGACGCAGCGACTATCCCAACCAAATCAATAATGTGCTAGCGTTCCCCGGTATTTTCCGGGGTGCGCTCGACTGTCGCGCTGTGGATCTGACGACGAATATGTACCTCGAAGCGGCCAGCGCGATCGCCTCATTGATCTCGCCGACCCAAGTTGCGGCGGACAATATCGTCCCGTCCGTATTCGATGAGCGCGTCGTGGTCGCCGTCGCCGCCGCCGTGCAGCGAGCCGCCCGCCAAGAGGGGATCGCCCGCTGCTAGGTAAAGTAGGTCAAACTTCGACCTTTGAGGTTTTGAAAACCTCAAAGGTCTCGACCCAGCTCCATTCATTCAGCTAA
>JAAUPN010000028.1 GCA_012033105.1 Coleofasciculaceae cyanobacterium RL_1_1
AAACCGTAAGAGACCATCTGCGCCTGTTGCAGCTATTTCTACCTCAAATGGCCGTTCTTCAAGATGGTGATTTCTAAGGTCGAAATGACCCTTGCGAAAGTGGATTTGCAAATCGCCGAGCATTACCTTCGTGAGCTAGCCAATCCCGAGGATATGGATCGCTTTATGGTGCTGTTCAACCAAATCTCGGATGAGTATCACCGTACCTGTCAGCTTGTTTCGACGATTTCCGGTCACACGCGTCTGCTCGATGGTGATTTAGCCTTGCAGCGATCAGTTGAACTACGCAACGCCACGATCGTTCCCCTCGGTCTGCTTCAGGTGACCCTCCTCAAACGTCTGCGCAACCACGGTACAAACACCACACCGGGAGTCATCCAGTCGCGCTACAGCAAGAGCGAACTGCTACGCGGCGCACTTCTGACGCTTAACGGCATCGCTGCCGGAATGCGTAACACGGGCTGATCCGCGATCCCAGCCAACGGACAAAACGTTTTAGAATGAAGGGCGATACAGTCACGATCCTGTGACCGTATCGCCCTTTTTGTTCGTTACTCCTATCGCTAGTTTTTCCTAGGTAACTTATGTCTGTTTGGCTGCAATCGCCGTGCTGGCGTTGTTGATCGCCGTTCACGAACTCGGTCACTTTCTCGCGGCTCGATTGCAGGGAATTCACGTCAATCGGTTTTCCCTTGGCTTCGGCCCTGTCCTGCTGAAATATCAGGGCGAAAAAAACAGAATATGCCGTGCGAGCGTTCCCGCTCGGTGGATTTGTCGGCTTTCCGGATGATGACCCCGATAGTACGATCCCGCCCGATGATCCCGACCTGCTGCGCAATCGTCCGGTACTCGATCGGGCGATCGTCATCAGCGCGGGCGTGATCGCCAATCTAATTTTCGCCTACGTCGTCCTCGTGATGCAGGTCGGTGCAACGGGCGTGCCGGAGGGGTTTAACTATCAGCCGGGAGTGGCCGTACCGCAGGTCATGACGACGGATAGTCCAGCGGCAAAAGCAGGCATCAAGTCCGGCGATACGATTATTGCGATCGACGGCGAAGCGCTACCGGCGAGCGAAAATGCAATTGTTGACCTCAAAACGGCGATCGAGCGTAGCCCAGACCAGCCGATCACCTTGGAAGTCTTGCGCGGTAGCGAAACCCTGACGCTCACGGCAACCCCGGAAAAGAGCAGCGAAGGTCTGGGGCGTATTGGTGTGCAACTCTCACCCAATGGCGACCCCGTCTTTCGTCAGCCCAACGGCATCGGCGAAATTTTCACCCTTGGCGCCCAGCGTTTCCAGTCCATTTTTGTCGGCACAGCGGGCGGTTTCTATCGCCTGATCACAAACTTTGGTGAGACGGCGGGACAGCTCGCAAGTCCGGTCAAAATCGTGCAGCAAGGCGCGGTCGTGGCTGAGGATAATGCGACCAATTTGCTGGTGTTCGCAGCGGTGATCAGCATTAATCTAGCCATTATCAACATCCTGCCGCTCCCGGCGCTTGATGGCGGTCAGCTCGCCTTTTTGATTGTGGAAGGGCTGCGCGGCAAGCCGATTCCGGTGCATATCCAGGATGGTGTGATGCAGTCGGGTTTGCTGTTGCTGTTCGGTTTGGGAATTTTCCTCATTGTTCGCGATACCAGTCAGTTGGAATGGGTGCAGCAGTTGACGCGCTAGCACTAGCGTTGCTTGCGTCGTGGTGAGGACAAGCTAAAATCTTCGCGTAACGCAAGCTTCTCGCTTGCTTTGGGACAAGCGGGATGCTTGTGTTACGTGTGTCCTAAACAATCGCAGCCATCTCGGATGTGATATGGGTTGTTATGGGCGTTCCATGGCGCGGTTGTTGGCCGCGATCGCCTCTTCATAGCGCCCCAGCTTTTGTAAGGTGATGCCCTTTTGAATCCAAGCATCATGATTGTCCGGCAACAGCTCAACCACCCGATCCCAGGTGGTATTCGCGGCTTCCCAATCTTCGAGTTCCTGTAAGGTGAATGCTTTCAGCGCGAGCAAGTCGGCGTTATCGGGTTCCACCACCAACACCTTCATCCCAGCAGGCGATCGCGTCTTCCCGTTGTCTGAGTTCTTTCCAGGTCAAGCCCTGATAGCGCAACACCAAAATCGGATCGCGGTGATGATCGATCGCTCGCTGAAAGAAGCGTTGTGCAGCCTGGAAGTTTTGTTGTTCATACTGCTCCAGGCCCTTCTCGAAGAAATCATCGGCTTCTTCTTGGGCATTGGTTTCAGCCGCTGAATTTTCATCGATCAGCGTTGCGGAGGCTGCCAACTCCGTCGCCGGATCTGGCATCGGAATCATATTTCCCGCTTCCAGACTTTGAATCTGCGCATTCACCGCCTCAGCCTCGTCCGTACGCCCGAGTTTTTGCAGAGCGACGCTTTTGTTAACGAGGGCGTCTTTAAAGTTGGGATTGTGGATCAACGCTTGATCCCAGTTCACGATCGCCAGTTCCCAGTTTTCTAACGCACCGTGACCGACCCCAAGACGGAACCAAAGATCCGAGTTTTCCGGCTCAATCTCGACCGCCTTTTCCCAACAGGCGATCGCCTCTGCCCAGTTCCCCAAACCCAGACCCTGCGCGATGCCCTGATTTGCCCAGGCTTGGGAGTCACGATTGTTAATGTTAAGCGCCCGTTTCCAGCTTTGGATGGCAAGTGCATAGCGCTTTAGCTCGTACTGGACATCACCCAGGCGGCTCCAGAGTGTCGCCGCTTTCGGGTCGATTTCGAGCGCCCGTTCGTAGGATTTGACCGCTTCTTTAGCTCGCTTCAGCTCCGCAAGAGCATCACCGCGATACATCCAGACGTCACGGCAGTTGGCATCGATCGCCACCGCACAGTCAAAAGCTAAGAGCGCACTGGCAAATTTTTGGCGATCGGCTTGGGTTTGACCACGCTCGATCCAAGCTTCCAATTCCTGAGCCACAACACTGAGATCACTCTCAGAGGTGTTTTCTGCTGTGCTTAGTACCGTCTCCGTGTTCTCTGCTTGGGGCTGATCCACTGACGTAATGGTATGGTCACCATTCCCGTTAGCGCCTGGATCGGGAATCGTTGATGCAAGTCCCGTCGGTGATCCTTCCCCTGTGTTGGCATCGCTCGCCGCAGCACTGGCAGCTAGGGGGTCAGATTTCGACTTGGAAGCTTTGGGAGCACGGGCGATCGCATTCGTTCCGATATCGAGGGCGCGTTGGGCGATCGTACCGGAGGCAACTTCACCAAAGCGGACAAACTTTTGAGCGATCGGCATGGGCAACACCTCGCCCGTTTCGAGCCGAACATCGAGATGCTTGAGCCAGGAAATCCAGCGAGCTTCATCGGCGCGATTGGCTAGTGCCGCAAAAAAACGCTGAATATCTCCCGACCCCCAGCCCATCGCCACGCCGTCGAGGAGTTGAAAAAAGAACGCTTCACACTCAGCATCGGTCAGAGGAGGAGTGGGGCGTACGAGCAGGTTCGACGGAGGTTTGGGACTGATGAACAGCCCGCGAATCCGTTCGGTTAACCACTGCATAAATCGGCCTAGCATAGTGTTTCCTGTCGTACGTACTGCCTCGCCGGATGTGCGAGTGAATGGTATGGGGGCAATGATTGACGATCTTTCAAAATTGAGACGCACGCAAAATGCTACTTCAATATGCCCAATCGTGTCATATTCGCTGCGTTTTTTGTGGATTACACCGCAGCCTACCGCAGCCTCAGGCGCCCTAGCATAGCAAAAGCCATCCGACAAAACGGATGGCTGATGAACATTGACGAGTTTAGAGGGTTAAGGCAGAGGTGCTAATCCGTGCAATCCCAGGGAATGGCTTACAGTTTGGAGCCACACGCGGGACAAAACGCATGGCTCGATATGTTTTCTGCGCCACAGCTCGGACAATTGATGATGTCGTTGCAGGGAGCGCTCGCCCGATCGGGAATACCGATCATCTGAGCGTTATTTTTACCCGGTGCAATCATCGGGTAGCAGTTCTCGGTTTTGTGAACGTAGATTTCCAACACAACCGGGCCTTCGTGCGCCAACATTGTGGCGATCGCTTCACTGATGTCCTCAGGACGGCGAACCTTCATTCCCTTCAGCCCGTAGGCTTGGCAGAGCAACTCCACATCCGGCATCCCAACCTCCATATTCGAGGACGAGTAGCGTTCACCATAAAACGCCTCTTGCCATTGACGAACCATGCCCTGCCAGCCGTTGTTCAGGATCACGGTTTTGACATTGATCCCGTACTGAGCCAGGGTTCCCAGCTCTTGTAGGTTCATCTGGAAGCTACCGTCGCCGCTGATGCAAATCACCTCCTCATTGGGAAGCGCCACTTTCGCACCCATCGCCGCCGGAAGACCGAAACCCATCGTTCCCAGTCCCGCACTGGAAATCCACTGGCGGGGGCCGTTTTTGAGGAACTGTGCCGCCCACATCTGGTGCTGACCGACATCGGTGGTGTAGTAGGCGTGTGGTGCTTGCTTGGTGAGTTCGGCAATGACCGATTGGGGCGACACGGTGTCTTCGTAAATCGGAACCAAGAGCGGATAGTCCTGACGCCAACGATCGATTCGATCGCGCCATGCTTGCGTCACCTCAGTTTGAGTCGGAATCCGCTCTTCCTTCACCTTGCGCAGCAGATGCATCAAGACCTGACGCACATCGCCGACGATCGGCACATCCGGGGCGCGGTTTTTGCCCACCTCGGCGGGATCGATGTCGATATGAATCACTTTGGCGTGGGAGGCGAACTCGTCGAGCTTGCCGGTGACGCGATCATCAAAGCGAGCGCCGATCGCAATCAGCAAATCGCACTCACTCACGGAGAAGTTGGCGTAGGCCGTACCATGCATCCCGAGCATTCCCACCGAAAGCGGGTGATTTTCATCAAAGGAGCCTTTACCCATCAGGGTTGTCGTCACGGGAAGGCTGAAATGCTCCGCCAGTTCCTGTAGCTCTTCGTGAGCTCCAGCGGCGATCGCACCACCACCGACGTACATCAACGGACGTGCAGCTTCGCGGATTAAGGCGATCGCCTGGTCGATCTGGCGTGGGTTGCCCTTGACGGTCGGACGATAGCCCCGCATGACGAAATCCCCAGGCGCCACAGGAACGTAGTCAAATTCTTCGAGGCCGACATCTTTCGGAATATCGATCAAGACCGGGCCAGGACGACCCGTGATCGCTAAATGGAAAGCTTCGGCCACGATGCGCGACATGTCCTCGGGCTGGCGCACCACGTAGGAATGTTTGACGATCGGTAGCGTGATCCCGAAAATATCGGTTTCCTGAAATGCATCCGTGCCGATCGCCGCGCGGGGAACCTGTCCGGTCACGATCACCATCGGAATCGAATCCATATGTGCGGTCGCAATCCCCGTGACGAGGTTGGTCGCACCAGGGCCGGACGTGCCGAAACACACGCCGACCTGGCCGGTCGCGCGAGCATAACCGTCAGCAGCATGGGATGCACCTTGCTCGTGTCGGACGAGAATATGCTGAATGCCGCCTTCTGCCTCAGCGCGATAGAGCTCGTCATAAATGGGCAAAATTGCCCCACCGGGATACCCGAAAATATGACGAACGCCATGACGCTTTAAACTATCAATCAATGCGTGAGCCCCGGTGGCTCGACGAGCTTCTACTCTTTGCAACTGCACTGCGAAAACCTCTGTAGAACGACTGGATAATCGCCTTTTCTACATCAACGTGAACAGGTCAAATCAGCAGATCAATGCGATTTGATTAGAGATACAGTCTACAGGGGACGTATGGCAAATACCAAGGCAAGTACCAAATAAATGTCGAGTTCAAGACTCACCGAATGCCGCGATCGCAAATAACCGTAAATTAACGCACCGTTTTTCGCTTCACGGGCTTCAAACGTTGACCTAAACGCTAGCCCCTTCTTTGTTATAAAGTCCTAACAGAATAGTCTGGTATCAGATAGTCTGATACCAGAATCGAAAACAGCACTATTTGATCTCGGCGTGGTCGTGGTGTGATCTCGACTTACATCTTGGCGTAATCTCAGATTGACCAACCTGCCCGCACACTCGCCCCTTTGTCTACCATGCCTCCTTCTTCTCAACTCGACCCCGATAAATATAAGCGCCTCCGTGCCGAGGCCAGAGCGCCCTATCGTAATGTGCGATTGTTTGCGTACTTCGGTTTAGGAGCCTCGGCGGCGATCGGCGGGTTTGTCTTTTTCTTTCGGGTGCTGGCGGGTCGCGATCTGGCTCATGATGTGCCGAATCTGGCGTTACAGGTTGGGGCGTTTGCGTTGATGGCTTGGTTGTTTCGGTTTGAGAAGCGTCGTGCTGATCAGGCGATCGAGCGAGAGTGAAGATCCTGGGGTGAGAGTGTTTCGTAGCGTTCAAAGGGTTGATGAATCCAGGGATTGTCTGGCAGGTGGGCGGCGTAATAATCCGGCTCGATCGTGGAGTGCGCTTTGTACCACAGCACTGCCGTCCGAATTTCGGCGATCGCTCCGAGTTCATCCTGCTGACCGGCATGAGTTTTGAGCCAATGCTTCACGTCCCGTAGGGATGTTCCCGAATCGACGAGATCGTCAACGAGCAGAAGATTGCCGGATAGACGAACGGTCGTGGTGAGGGTGGCGGCGATCGTTAGGGTTCCGCGATCGCGCCCGCCTGTACCGCCGTAGGAGGTGGCAGCAATAATCGCCAGGGGTCGATCAAACAGCCGCGAGCAAATATCGCCGATCCGCATCCCGCCGCGAGCGATGCAGACGATCGCCTCAAACGACCAGCCTGATCGGTCGATCATCACTGCTAACCGCTCGATCGTCGCGTGATACTCATTCCACGACACGTGCAGATCATTCAGATCATTCATCATCAATTGATAATTTTCGACACAGTTTGCAAGGTTTTGGGCTGAAAATTGCCCGTTCAGGCTCAAAAATTCCCTGATCCCCGAAATTCCCACGAAAATCCTTGGATCTACCCTAGGCGAACGGTCTCAGAGTTGATACATTGAGTTCATAGAGAATTTTACAGCTCTGCCTTGCCGTCAGAGCGATTGCGAGGTCGCAGCACTGCGATCGTCCTGGGAAATCCACTGCACGCAAGCTTGGGCAGCATCCGTGTTTTTGTCGCTGCGTCAGTTTTGTGTACTGGAATGACCATCTCGATCGAGCAACAGAACAACAGAACGAAAATTCGTGGCTCTACGCTTGCCTGCTCCACAAGACGTAATCAAGCTCAAAGCCCGTCCACGATTGGCACGAATCGATGCTCCATCATTCCAGGCCATATTCTTCGTCTGTTTGCTTCAAGTTTGTTGAGTTCTATGCTGTTCGGTCTGTTCGACTAGGTTCGATCCCCTGTCAGTGGTTTCTCTCATTACGCGCTTCGTCACACCGATCGCCTTGATCGTGTTTCGTGTTTCTCAACGCGGACGCTTGAGGCCGATCATCGCGCCGTCTTTCATCGCCCCCCTGTCCCCCCGCTGCATGAAACCCAATTCTTCGATGCTTAAAAGTGCCGCCGCCGCTTTTCTCGCCCTCGGCGGTCTCACGACCGCAGCCGTAACCCTGACGGTTCCGCTCCCGAATGACGCCGTTCGCGCCGAACTCCAACCCAGTCCGAAAGCTGTTTTAGACGAAGCATGGCAGATTGTTAATCGCGATTTTGTTGACAATACGTTCAATCAAACCGATTGGCTCGCCGTCCGAGAAGAACTGCTCGCGCCGCAGTACAGCTCTCCGGAACGCGCTTACGTGGCTTTGCGTCGCGCCCTCGCTCGCCTAAACGACCCCTACACCCGCTTTCTTGATCCCACCCAATTTGCGGCACTCAATACGCAAACCACCGGGGAATTGTCGGGAATTGGCTTGCGGCTGCGTGAGGAGTCCTCGATTTCGGCGCTATCGGTGGTAGAACCGCTGCTGAACTCACCAGCCATCCGAGCGGGGCTACGCACAGGGGATTTGATTTTGAGCATTGACGGCCAATCCACTCAGGGGATGAGCGTCGATGAGGCGGCGCAAATTATTCGTGGTCCGGTGGGGAGTCCGGTTACGCTGACGATTCAACGGGGATCGCAGGCTGAGTTTGAGATTACGCTGGTGCGGGCCAATATCGAAGTGCCTGCGGTGGAGCAAAGCGTGCAGATCGAAGATGGAACCCCGATCGGCTACATTCGCCTCACCGAGTTCAGTTCTCATGCGCATGAGCAGATGTATCGTGCGATTCAGGATCTCGAAGCGAAGAATGTGCGGGCATTTGTGCTAGACCTGCGGGGAAATCCGGGCGGGTTGCTCGATGTGAGTGTGCAGATTGCGCGGATGTGGATTAACGACGGCACGATCGTCCAAACCGTTGATCGCGATGGCAAGGTCGAAAATCTCACGGCGACGAATACGGCCTTGAGCGATCGCCCCTTAACCGTGTTGGTCGATCGCAACTCAGCGAGCGCAAGTGAGGTCTTGGCCGGAGCTTTGGGCGATAACGATCGCGCCACAATTATCGGCACTCAAACCTTTGGTAAGGCACTCGTCCAGGCGGTGAACTCCCTCTCCGATGGCTCCGGTCTGGCGGTGACGGTGGCGCACTACTACACGCCCAACGGCACGGATATCAGCCATCGCGGCATTACGCCCGATATTCGCGTGGATCTCACGGCGTCGCAGCAGCTTTTCCTGAGCCGCAACCCGGAGCTGTTGGGTACGTCGGAAGATCCGATGTTTATGCAGGCGGTTTCGCTGGTGTTGAATACGTTGCCGATCGCCTCCAGCGCGGTTTCGAGCGTGCAATAGTTGCTTCTTGAATGATTTAATTCATTCAACGTCATACATCTAAACAGCCGAGCTATTGCCGAATAAAGCTCGGCTGTTTTTTATGGATCATGATTTGACTCTGACATAGCAGAAGCCGATTAAATTAGGACACTCTCGTCTAATTTGAAAACCGCACTATTTGCTTCGCAAAGGCTACGCCAACGACCCCGCTCAGTGCTCTCAGCTTTTTTTGATAAGTCCCAAGCAAATCGTTTTTTGCTATAGAACTTACGCAAAATAGGCGAGAAGTCCGACTTCTCACATAGTCCTAAAAGTTAGAACGGCGACGGCTCGTTTAGAAGTCGGACTTCTGCGTAAGTCCTGAATGTGTAAAAAAGTATGCTTGGTTGTACTGACGCACAATTCCTAATCAACCCCAAAGTCGTAGAAACCCGAAGTTGCTGCTGGGGTTAGCGTACTTTCCGAGATCATGAGTGCATACTCACCAGAAGAAATGGGTTCTACCGGCGTAACGCGATACTGCGTATAACTTTGAACCCGATCGCGATCTTGAACTTCTACCTCTTGCAACTCCTCGAGGTACAGCGAAATGCGATCATTTTCGCGAATACCACCAGAGTTATCGCCCGTCAGCGTACTCATCCGCGCTACCGAAACCTGACGCCGACCCCGTCTTTCGCTCAACTTAGCAACGTAGATAAAGTCAGGAGCATACATATCCGATGGGATGAACACCTCAAATACGGGTGTTTGTGTAATCAAACGAGTGGGTGCTGTATCACCACTGAGCACGGCACGAACCTGAGCCGGGACAATCCCTAAGCCGATAAACAGGTTGTTGCTGACACGAATATCAACCGCCCGCTTGCGCATCTCCGATCGCTGACCGTCCTGAATCAAATACACCGTCGTGATGTCTGTCGTTGCAGCCTGTGCCAGCTCGATCGCCATAGATGACGACGCAAGCGCCTCAGATGCAACGACCGTCAAAGCTGAAACTGGCGCATGAGCGGCTGCTACCAACAGGAGCGATGCTGCACATCGCGCGGAAAATGTAGATAGTTTCATAGGGCTGTGGAGAATTGACGCAGAAAAACGAGTCACCTGAGTTTGACAAGCTCGATACCGAAGAAAAAGCTGAATCAGGAGCCATAAGCCACACTGCACAAGGATTTGATCACAGTCCAACCGTGGAAGGTTTAATCCTGTTACAAGACAAAGGTTCTGTTTCCTTAATTCTGATCCTGAACTTAATCGATCTAACGGCTTAACTTGCTGCGCATGATAACAGTGAGCGATGTCGGAATATATCGGATTTATATTTTCGTTTTCTGACCATGACGAAAAATTGTGGGAAGCGAAAAAAATTGAGCATTCTCCTGATAGCTAATATATTCGCGCTGCTCAAGCTCTATGAATACATTAATTATCCAAACCGTCGATCGCATCCTTCAAACGATGATCGGCAAGCCCATTAATGACCTGCAAGTCCGCATCCTCCATGCCGCTGCGACCCGCACCCCTTACACAAAGATCGCGATCAGTCTTAACTGCACAGAAGGACATATACGCGACACCGCCTATGAACTTTGGACAATTCTGACGCAATACTTTGGTCAATCTATTTCTAAAACAAACGTCATTATCAAAATAGAAGACCATATCTCAAGAATCTCCAAAAATAATCAAGATTTAGAAGAATACAGTGTTCAGAAAACGGATGCCAAGAAAATAACGGATGCCAAGAAAATAAAAGAAGATAGAAAAAATATCGTTCAGTCACTGCGTAAAAAAGAATTTTCCGAACAACAAATTCGAGAAGTATTAAAGATTCTCGATCGGGAACAGAAATCAAGATTGAAAGTCTAATATCAAATTAGACTGCCACGTGTTTGACTCCAGCCGCAATGCCTTACTCCGAAGTTCCGTTTAAAACTGAAAAACCTGTGTATTCCTGGGCGAATCATGACCTCAGCCATGATGAGATCCAAATGGCGCAAAACGTCGCCAGTTTGCCGTTTTGTGTTTAAGCATGTGTCGCTGATGCCGGATGTGCATCTGGGTAAAGGGGCGCTGGTCGGGTCGGTGCTGGCGACGAAGGATGCGATCGTCCCGGCAGCGGTGGGGGTCGATATTGGTTGCGGCATGGGCGCGATGTTGACGCCGTACGTGGCGACGGCGCTAGACGGCAAATTAAAAACGATTCGGAAAGAAATCGAAGCGGCGATCCCGGTGGGATTTGAAAGTAACAAGAAATCGGATAAAGCGGCGCAGAATTGGCAGGGCTGGCGCAGTTTTAAGGATTTGCATAAAGGTGTCCAGGATTTGCAAAATAAGGCCACGACACAGATGGGATCGCTCGGGGGTGGTAATCATTTCATCGAGGTTTGTCTTGATGAAACCGATCGCGTCTGGCTGATGCTCCATTCCGGCTCGCGCAATATTGGTAATAAATTGGCTCAATGCCATATCTCGACGGCGAAAAATCTCGCGAGACTAACCCAAACCCCACTCCCCGATCGCGACCTGGCCTACTTTGTCCGTAACACGCCGGAATTCGACGCCTACTGGCACGATTTGCAGTGGGCGCAGGACTACGCTCGCCAAAACCGCGTCGTGATGATGGCGCGACTGAAGGCGATCGTCGATCGGGCGATCGGTGGCGGCAAACCGTCCAAACCGTTACTGGAGGTCAACTGTCACCACAATTACGCCGAACGCGAAGTGCATTTTGATGAAGAGGTGTACGTCACGCGCAAGGGAGCCGTTCGCGCCCGTGAAAACGACTACGGCATTATTCCCGGCTCGATGGGGGCGAAATCCTTCATCATCAAAGGAAAAGGCAACCTCGAAAGTTTTTGCAGTTGTTCCCACGGGGCGGGGCGGTTGATGTCGCGGGCGAAGGCGAAGCGATCATTTTCGCTCGATGATCTGATCGCGCAAACCGAGGGGATCGAATGCCGCAAGGATTCGGGTTTACTCGACGAAATCCCGGCAGCTTACAAGCCGATCGAACAGGTCATGGCGCAACAGTCGGATTTGGTGGAAATTGTCGCGACGTTGCGTCAGGTGGTTTGCGTGAAAGGGTAGGCGGTGATGGTATGGTGATCGTGTGGGGATCACCGCTGGGAACGGTAGGATAAAACCTAGAACGCTCACCTTTTCCGCCGGTTTCGCCGCTGCGATCGTGGTTAAAATCATCAGCCGTCAACGTCTCGCCCCTCAGCCCGTTTACGACATCGGCGTCGAGCGCGATCACAATTTTTTGCTTGCGGATGGCAGCGTGGCCTCCAATTGCTTCAACAAATCCCACTCGATGGCCTACGGCTACGTTACGTATCAGACGGCCTACCTTAAAGCCAACTATCCCGTCGAGTACATGGCGGCGCTGCTGACGGCCAATAGCGGCATTCAGGACAAGGTACAAAAGTATATCGCCACCTGCCTGAGTATGAATATTCAGGTGGAGTCGCCACACATTAATCGATCGCAGATTGATTTCACGCCGGTGGACGGTAACAAGATTTTGTTTGGACTGTCGGCGATTCGCAATCTGGGAGACGGCGCGATCGACTGTCTCTTGGAGGCGCGGGCGACGGCTGGTGATTTTCGCTCCTTGGCGGATTTTTGCGATCGGGTTGACCTACGCGCTGTGAACCGTCGCGCCTTGGAAGCGCTGATTCAGTGCGGTGCGTTCGATTGCCTCAACCCCAACCGGAATCAGTTGATGCACGATCTCGAATTCGTGATCGATTGGGCGCAAAGTCGCGCCAAGGATCGTGCATCCGGTCAGGGAAATCTGTTCGATGCGATCGGGAGCGGCGATGTTGCCGGTGCGGACGAGGCAGGCGACACCGCTGATAATGCCCACGAGCTAGCCCCGAGCGCTCCGCCGATCGCCGATTTCGAGTCGATGGAAAAACTCCGCCTCGAAAAAGAACTGCTGGGCTTTTACGTCTCCGACCACCCGCTCAAATCCATCCAGGCGCGATCGCGCTTGCTTGCCCCGATTAGCCTCAGTGACCTGGCCGAGCAGCCCGACAAAACAACCCTCAGCGCGATCGTGATGATCAGTAGCGTGAAGCCAATCGTCACGAAAAAAGGCGATCGCATGGCGATCGTTGAGCTGGAAGATTTAACCGGACAAGCCGAGGGCGTGATTTTTCCCCGAACGTACGCGGTGATTCAGGATTACATTCAGGCAGATGCGCGGTTGATTGTGTGGGGGAAAGCCGATCGGCGTGACGATCAAACCCAACTGATCATCGATGACGTGGAACCGGTCGAGCGTGCTCAGATGGTGATCGTTGAAATTGACCCCGATCGCGCCAAGGACATCCAACAGCAGCATTTCCTCCGCGAAACGATTCTGCGTCAATCCGGCAACGATCCCGATGGTAAAAATAACAATAAAATCTCAGTGGTCGGCATGATTCGTGCTGGGCATCAATGCCACTTTGTTCGCCTCGGTTCACAGTTTCGTGTTCCCGACGCGCACCAGGCGATCGCTGCTCTCGAAGCAGCGGGATTCCGCGCCTTTTGCAGCACCCTGACGCCCCAGCGTACGCCCGTCGCTGCCGCCTACTAACCCCACTCAACGGGTTAACCGTTTAACCGTTAACTCCAGTCTTCCTCATCTTTTTTATTCGTTTTCGCCTTGTAAATTCTCTGACTGGCGTGGATGGCTCGTGCTTGCTGAAATAGCTCTTCTTCGGTTAGATCCCACCGCTCCAAGGCGCGATCGAGATTGTCCTGAATGTCGTACGCACCGGGAAAACCACGATAGCGAACTCGCAGCCGCGCCAGTTCAGCTAGGTTGAAATCCGTGCGATCGCCCGTCAAAATTTGCTGCACCACCAGGCTATCTTCGCGGGCTTGGGGGTGGCGTTGGTTGGGACGCGAATCCGTGTTAGGAGAGGGCATAGATATTTCAGGTTACAGTTAACTGTGTTTTATGTCGCAGGGTTGAATGATGGAAAAATCATTAGAACAGTTCAGTGGTTTATTGGCACAACTGCAAGAGGTCGGAGTATCCCTGGGACTCAAGCTTGTTATCGTCATTACTATTTTCTTTGGTGGGCGTTGGGGCGCTCAGTTTTTACGTCGTTTCGTCAAACGGGCGCTAGGCAAAACGAGTATTGAGCCGACAATTGTGGCCTTTGCGAGCAACATCAGCTATTACATCGTGATGGCGTTTGTAGTCCTGGCTATTTTAGGACAACTCGGAATTGAAACCACGTCCCTCATTGCCCTGATTGGTGCGACGGGACTCGCGATCGGGCTGGCGCTCCAAGGCTCCCTCGCAAATTTCGCGGCTGGCCTTTTACTCATTATTTTTCGACCCTTTCGAGTGGGAGATTGGATCGAGATTAATGGTGTTTCTGGCTATGTGGAAGATCTCCAAATGCTGACGACTATTATTCATACCTTGGATAATAAAACCGTGATTATTCCAAATAGTAAGCTAACGGATGAACACATTGTCAATTATTCAACACTCGGCGTTTTACGGTTGGATTTGGTGGTGGGGGTTTCCTACTCTGCCGATCTCAAGCAGGTGAAAACCGTGATTCAACGGGTTCTCTCCGAAGATCCGCGCGTTCTGGAACAACCAAAACCCGATGTGGGAGTTTTAGAACTCGGCGATAGTAGTGTGAATTTCGCCGTGCGACCTTGGGTCAAAACGATCGATTACCTTCCTGTCTCCCTCAGTTTATACGAGGCGATCAAGCTGAGTTTTGATGAAGCCGGAATCGAAATTCCCTTTCCCCAGCGGGATTTACATGTGTACGGGCTGCCGCAAACCCTCACCCCTCCGTCCCACTCCTAGGCCACCAATGGTCACCGCTTCCCCGATCGGCCATGATCAGATTAGAAGATTCCGCCTCGCTCAAAAAAACGGTGTTTGATCCCCTACAGTAAGTAAGCATTTTGCGCGATCGCCCCCGCGTCCGACCGACCGCCGATCGCCGATTTAATTAGGAGCAAGACCCCGCAATGGCAGGCAGCGAACTACGTGCCGATCTGTGGATTACGGAATACATCACCCCTTGGGATCTCTACATCCACGGCGTGACCCAGATGTTGGCGTACGAAAAAACGCCGTATCAGGAAATGCAGATCGTCGAAACGGGCGCTTACGGTAAGGCGCTGGTGCTTGATGGTAAATGGCAGTCCTGCACGGGCGATGAGTTTCTTTACCATGAGCCGCTGGTGCATCCCGCCGCGATCGTTCACGGTGCGCCGGAGCGGGTGCTGATCCTTGGCGGTGGCGAAGGCGCGACGCTGCGGGAGGTGCTGCGCTGGAAAAGTGTCAAACGCGCAGTGATGATCGACATCGATGAAGCCGTGGTCAAGGCGTGCCAAACCCACCTCACCGAGATGCATCAGGGCGCGTTTGATGATCCCCGCACTGAACTGGTGTTTGGTGACGCGCTGAAGTATCTCGATGATACGGATGAGACCTGGGATGTGGTGATCTCGGATTTGTCCGACCCGATCGAGGAAGGCCCCTCCTTCCAACTGTTCACGAAGGAATATTTCGCCAAAGTGCAGCGCGTCCTCAGTCCCAATGGCGCGTTCGTCGTCCAGGCAGGCCCCGTCGCCCCGGCAGAACTGCAACTCCACGCCCGCATCGTCAACACCCTCGCGTCACTATTTCCCCACGTCGCATCCTATAACTCCTACGTCCCGACCTATGCCGCGCCTTGGGGTTTTGCCGTGGCGTCGGCGCAGTCGCTGGCGTGTCTCACCGAGATCGATCGCAGCGATCGCCTCCTGAGCGAGCAGATCGACCCAAGCAAGGGCGAACTCAAAATGTTTGACGGCTTGGCCTTGCGTGGCATGGTCAGTTTGCCGAAACATTTGCGTCAGGCGATCGCCGAGGAAACCGAGGTGTACACCCTAGCTGCACCGCCGAAGTTTTTCGGCAAGGGCATCAGCGGCGAGGCTTAAATCCCAGCACGGCGATCGGCGCAATTCAGGAATCCGATTTCATTGAAAAACCGGGTTCCTGGATGAAAGACAGGTAACAATTGCGCGATAATGAAACGCTAATCATTTGTTACGTGGGAAGAACGCACCATGACCGCCCGGACGCATACCATCGCGATCGAGCGAGCCGCTCAGTCGAAGCTCGCAGCGACCGACCTCAACAATTTGCAGTTCGGGCGAACGTTTACCGATCACATGTTGGTGGCGACCTACGATGAGGGCGCGTGGCAGGATGTGAAGATCCAGCCCTATGGTGCGCTGGCGATGTCGCCGTCAATTTCGGCGTTGCATTACGGTCAGGCGGTGTTTGAGGGGATGAAGGCGTATAAAAATGCGGCGGGTGAGGCGTTGCTGTTTCGTCCCCACGCGAATCATGCGCGAATTAACCAGTCGGCGGCGCGGTTGTGTATGCCGCCGATTCCCGATGAAGTCTTCATTGATGGTCTGCTGGAGTTGGTGCGGCTGGATGCGGATTGGATTCCGACGCGGGCGGGGAGTGCGCTGTATCTGCGTCCGATTTATTTTGCGTCGGATGAGTCGGTGGGGTTGCGTCCGTCGGAGCGGTATACGTTTGCGGTGATTGCCTGTCCGGTGAATTCATATTATGCGGAGCCGGTGAAGCTGACGGTGACGCGGGATTATGTGCGGGCGTTTGCGGGCGGTACGGGGGCGGCGAAGGCGGCGGGGAATTATGCGGCGAGTTTGCTGGCCGATCGCGAGGCGAAGGCGCGGGGATTTGACAATGTGCTGTGGCTGGATGGTAAGGAGCAGCGCTATATCGAGGAGTGCGGCACGATGAATGTGTTTTTCACGATCGATGATGTGGTGGTGACACCGAAACTCAGCGGTTCGATTTTGCCGGGGATTACGCGGGATAGCATCATCAAGCTGTTGCCAACGTTGGGGGTGAAGGTGGAGGAGCGGACGATCGCGATCGATGAGCTTGCGGCGGCGTTTCGTGCGGGTCAGTTGCAGGAGGCGTTTGGTGCGGGGACAGCGGCGACGATCGCCCAGATTGCGAGTATTCAGTTTGATGATCTGACGATCGCGTTGCCACCGGTGGCGGATCGTCCTTATTCGTCGGTGTTGGCGACGGTGTTATCGGAGATTAAGACGGGTTGCCGTGCGGATGAGTTTGGCTGGATGGTGCGGGTGTAGTGGCGGTGGGGGTGAGACCTCTGAGGTTTGGGAAGCCTCGGAGGTCTGTGGACGTTACGGGGTGAAGCGTTGGCGAAGGTCATCGGGGGTTGTGCCGCAACCTATAAGGCTGGGGTGCGATCGCGCTGGGTGGTGATGAGGTCTGCTTCAGGGATGCCGCGATCGATCAGGTCTTCAATGAAGTCTTCGACGTTGTTGGTTTCGATGCAGATTTTGCCGTCGATGAGGCGCAGGTGGATCAGGACGCCGTATTTTTGCGGTTTGGGGGGGAGGTCGAGGCCGATCATGAAGTAGTTATCGGTGGCGGGGTCGCTAGTAATAAACGTGTCACATTGCAATGTGTCGCGGCAGTCTAGCGCAATTTTGCAGTGTTCTTGCAGGGTGTCCTGAATGGCTTGGCGTTGAAGTTCGATCGGGGTTAGTCTTTCCATTGTTCGATGGTTTCGGTAGCGGGGTTGAAAATGAGCAGGCGAATCTGTTCATCCTGAATTAGATTTTGAACGATTTGATGTTGAAAGAAGGTTCGATAAATCTGGGTGGGTATAGCAAGGTAGGTCTGAATCGGTGAATCTTTGTGTCTGAGAATGGAACGATAAAGCACGTATTGACCGACGGCTTTCTCTAGTTCGGTGGCGTGGCTGGAAGTGCCGAAAACTTTAACCTCGATGGTTAGGCTTATCTGGGCGTCGGTGTTGGTTGATTTCGTAACACAGAGGTCGGCATAGACTCGTAGGTCTGCATCTCCGAGGGTGAGGGGATCGTGAGTGATTGTCCAGCCGTCTTTGATGAGGGCGTTTTTTACGGTGTCGTGGTAGAGGTCACGGCGGGGCATGGAGGTTAAGGACGATGGGGGAACTGGAGACCGCGTTATTCGCTTCGCGAAGGCTACACCAACGACTCCGCTCAACGCTCATGGGGTGGTGAACATCTGGCGGAGGTGGTCGGGGGTTGTGCCGAGGAGGTTGGCGGCGGCGGTGAGGAGGTTTTCGTCTTGGGTTTGGATGTAGAGTTCGCCGAGATTTCGGAGGACGATCGCGCCGTTATGACCGTCTTCAAATTGAGCGAAAATTTGCAGCGCTTGCAAGAAGCAATTCAAAGCCTCTTCAAAGTTTTCGGTGTCTCGCGCCACTAAACCGAGCTGATTCAAGGTGCTGGCTTGGCTGTAGCGATCGTTGAACTCGATATAGATTTGGAGGGCTAGTTGGTAGTTGCGCCGCGCTTCCTCAAATTCTCGCAACTCCTGGGCGACTCTTCCCAACTGGTGGTAGGTGCTGGCAATCGAGGAATTGCGCTGCTGTTCTGAAATTCCGGTGAGGGTTTTAGTCAGTTCAATTGCTTCTAAATACGCCGCTCTCGCTCGCTCGTAATCTTGCAGCTCTAAGGCACACATCGCTAACCGATTGAGGGTCATGCTGATATCAAAGCCAACAGTTTCTTTGTGGCTCGTGGGGTAGTGTTGCAACGCCTGATACACCGTCTCGGTTTGCTCCAGGGCTAAGGCAAAATTTTGATTGAGATAGAGATATCGAAACAAGCAAAAGTAGATCTTAACGGTGTCGTAACTCTCTAAACAAAGCTGCAACGCCGCCGAAAGATTTTCATACTCCTGCCGTACAAGAAAGATCCCCAGTTGGCGCTCATTCGCCTGCTTCGACTCCAGCAGATTTTGATACGACCCCGCCAAACCCAAATAATGCTGCTTAAACGCCTGCCGCAACCCCGATCGCGCCGCCTCATCCCAGCCCGCCAACTTCGATCGCAAGAAAAACGGCAACGTCGGCTGAATCGACAATAAACCCGGATTTTCCGGCGAAATTGGCGACAACAACCCCCCAATCGATCGCCTCCTGCACCGCCCCCGCCAACCGTTCCCGTAGGGGATTTGAGGGGTGAGCGGAGTCGAACCCCGGTGACTGTCCCGCACTTCGACTCCGCTCAGTGCTCTCATTTAGTCCATGCGCCCCTACGAATGGGGTTAATTCGGCGATCGATTCCAACTGCATCGCAAACTGTGGCAAAAAATCTGTGAGAATAAACCCCGAAAACGGCGCAAGACAAACCAACAAATTCCGCGCCTCCTCCGACAAGCCACAAAACGAAAAATCAATACACTGCAAAATACTTTCCGTCTTATCCCGCGCATCAGACCGATCCAAATCCACATCCGCCGCATCCAACCCCGCCAACACCTCACCGGGCGACAGCCGCGCCAAATTCCCCAACACCACCTCCATCGCCAACGGATACCCCGCCAACAACTGCATTAACTTCTTGAAATCCTGATCCTGCTGAATCGCCGCGATCTTGTCCGCATCCTGCACCACCCGATCCAAAATCCGCTCCGCCAAAATCAACCGCGCCGACGGATCGAGACCCGGCAAACTCAGGTGATTTTTGCCATACACCCGCGACAGCCACGCCTCACGCCCCCGAGAACCCAACACCACCAACGTCTTACCGCCCAATAACGATCGCAACCACGCCGCGATCGCCTCGCGATCGGCCTCCGGTAGCGCATTCGGAATCGACAGCGCCGCCGCCGTCACCGACTCCAAATTGTCCAGGATCAGCGCGTATCGGGTCGATCGTAACGTTTCCGTCAGCCAACATTGCTGCGTTTCCAAGTCACACGCCTGAAACTCCCGTAACTCCGCCTCCGGTAGGACACGATCGGCGATCGTAAACAAAATCTGCGCCAACGTGTAGCCCTTTTCGTCGTACCCAAAATAAAACGAATCCGCGATCAAGCCCGTCCGCTGCCACCAATCGCGCAAATGATTTAACAGCGTCGTTTTCCCCGTGCCGCCCATCCCCTGAAGCAAGAGCGCATTCTCGTTTTGCTCTTGGGGCTTCAGCAATCGCCGCTCGATTTCCAAAATGTCCGTATCCCGCCCGATAAACCCGTAGGTCGGCTCTTGAAAACGATAGCGACGGGCGCGATCGCGCATCAGCATCGCCTTATCCTGTGGTGACAATGGCTCTAACTTCAGATCAACCCGTGCGCCCTGGTAGACCACCGGTAACAACCAATCTTCTAAATCGATCTGCTTGCCAAACCAAGCCGACGTTCGCGCCTTATTGTTCAACAACTCCCGCCGCCCGCAGCGGATCGCCTCCATCACCGACTTACCGCCAAACAACGATCGATACAACGCCGTCATCATCACCCGCGCCGCGTCCACCGTCACCGAATAGGCCATCGCCACGATCGCCTGCATCCCCGCTTCGAGCAACTTCGCCCCCAAACTCGTCTCCTCGCTGGGTTTGTCGCCGATCGCCTGTCGCCGCACCTGCTTCGCCGACTGGCAAGCATTGAGAATACACAGCGGAATGCCCTTGTCTTTGAGTAAATTTGCCACCTCATCCGCCGAAACCAAAATCGAAGTCCCGATGCGATCGGCTTCAAAACTCAAAAAGCCCTGCGCTCCCTCAAACGGTTTGAGTTCCTGTAAGCCATAGCCGCGCTTAAAGGTGTGCGGTGAATCGTCCGTTGCACGGCGATCGAGCAGTTCTTGCGCCTGGTCATAGGTCAGCACTGCCCCGTGCAAATCGAAGTGAATCGCATGATAGTAGCCCGCGCCGCGTGCCTGCAATTGGCGATCGAGCGCTTCCCAGGTTCCCGGACGCACCAGTTCCACATTCACCGGCAGTTCGTTAGTGTCGATCGTCTCGATCAACGGTCGCGAAATCGTCCGATAGCCCACATCCCGCCCGCCGCTCGGTCGCGCCGTCACGATGAGCAAATTCAACACCCCCGACGGCGACATCACCGCCGGATTGCCTGCCCGTTTCTTGGCGTTTACCCGTACCATCGTCGCGATCGCCGCGAGCGGTTCCGGCAAATCCTCATCACGCATCGCCTCCCAGTGCAATGCCTGAAACTCCGGCGATCCTTCAATTTCGATCGGGACTGATCCATCTGCCAATTGCAGCGATCGGCGTAGATCGCGATAGTCCGCATAGGCATCCTCATCGCTGCAAAACACCTGCCGAAACAAATCCCGCCCGTAGGTATCCACACTCGCCGCCGCCCGTGCCGCCTGAACTTTATCCAAGTCGGGACAGTCGAGCCACTGCTCGAAATACCATTCCAAGGCTTGCTCGGTTTGGGGATCAAACGGGTTGCGAATCGCGATCGGGTAAGTCGTGCGGCGATCGGTCTCGATCGTCAGTTCGGCGTCAAATCCAGCAGCATTGGGGACGATTTCGCGAATGCGGAGGCTCGGCATAGTGGCGATCGGCGATGAGGGTGCGTTACTCGTAGGATAGCAAGTGCGGTTCAACCGTTGCCATGTGACATTGCAGGAGAACCCCATGTCCCGCCCTCCCATCATTCAACCCGATCGCGCCTACAGCTTTTCCGACTACTTCAAGCTCAACTTTACCCCGCACGACATCCTCGCCCACTTTGACGCTACCCTTCAGCGCCAGCCGCTCGATCTGCCGCGTACGAGTGAACCGCTCGATCGCCTCGCCGACCTGAAGGCCCGCATCGAAGAAAGCCTACCGCGCCTCAGTCTAACCAGTGAAATCGCCCGCCGTGAGTTCCTGATTGCGCCGGTTTTAACCGATGTGCTGCACTACACCACTGCTCGCCTTGATGTGGAATACCCGCTCACCGTTAACGCCCAGCTCAAAGGGTCGCTGGATTACTTGCTGCAAAGTCATGATGTGTTCCTCGTCATCGAAGCCAAAAACGAAGACCTCGAACGGGGTTTCGTTCAACTGGCGATCGAACTGATTGCCCTCGATCGCTGGCTGGAATCGGAAAATACCGCGACAACACTCTACGGCGCAATTTCCACCGGCAACATTTGGCAGTTCGGCCAGTTGGAACGGCGATCACGTACGGTGACCCAGGATCTCAACCTGTACCGTGTCCCCGCCGATGTGGAGGACGTGCTGCGAATTCTCGTCGGAATTTTGCGCTAGTCTGCTGGGCTAGCCTATGCGGTCGGTTCGGTGTATTCGCAAAATACATTAAGCCCGACTTTGACCAAATACAGCACCACGATCGTCGCGATCGCCGGGTCGATCGGTAAACCCGCCGTTGTCGTCACCGTGACGATTAACCCCGTCAACAGTGGCGCACTGCTCGGATTTTTGCTGTATTCCTGAAACTGCGCCCGGACTCCCTCATCGCCGCAAAGTTCCTGACGTAACACCTTTAGCAGCGTGTCCCACAGCTTGCGACCGCGCCCGAAACTCGCCGGAGCATTCGACGCCGACCACAGATCCTCCACACCCGCCGCCCAGTCGCCGCCATTACGATCGAGCGCCGCGATCGCCGTCAGTCCCGGATCGTAGTCCGCCAGTAGCACCCGATAGCTCGCCAACTCCTGCGTCTCAATTCCCGTCGTCATTGCGTCACCTTGAATACAGAGCGATCGCGATCTTAGCGCGTCAATCGCGCCCGCCAAACGATCAATCGCCACAACACCACCTAGCCGGACGCGTCCGCCTCCGACGACGCCTGCCACGGCTCGATCGCCACGATCGACCCCGTACTACGCCGGGTTAAATCTGCCAGCGAATCCGTCACACTTAGCCCCCCCGCCGTACGAAAACGCCGACTACGAATCACCGTCAGATCGTGACGATTGGACGCCGCAATGATCGTCTCTGCTACGCGATCGGTCTCCACCACCTCGATCGGCCTTCCCAACTTCAGGTCGATCAGCGCCACCTCAAAACGATGCAACACCTCCGGAGCCGGAGCCGCACCACAGAGATACATGATATCGAGACGTGCATCGGCAAACTGCGCGATCGCCTGTCCCGCACGGATCAGCACGATCGCCGATGCGGTGAGATTTTCGATCGTCACCAACACCGTTTGCAACTCGCGCGGGTCATCCTGTAGCGCCGCCACCGCCACCGAACAGGGCGCTGACCACAGCAGCGCATCGACCGTATTTCCCATCAGCCGTGCCGAAAGACTGGTGGTTTCATGCCACCCCACCACCAGCCAGTCCGCGTTATATTCATGGGCGGTTCGCATCAGCCCCATCGCCGCATCATCATCCACGCGAGCGACGGCGTGGACGGATCGATCGAACGCCTTGCCGATCTCGACAGCGCGATCGAGCAGTTGTCGGTTGCGGTACAGCTCGCGCTGCACGCTGGTTTTCGAGATCGGTGCATGGGTAACCGCCACCGTCACCGGCACGAGGTTACCCCCCGTTGCACCAGGGCTGCTCCGAGCTGACTGAGATATTCAAACGCCGCGACGATTTTTGAGCGCGACGATCGCCGTACACGGGCGACCACCGAGATCACAGCGATCGCCATCCAGATCAATAACCTCGTCCTCTTTCACCGGCGTTGATGCCACCACCGCGCTACCAAAGCGCTGACTGAGCAGGGGGCCGAGTATTGCTGTCACCACCATCATGACGATCGTGGCATTGAACACATTGACACCGATCGCGTTGGCGTTCAGTGCTGCCAGTGCCGCCGCTAGCGTGGCCGCCACTTGGGGCATCGACAGTGACCACATGAGCAATGTTTCATCCCAGCGATAGCGAAAGGCCAGCTTGGCTAGCACGGCTGCCGTCAGCTTGGCCGCCAACAACATACCAACCAAGGCGATCGTCAAGGCGAGATCGGAGGTAAGAGCGCTAGTGAATCCTTCAAAATCGATCAGCAGACCAATATCAACGAAGAAAAACGGAATAAATAGCGCACTGCCCACAACTCGACTTTTTCTTCGACGGGACTGTGACCCACAACATCATTCACTGCCAACCCGGCCAGGAATGCTCCGACGATCTTATCGGTTTCCAAGAGTTGCGCTCCCACGGAAGCCAGAAATACCACCAGTAGCACAAACAGAAACTGGTTGCTTTCATCGTTGCCCGTGCGTCGAAAATAGGCTTTCCCCACAATGCCGACCCCCACCAAGACCAGAGCTGCGTATAGCCCCAAGGCCGCTAGTTTGCCCACCAAGTCGCCGATCGAGAAATTGCCGCTTTGAACCGAGAGGCAAATCGCCAGCACCAGCAGCGCTGCAATGTCGGTGAAATCGTAGCGCCGACCGTCACTGTTACCGGTTCGCTGCGCCCCAGCCCCAGTCGCGAGACGATCGGATAGGCCAGCAGGGTATGGGACGCCATCAGCGAGCCGATCAGCAGCGCTGTCACCCAGTTCATCCCGAACCCGGTGGCGACGATCGCGCCCCCACTGAGCGGCACGATGAACGTCAAGACACCAAAGCCGATCGATCGTCCACGCTGGCGGCGAAACTCTGCAAGGTCGATCTCCAGCCCCGCCACAAACATCAAATACACCTTACCGATATCGGAAAGTAGCTGCATCGTGTCGCTATCGGAATCAAGCCAATCGAGACCCTCGGCTCCCAGGGCAACTCCTGCCAGGATCAGGCCAATGAGTCGCGGTAGCCTCAAGCGCTCAAAGATCGGCGGTACGAGTAGTGACACCAGCAGCAGAATCGTAAACGATGCAAGTGGATTATCAAGGGTCATAACGATCGTCAGGGGAAGCCTATAGGTTGAGCGTTGGGGTATCGGTCAATGTGAGTTCGACGGAAACGACCTGTTTGGATTCCCTGACACAAGCCGGAGAGGGTCAACTGATGAGAAAATTAGGGTTCCAGCCACCACCGAACTCATGTCATAACGTGAGTTCGGGATCAGCATTCCAGGTAACACAAGCTTCCAGCTTGTTTGTCAGCGGGAATGGAGACAAAACAATACGACGATCCACCTGATTTGTTGGCTGTGTCGCCGAGCAACCTGGGCTAACAACCAGGATGGTTGTGCCACGAGGGTTTCGCATTTTTCTTAACTCGAACTCACGTTAGGGTCGAGACAAACGTTCGCCGAATCGACTAGGGACGATCGAACTCCGAAGGCGACTTAAACGGAATGATCGGCTCGTTCGCCAAAGCTTTTTGCATAAAGTCTTTCCACACCGGCGCAACAAATCCGCCACCGGTGGCATTTCCCCCCAGAGGCCGATTATCATCATTCCCGACCCACACCGCCACCGAAAGCTGCGGCACATAGCCCACAAACCAAATATCACGCTCGGACGAGGTTGTCCCAGTTTTGCCCGCTGCCGGTCGGGTGAGTTGGGCATTGGTCGCCGTCCCCTGACGGATGACGCCCTGCAACGTGCTGGTGAGCGACGCCGTTGCCCACGGGTCAAGCACCAGGCGCGGGCGTGGTGTATTGTCGAGTAACACTTCGCCGGTGCTGTCCGTGACCTGAGCGATTAAGGTAGTCTCCGATCGCCAACCATTGCTCGCAAACGTGGCATAGGCTCCGGCCATTTCGAGCGGGGTCACGTCGATCGAACCGAGTGGCAACGAGATTACCGGGTCGATCGGGCTGGTCATGCCCAGGGTTCGTACGGTCTCGATCACATTATTCAGCCCGATTTCTTGCCCAATTTTAATCGCCGGTACGTTGAGCGACACCTCGATCGCCTTGCGAATGCTGACCGTACCGGAAAAGTTACCGCCGTAGTTTCTCGGTACGTAATAACCATCCCCATCGGGGTATGACACCGGGGTATCGGCGATCGGCGATTCTGGGCTGTAGGCTCCGGTCGCAAACGCGGTGTAATACACGAAGGGCTTGAACGCCGATCCGGGCTGCCGCCGTGCTTGAATCGCCCGGTTGTATTGGCTTTTCTCGTGGTCGTAACCGCCCACCATCGCTTTAATGAAATCGGTGCGCGGATCGACGGCCACAAGTGCCATTTGCCCTTGCTCAAAGCTGGCGTAAATGCCTTGCTCATACAAGCGCTGATGCCACGTCTTTACCGTCGCTTCAGCCAGACGCTGAAGTTTGAGATCGACTGTGGTTTGAACGCGCATTCCACCCTTGAGAACGGCTTCTTTGCCAAAGCGTCGGTTGAGTTCCGCGACGACCGCTTCCGTAATGAAGGGGGACTGACTGCCTTGAAACGAGGTGATACGACCGACAAGGAGCGGCTGCTTCCGCGCCGCCTCCGCTTCGGCAGCATCGATCCAACGCAATCGTACGAGTCGATCGAGTACCTGCCCTTGTCTCTCTTTGGCAAGCTGATAGTTGGCAAACGGGCTGAGATCTTCGGGGGCTTGGATCAAGCCCGCCATTAACGACGCCTCGGCAAGGTTGAGATCCTTCGCGGACTTATTGAAATAACTCTGAGCCGCCGTTTCTGCGCCGTAGAGATTGTGACCCCAGTACACCTGGTTGAGGTACAGTTCGAGCAATTCATCTTTCGACAACGTTTGCTCTAGGCGAATCGCCAGCACCGCTTCTGCGACCTTGCGGCTCAATTCACGTTTTGGGGTGAGAAACAGGTTTTTAACGAGCTGCATCGTTAGGGTTGACGCGCCTTCCACGGTCTGACCGGCGGTCATATTCGCCAGTACTGCCCGAAAAATTGCGCCGGGGTTAATTCCCTGGTGAATGTAAAAGTGACTATCCTCGATCGCCAGTACCGAGAGCTTGAGCTGATCCGAAATACGTTCGAGGGGGACAACTTCACGGTTGGCTTCATCATGAATACTGAAGAGTAAGTCGCCGTTGATGTCGTAAATATGACTGGTTTCGGTGGGAACGTAATCGCGCAAAACGCGCACATCCGGAAGGTTGCGAAAGCTGATGGCTAATCCGACCAGTCCGCCAGCGACCACAGAACTACCCAACAGAGTAACGCCGAGAATCGTACTGGCCGTGACTTTGCCCACGGCTTGAACGAACTCGAACGCACGCATGGTGACACTGGCTTGGCTGCGATCGTATGGATTAACCGACACAAACTTTTCCCCGCTGACGAACCACGATCTTGCTGAATTAATCTGAATTAATACTAGTTGATTCAGGCGAGAGTCAGACTTGCACCCGCGATCTTGATCGTTGGAGGGGGCAGCTTTGACCATTGCACCTCATTGCAATTTCAGTGCAGTACGTCCCGATTCCGGAGACTAAAATCAGCGTTGATCGGCGTTGTTATACTTTCAGAGCTGGGCTTTGTCTGGTTCAAATTCTCCCTTTAGTATTCCTCCCATGGCTAATGATTCCTGGCAAACGATCGCGGGTAGCACGGTGCTGATTCCGCCCAATCCGAAGGGGATTTTGCATTTCCTCGGGGGGGCGTTTGTGGCGGCAGCACCGCAGGTGACCTATCGGTTACTGCTGGAATATCTCGCGGATCAGGGCTATGTGATCGTCGCGACGCCGTTTCTGAGCAGTTTCGATCATGGCGAAATCGCCAAGGCGGCGCTGAACAGTTTTGAGCAGACGATCGCGCGGCTCCACCACACACGCCAACTCAGCCCGCGCTACCTGCCGGTTTACGGTCTCGGTCATAGCATGGGCTGTAAGCTGCATTTACTCATCGCAAGCCTATTTGAGGTGGAGCGATCGGGCAATATTTTTCTGGCCTATAACAACTTTCCGGCGAAACGATCAATCCCGCTGCTGGAACAGGTGACCGATGGCCTTGCCGATCCGTTCGAGAAAATGCGACAGGCCGCGCGTCAGTTGGTTGCCGATCGCAATTTGCGCGATCGCATCCCGGATGGCGTCAAGCAAAATATCAAAAAAGGCTTGCAGCAGATCGACTTCAACGCGATCAACCCCAACAACATCGAATTTGTCCCCAGTCCAGCCGAAACCCTCGACATCATCGCCGCTGACTATCCGATTCGCCGCAACTTGCTCGTCAAATTTCGCGACGACGAGATCGATCAAACTCTAGCTTTGCGTGACCTCCTCGTGGATAAATTCGGCGAGTTGGTCTCGTTTCGTCCGCTCGACGGGAACCATACGACGCCGATCGGCCAGGATCTGCGCTGGCAGGTGGGCGAGGATTTTTCGCCGATCGATGCGGTTGGACAATGGATGCGCCAGAGCGTTTACAAGGATCTCGATGGCCTGAAGCGTGAAATTGCCCGCTGGCTTGATCCGACGATGACGCCCGTTTAAGGTAGGGGTGCGAGGCCGGGTTTGAGGAGACTGTGATGGAGTTGCGATCAAATTGCAAATTGCATCGATCGCGCTGCCGACCGAATTCAGCACGCGAACGCTCTGGAGAAAGGTTCATCATGTCTCAGCTTTATCGAAAACTGGGTTTAAAACCCCGTCCACTTCGACAGGCTCAGTGCATCGCTTCTAGGACGGCTTTTGGTGGGTTGTCTATTGATCTCTGAGCCTGCTACTGTTTTCAGTAACAGGAAAAGGTAAACAAC
>JAAUPN010000193.1 GCA_012033105.1 Coleofasciculaceae cyanobacterium RL_1_1
ATCCCTCTCCCTCACGAGGGCGAGGGACTTTGAACACCTTACTTTTACCTCTACTCCCCTTCTCCCTTGTAAGAGAGAAGGGGCTGGGGGATGAGGGTTTACGACGATGTCACAGTTACAGCCAGTTATGTATACACGGTAGCCGGGTGTTGATCGGGTTGTGATCCGTTCAAGTTTTGGAACGATCAACTGATCGGCGTTATCCAGTCAAAGCCACGAACCGTTTCGCAGCTTTTAAAGTTGCAACCGTGGGCGAACTGTACTTCAAATTGAAGTGCAGTTCGTTTATTTTTTGGGTACGTGTGAGGATGCGGGTGGGTGTCCGATCGAACTGGAGAGTCTGATCTACCCGGAACACGGACTGGGGGCTGGTAGTCTGATGCTATTACAGCGGGCATTTTTATCTATATTTTCTGTCTATATAAATCTGCCTCACGTCTGTCTCGCGTCTGTCTTGTGCCAACGAATGAAACAATGTCGGTCACGGTCGGTCAAGCGTGTTCCATCAAGATGTCATAATCTGGGGACGCGATCCCGCTGCTGTGGCACGGACTTGATTTCTTGGGTCACGAGTTCACAACGCGATCGCTTAGGTGCGCCCTCTGTTGACCGAGTGCTATCTAAGCCGAGGTTTTTTACGCAAGCAACCCATGACTGATGTTTTGTACGTAGGCGATCGGGCTATACCAACCGACACGATTCCTACACTCTTGAAGCAGTACGAACTGCTCCCAAAATTTATTGAGGAGCTGGCGATCGATGAGGCGATCGAGGAGTACGACTGTACCCACGAGGAAAAGCAGCAAGCACTGCTCGAAATTTGCCAGCGACATAAGCTGACCAATCTCGAAGAGCAACAGCAGTGGATGGAACAGCGCGGCCTCAATGCGAGGGAAGTGGAAATAATGGCCACGCGATCGCTCCGCATTCAGAAATTTAAAGAAGCCAAGTGGGGCAAAAAAGTACGCCGCTACTTTATGGAGCGCAAATCTGGCCTTGATACGGTAATCTATTCGCTGATCCGGACGCAGGACGCAGGGCTCGCCCACGAGCTGTACTATCGGATTCTTGAAGGTGAGATTTCCTTTGAGCAATGCGCGATCACCTACTCCCAAGGGCCAGAGGTTCGTACCGGGGGAAGACTCGGTCCCGTTCCGTTAAATCGCCCTCATCCGATTATTAGCAAACTGCTATCCGTTAGTCAGCCCGGTCAACTTTGGCCACCCCGTGTGATCTCAGATTGGCATATTATTATTCGTCTTGATGACATCAAGTCTGCACAGCTCGATGATCCCACGCGCCAAGCTCTGATTGAGGAGCTTTACAACACCTGGCTGCAAGAGCGTGTCACTGTTTTGACGGCTCAAGCTCTCAGCCCGGAGGAGCAGGCAAAACGGGCGGCGATCGACGCTGCGCCCGTTCAACCAGAGGTTGATCCGAACAACAAGCTCGACCCGTCTGATGATCCTGGAGCGACCCCGCCAGCTTCTCCCGAATCTGTAACATCCTCGCCGGATGCACAGAAGCGGATTCTGACACCGAGATGGTTGTACTCGATGCACCAGAGGTGGATGACCCCATCCATCGATCGCATCGTTCTAGACGACCTAGACGATCTCGATGACCCTCAGAACGCCCACCCCAACGACTCTAACCCCAACGCTCCGCAATCGCTCGTTTCTACTTCGGCATGACTCAAACTGCATCACGAACCCAAGCTTTCGACTTCCTGAGTAAAACGCCGCCGTTTGATCGCCTGAGTGAAGACCGCCGCCGCCGCCTGCTCGATAATGTTACATTTCTGCGGTATCGCATCGGTCAGCAGGTGCTGATCCGCACGCAGATGCCCGCCCAAGTCTCTCTAATTTTCGAGGGGCAGGTGCGAGTTTTGGGCTATGACGAGCGGATGAAGCGCGATATGAGTTTGCGCGTGGTCGGGCCGGGAGAGATGCTCGGTTGGGTCAGCCTCGTGCGTGATAAGCCCTGTGAAACGGCGATCGCGTCTAGCGAAACGGTGTGCATTACCCTGAGTGCGGAAGATTTTCTGGCGTGTTTAAACGAAGAGCCGGAGTTTGCTCAAGCAGTACGTGAACATCCCAGCTTGACCGAAGTGTTTGAACTCGCTGGCTGTGAGCTGAGTCGGCGTGCGGATACCAGTTCCAATCTGAAAGAGTTGTGTTTTCAGATGTGGGAAACCGCTGAGGCGATCGAACTCACGCCCGGTATGGTCGCACCACGTTTAGATGCAGCACGAATTTGGCTCCTGAGTCGAGGCAATCTCGGAGAATCCAAGATCGGCGATCAGGTCACCCCCGCCCAGATTCCGACAACTCTCAACGAATCCCTGCGGTTAATCGGCCTCAAGTGGCCTTCGGAGAGACGCGCCGAACAAATTGCAGCCGCAAATTTAGCCGGGAAAGATGACCTGACCGGGATCGCGGACGATGAGATTATCGGCGGTGATGTCGGCGGCGCGATCACGCCCGTGGCTCCAGCGGATTTGACGACGATCAACGCTGCACCGGAGCAGCCCCCTGAGCGCGATATCCTCGCCCCGCCCGAAGAGTATCCCTACATACGCGGTAGCGGCCAAATCGGCGCACCGCTCGCTTGCTACCAGATGTTGGCGAAATATCTGCGTCTGTCGTTCCGCAAAGATGCGGTACGCAAGCTGCTACAACAGCAAGTCCAATCGAAGGGTGAGGTTTCACTCTACGGTTTCGGCACGATCGCCCCGACCCTGCGAATGAACGCCCAGCTCGCGACGGTTCCGACCAGCAGCTTTGGCCGCGTGAAAGCCCCAGCGATCATCCGCTGGCGTCAAAGCTTTGCCGTCGTTTATCGCAACACACCGAAGGGAGCGACGATCGCCATCCCCGAAACCGGCGTCCAAACCATCAGCAGCGAAGAACTCGCCCAAGTTCACCCCGAACAGGTCGAAGTTCTCCTGCTTCAGCCACCCAACGGCGAACAAAACGAAAAATTCAGCATTTGGTGGTTTCTGCCCTCTCTGCTGAAATACCGCAAAGTCTTGATCGAGGTCTTTATTTCCTCGTTCTTCCTTCAGCTTTTTGGTCTAGCCAACCCTCTGCTCACCCAGGTCATTATCGACAAAGTCCTCGGTCAGCGCAGTATCGAGACTCTGAACGTGCTTGGGGTCTTTATGATCGGGGTGGCGCTGTTTGAATCATTACTCGGCGGCCTACGAACGTACCTCTTCGTTGATACAACCAACCGAATTGACCTGAGCTTGGGATCTGAGGTAATCGATCACCTCTTCCGCCTGCCCCTGAGTTACTTCGATAACCGGCGAGTGGGCGACATTGCCGGACGGGTGAACGAGCTGGCCAATATTCGGCAGTTCGTTACCGGGACCGCGTTAACCGTTGTACTCGATGCCGTGTTCTCCGTGATTTATATCGCGGTCATGCTGTCCTATAGCGTTCAGCTCACCTTTGTCGCTCTGATCACGGTTCCGTTCTTTACCGCTCTGATTCTGTTTGTCTCGCCGATCGTCCGTCGCCTGTTGTTGAAACGCGCCGAACGCTACGCCGACACCCAGTCTTACTTGGTGGAAACCCTGAACGGAATGCAAACCGTTAAGGCACAAAACATTGAGCTAACCTCACGCTGGAACTGGTATGAGCGTTACGCCCGCTTCATGAATGCCGGTTTCCGTACGATCCTGACCAACACGGCTGCCGGATCGATCGCGGGCTTCATGAACTCGCTGTCCTCGTTGCTACTGTTGTGGTTTGGAGCGTATCAGGTGCTTGAAAATAACCTCACCCTGGGTCAGCTCATCGCATTTCGGATTATTTCGGGTAACGTGACCGGAGCGTTACTGCGGTTTGTCAGCGTCTGGCAGAGCTTCCAGGAAGTTTCGATGTCGATCGAGCGTCTGCGCGACATTCTCAACTCCGAACCGGAAAGCAACGACGCCGATCGACTCAATATTCCGCTGCCCCCGGTTCAAGGTCACGTCAAATTTGATAACGTGTCCTTCCGCTTCAATCCCAGCGGCCCGCTCAACGTCGCCAACGTCTCGGCGGAATTTCCGGTGGGTTCGTTCGTCGGCATTGTGGGCGAAAGTGGCTCCGGGAAAAGTACGACGATGAAACTGCTACAGCGTTTGTATGCCCCCGAGGGCGGACGCATCCAAGTCGATGGCTACGACATCAGCAAAGTGGAGTTGTACTCCCTGCGCCGTCAGGTCGGGGTGGTTCTCCAAGACACGCTGTTATTCAACAACACCGTCAAGGCCAATATTGCGCTGAATAATCCCGAGGCAACCGATGACGATATTATTCGCGGCGCGAAGGTGGCCGCCGCGCATGATTTCATCATGACCTTACCCCAGGGCTACAACACGATCGTCGGTGAGCGGGGCGCGTCTCTCTCCGGTGGACAACGGCAACGGATCGCGATCGCCCGTACCGTCCTACAAAATCCCCGCCTGCTCATCCTTGATGAAGCCACTAGCGCCCTGGACTACAATCTCGAAAGCCTGGTCTGCCAAAACCTCGTTGAAGAATTCAAAGGCCGCACCGTATTCTTCATCACCCACCGACTCCCGACGGTGCAAAACGCTGACATCATCATGATGATGGATCTGGGATCGGTGATTGAACAGGGCAAACACAAAGAGTTGATGGCACAAAAAGGCCGCTACTACTGTCTATATCAGCAGCAAGAGTCGCAGCTCTAGAACCCGATCTAGACCCGGAACCGTCATCACAACGTCATTACGACTCTTCTACGCGCCGAACGCATCCGCAACTTTCAAGAACCATGAACCAAATTGAACGCCTCGAATCGATCGAGGATCAACCCGTAATCCTCGAACAGCCTGCCTTTTGGACACGGGCGTTTATTTGGCTGATCATTGGCATGACCACGACGGGGCTCATCTGGGCTGCGGTCGCCAGAATTGACCTGTCTGTACCTGCCCAGGGCAAGCTTGAACCCGAGGGATCGGTCAAAGATTTGCGCTTACCGATCGGCGGCGTGGTCAAAGAGATTCATGTTAAAAGCGGTCAGTCGGTGAAGGAGGGCGATTTACTGCTCACCATGGACTCCAGAGTGTCGCGGGCGGATGTGGACGCGCTGAAATCTGCCAGCGATCAGCGCCGCAGTGAAATCGAAGCCTACACCGCACAGGCCAACGGGCTAGATTTTGCAGGGGATGGTGATGATTTCACCCGTAACCAGCAGCGCCGAATTGGCGCTCTTCGCCAAGAGTTGGGCGCTCAGGATGCTTCAATTCAGGGGCAAATCACCCAAATCCAAGCGCAAATTGCCCAAACAAATGATCAGATGGCGGCGAATGTGGCGGCCATTATGAGCGCTGAGGAGCGTCTGGCGATCGCCCGTAGCAGCCGTGCCGCTAGCGATATTCAACTGGCGACCGCTCAAGAACGGTTATCCGAAGCGAAAGTGCGTGATGAACAAGCCTTGATGCTGCTGGAGGAAGATCGCAACATTTTGAGTGATCTAGAGCCGCTTTTGGATGAAGGTGGGATTGCTCGCTTGCAGGTCACACGCCAGCGCCAACAGGTCGTGACCCGTCAGAGCGAGGTGTCCGCATCTCAGGACGCCATTCTGGAACGTCAGGCAGCGGTGGTACAGGCGCAAACCGCTCGTGATCAGCTTGAGGGGGATATTGCTAGTCTTGAAGCGGATCTGGTCGCCCGTCGAGCCGAGCGGGAGCGTCTAGGTAGTGAAATTGATCGACTAAATGGGGCGCTGGATCAGGCCAATGCTCAAAAGGCGAGCATTTCCGCGACCGCCCAACGTGAAGCGTATCAGGTCATCGCTGATAACCAGAAGCAAAATACTCAGCTCACCTCCCAGCTTGCTCGTGCGCAGCAGCAGCTCGAATTTACCGAACTGCGATCGCCGGTCGATGGGATCATCTTTAGCATTTTGCCCACCACTCCGGGCTATGTGATTACAACATCGGAACCCGCGATCCAAGTCATCCCCGAGACCAATCTAATTGCGAGTGTGTTCGTGACCAATAAAGATATCGGTTTTATCCAAGAGGGGATGGATGTGGAACTGCAAGTCGATGCGTTTCCGGCGACTGAATTTGGGACGATTCCCGGCACGCTGGTCTCGATCGGTGATGATGTGCTCGAACCGGAAGAAAGCCGACCCTTTTATGCGTTTGCGGTCAAAATCGAGCTTGAACAGCAACATTTCGAGCTTAAAACGGGCAAAAAGATTAAGCTTCAGGCCGGTATGTCGGTCGGCGCAAATATCAAGCTGCGTGAACGTTCTGTCCTGAGTCTATTCACGGATAAGTTCTTCGGCGGTACACAAAATCTGGAGAACTTGCGTTAACATTTGGTCATTTTGAAACGTGCCATTTGAATATTTTGTGATTCGATGTTTTACGATCTAACCCATGTCTGCTTGAAGCATTCATGAACATCAAAGCTGTCTCTGGCATTGTGTGTAAACGTTTAGATCAATGCCGTCACCGCTTTTCTAGTGGCCGCGATAGCATTGAGATATGACCGATCGACATCGACCAAAATCATTTAAGGGGATTGCGTTATGTACGCCGGGGGGAGACATTGCCTATGCGATCGATCCAACTCGCACCCAACATTGGCATGTGCAATTGTGCGAGGCTCTACAACAAGCCCTCAATCTGAGTGAAGCGCCGTATTTTCTGATGCCCCACGGCAGTGCAACGCTCGATTGCGTCGTGAACGAGACAAACCGTCGCTGGTTTGCTGAAGCGGGTTCGATCGCCCTGCGCTATCGTAGCTTGCTCGATACTCTGTTTGATGTGCCAAATTGCCTCTGGCATCCTCTCGCTCTTGATGTCGTTACCGTGCCGATCGCGTTCGATTACCGCGAACGTTTTCCGCAGCTCTGGGAAGCCAACGATCTCGTCATCGCCGTCACTCCGCCTGAGACTGTGCCAGCAATGTCCCGCTCCAACGAAACCGGATACGTCCTCGAATTATTTGTACGTAGCGACAGCGCAGAGATGGCGATCATGTTGCGTGGTCTGCATGATTTACTCGAACGTGCCCTCGATAATCCCTACTCCCTGAAGGTGATCGATGTGGCCAAATCACCTGAGCTGACGGAAGCGAGACGCATTATGGCGACCCCGACGCTTTTACGTGTTTGGCCGGAGCCGACCCGTCGTTTAGTCGGTATTCTGGATTGTCCCGATCGCCTGCGTGAACTTCTCGCCTAGGGAGTGGTTTGTACGCTAAAACATTGATCTTCGATCATGACCCGGAAATCATTGCCCATCCGAGCAATCCGACGCAATCCGGCGGGTTGGAAAAGTTGGAAACGTCGGATTGCTTGTTCTCTATACGGATCTAACGTTGGGCGGATTTCGATAATTCGGACAATCGAAACAGCCAAATCTGAGTGGTTTGGTCTGGGTTAAAGTTGTCGTCGCTGATGATAATCACACTCTGAGAGCCATCCGCGAGACGAGGCCCAAAGGTCATCCCTTCTAAGTTGTCGATCGGCTGTTGAAGGCTGCTGAAATCGAAGAGCAGACGTTTGCGGATGGGTTCGATCCCGTTGAGATCGCCGCTTAGGTTTGCCAGACTGGCGGTATCGCTAGCTCCGCCGAGGGCGACCTGGTAGATTTTCGCGAATAAACCCAAGGGGCCATAGGCGCGTTCCAAGCTGAGAAAGTAGCCCGGATGATCGATCGCCAAGAGTTCGGTGAGGCCGATGGTCGTGGCTCCGAGTGGGGGCGGGTCGAGGGGGTAGAGGTGTTCGGCGACGATTTGCGTGCGATCACGATCGATCACGCTGTAGTGAATGAAGCGACTGTAGGCGGTATGGCTTGGGGTGGATGGGGTGGATGGATCTGAGGCGCGATCGGGGGTTGGGACTGGGGGACTGATCGAGATTGGGCAAGTCTTGTAAGAGCGGTGATTCCGTCGCAGCGAAACTCGATAGGGCTCGCCGCTGCCGCGCCCACCAATGGTTAAGCTTTCAAAGCCAGCATTATTTTGGACGCCGAGGGTTTGGGCGCGATCGTCCGTGACATCGCGGTTTGCGGCTTCACCGATGGTGGTAGAAGTGCCGGACTCGATCACGGTGTCAGGGATGAAATAGTCGTAGAGCGGCAAATCACGCAAATGTTGTCCTGTACGGTCAAATTCAGCGATAAATGGCGCAATTCCGCGATCAGCATCGCCTTCACTGGAAATGAAGAGAGTATTATCGGGGGTAATGGCTAATCCTTCCGGATCGATCGCACCTGTGGGGTAAAGCATTTGATTCGCAGCGCTCAGGCGATGAACATCACCGATGCTCACTCGTTGGATGGTTCCAGCTTCGCGATCAAGGTCAATATCGAGGTCATAGAAGCGAGCCGGACCGCCTTGGGCCGCGATCGTCCGATAACACCAAATAGCGTCCGGTTCGCGCGTCATAGGCGATCGCCGATA
>JAAUPN010000194.1 GCA_012033105.1 Coleofasciculaceae cyanobacterium RL_1_1
TTCCTGTGCCTTGGAGCTGAAGAGCCTGTCCAGCACTGGGTTAAATCGTAACATGAGGGCCGCGCGATCAAGCTTGCCGCGATCATTGCGGGGCAGTGAGTCGATCGCTTGCCAGTGTTTAGGAATTTTATAACGTGCCAGTTTTGAGGCGAGTCGATCGCGCAGTTGCTCGACGAGGCAATCGTGAGTTTGGCTCAGATCACCGCTAACCATTTGAGGCCAAGGCACATAGGCCGCCGCCAGACATTGGCCCCACTCACGATCGGGCAACCCAATCACCGCCACATCCCGCACGAGACCTGTCCCCCGAACGGCTGCTTCAACTTCTTCGGGGTAAACATTTTCACCACCGGTAATCACTTTTTGACTGGCGCGTCCCACGAGATGAAGGAAGCCATCAGCATCGAAGTAGCCGAGATCGTCCGTCGGCCAAGGGTCGCTGCGGTTGTGGGATTCGCCATGTTTAGGCTGGCATCGTAGTAGCCGTGAAAGAGCGATCGGGCGCGAATGGTGATTAATCCCGTGTTGCGAGGTGGTTCTGAGGATATATTCACCGGGCTTTGAATCAGGTTTTGAGTCAGGTTTTGAGTGACGTGAGAGCTGGGCGAAATGGTCAGAATGGTCAGATCGGCATGGGGCAAAACCCGCCCGCACCCAGTACGACCCGCAAGAAAATCATTCGGATGCAGCGTTGCAACTTGAGAGGCGGTTTCGGTCATGCCGAAGGTCGGCGCGAGTCGTAAGCCTTGCGATCGAGCGGTATCGAGCAGTTCCACCCAAGCGGGAGCGCCCCCCAGAAAAATTACATCGAACTGCTGTAGCCAGGTGAGCCAGTCGGGGCGATCGATCAGGCGTTGAAGTTGAGTGGGGACGAGGGACAGCCAAAAGCTACGGAGGTCGCGATCAGGGGGCGTTTGATCGGGTCGTAGTGCTGCGGGTTGGGTTAAGGCGAGCCGTCCGCCACTGACGATCGCGCGGATAAATTGAGCCAAGCCGCTGACGTGGAACACCGGCAAGCAACAAAACGAGTTGAGGCGATCGCGCTGAAAAAAGTCGCGTACACCGATCGCAGAAGCGGTCAGAGTGCGCCAGGTGTGGCAGGCGAAGCGGATGCGGCCAGAGGTGCCACCGGTCGGAATGGTCCAGTAGGGATCACGATCAGGGTGGCGGGTCAGTTGATTAATCTGGGGGGTTACGGTGTTGGAGGTGATGTGGGGATCGGTGAGCGAGCGTTCAACGATGATGCGGCGCGAAGTTGCGATCCGTTGATCCGACGATCGAGCCAAGATGCGATCGTGTACGGTGACCGCCGGGTGAATCTGGGCGAAAACGTCGGTACGTTCAGCGTTTGACCAGCCCGGATCGCAGAGGAATAGATCGCACCCCAGGGTATGAGCCGCGATCGCCGACACCAGACACTCCCACGGATCAGCAACGAGAATCGCCACACGCTTGTGTCTAGCTATTTGTCCGGCAACTTGTCCGGCAACTTGTCCGGTCACTTCAACCCTGTCTGTATCAGCCCTATAGGGGTCTGGGTCATCCTGCAAGACGCACACAATATCCTGTTGCCGATCGTGAACGGCGGACTGCATGACGATCGGTAACGTCTCGAATGGCAGCGTCAGAATGTCGGCTGGGCGATCAAAGTTGAGCCAGCGGATCGGCAAGTTCAGGGGTGACGTGGAAACCATCGTCATCGATCGGAGAAACGAAGAGGATTGGTTGTCTATCTTACGGTTGGATTAGCGATTTGGCGGGTTCGGTATTGTCAGGACTTAGACTCTGACCGGCTAGAACCTGTTGATACTGTGGGCGCATTGCCATGACGCCCCTACGAGTTTCGATATTTTGCGTAAATCCTGATTTTTTTGCAGATCTCTGGTCGCTGTGGTTGTGAATTCAGCTCAAAGAGGGTCGCGCAATCTTCGGTAAATAGGCTAGAATAGCGAACGCTTGGAGAGATGGCAGAGTGGTCGATTGCGTCCGACTTGAAATCGGATGAGGCGAAAGCTTCCGGGAGTTCGAATCTCCCTCTCTCCGTTTCACAGATTAGCATCATCAAAAAATCGTAGAACCCTAATTGGGTCAACTGTTGAACACCCGCTTTAACAAAAAAGCTAGGGGCTATAACCCCTGCGGGGTAGGCGACAGACCGTTAACTGGTGACCGCTCCTGGTTCAGTGTTTACAACCACAACTGGCATCGTGCTGTTTTCCAGCACAGCTTGAGATACTGACCCAACCAAGACCTCATCGAGAGAACGATGGCCGCGTTTGCCCATGACAATTTCCGCCACACCATAATCCTGTGCTGTGCGAACAATTTCTTCCGGCATCAGACCACGGGTGGTGACAAACCGATACCGAACATCTGCCAGGATTCGCTTTGCCTCGTCCCGAAGTCGCTCAATCCCTTGAGGGTCAACTGTCTGGACAACGTGAAGGACAACCACTTCAGCGTCATTGCGCCGAGCGAGTTCTGCAACTTTGGTCAACACCTGGGTTGCGAGGGGAGAGGTATCGATCGCCGCTAGCAAGACAGTCCGCCGAGAGACTGAAACCTTCGTTGGATCAACCTCACCACGCTCCAAAAGCTTGGGTGCAAAGGTGGGAATGGCCCAGGCTCCTAGGGGTGCGGTCACCAAAATTGAGAGAACCGCTAAGGCAAGAATTGTCTCGCCCCCGTCTATGCCTTGAGCCAAGGGAATTGCGCCGATCGCCGCCTGTACGGTTGCCTTAGCAGAATTTCCAGGGAGCAGGAATAGCCGCTCTTTCCAGCTCCAGTTACTGCCTACGGTTGAAAGATACCAACCCAGGGAACGCCCAATCAAAGTGCCAATCGCTAGTATGACTAAGCCAATGAGTAATGTATGACTCAACGCATTAACCTGAATACTCGCACCCAGCAGTACAAAAAGAACGATTTCAGCCATCACCCACAAACTATCAAAACCACTGCGTAGCCGTCGTGCTAACGGGGCATCCAGCTCAATCAAGCAAAAGCCCGTCGTCATGACGGCTAGATAGCCAGAGAATATTGGAAAATCGTCCGCTAAGACGACAAGCAGTAAGACGAAGCCTGCGGTCACCAATGCATCCTGCACCGCGTTTTGCGTCCAATGTTGTTTGGTTAACAACGAAACCAAAAGGTGAGCCACAAACCATCCCAGAAAAACCCCCAAGCCGATTTGCAGAATGATTTGAAACGGCAAGAGTTGTAAAGGACTCAGGATTAAACCTCCCGGTAAGGTTATTCCTGTCGCCGCGCTTTGAGACAAAAATGCCAGCAATAAACTAAAGATCAGCAGTAGCAAAACATCGGATAGCGCACTTCCAGTCAATATCGCATCCGGAATCCCTTTCTTAACCCCCCATCCCAAATTTTTTAGGTGCAACATTCCTGGCACAATGACGGCTGGAGATTCAGCGCCAATGATGCAACCTAAAAGTAGACCAGTAGCGAAGTCAAACTGGAGCAGCCACATGGAGGCAAATGCAATCGTGATCGCCTCACAAGCCGCAGGCAAAAAGCCCAATCGCAATGCTACAGTGCCTTGCTGAGATAGCTTTTCCCGATCAAGACCCAGCCCAGCCTTCATTAAAATCACCATGACGGCGATCGCGCGTAGCGAATCTGCCGCTCCCAAAACCTCTGGCGCAATCACATTGCCCAGGTGAGGACCCAGCACAATGCCGACCAACACCATCCCTACCAGCGCAGGCATTCGCATTCGTCGGGCAATTTGCCCCACGAAAAAGCCCATCACTAAAATCCAGATAATGCTCTCTAACATAACGCCACGTTGCAGATTGAGTTGGTTAATCAACGTGGCTTGCAGCGATGGATTGGCTTCAGTCCATACGGACACAGCCCTACCCTTCCGCCACAAGCCGGAATAGTAGAAGCCATCAGCCAAATTGTGTTTTGGTCAAGCTCAAAACACGGGGCGGTTTCGGCGAGCTCCATCGCCATCATTTTTTCTTTGTACCATCTCTCTGCCGCTAGAGGGGAAAAACTAACATGCACCCTGCGGGAGTATGACTCGATGTGAGCGACTTAGCGCATCACGATCGATTTAATAATGTTGAGCTTCTTCAAGTAGGGTGCGTAGAGGAGTTCTGAATTCAGCCACGTTGCTTTTTTAAGCACACTTTTATAGTGAGAGAACGTATCAAAGCTCGATTTGCCGTGATAAGCACCGAGGCCACTGTTGCCAACCCCGCCAAAGGGTAAGTCGGGGCAAGCGACGTGGGAAATCGTGTCGTTGAGGCTGACACCACCGGAGGAGGTGGCGCGTAACACCTGGGTTTGGGTGGGTTTATGCTCGGAAAAGAGGTAGAGCGCGAGCGGTTTGGGGCGATCGTTGATCAGGGCGATCGCGTCGTCGAGGCGATCGTAGGTCAGGATCGGCAGGATCGGGCCGAAGATTTCGTCTTGCATGATCGGATCGGTGGGCGTGATTTCGTCCAGGATGGTCGGCGCGATGTAGCGATCGGCGCGATCGTGCTGTCCACCGTAAATCGTTTGCCCGTTGTCGAGGAGTCCGACGAGCCGGTCAAATTGGGCGTGATTGACGATGCGTCCGTAGTCAGGGCTGGTTTGCGGGTTCTCGCCGTAAAAGCTGCGGAGATTGGTTTGTAGGCGATCGATCAACTCATGTTTGATGCTGCGATCGACCAAGAGATAGTCCGGCGCGATACAGGTTTGACCGTTGTTGAGCCATTTTCCCCAGGTGATCCGCTTGGCGGCGATGTCGAGTTTGGCCGTGCGATCGACGATACAAGGGCTTTTGCCACCGAGTTCGAGGGTGACCGGGGTGAGGTGCTGGGCAGCAGCGGCCATCACGAGGCGTCCGATGCGTGTACTGCCGGTGAAAAAGATATGGTCAAATTTCTGAGCGAGCAGATCTTGGCTGGTGCTGGCGTCACCTTCGATCGCCCAGATGTAAGCCGGATCAAAGGTTTCCGTCAGGATTTTGGCGGCGAGTGTGGAGGTGTTTGGGGCAACTTCCGAGGGTTTGACGATCGCGCAGTTGCCCGCCGCGATCGCACCGACGAGGGGCTGAAAAATGAGCTGAAACGGGTAGTTCCACGCACCCAGAATTAGCGTGCAGCCCAGGGGATCGGGTTGTCGCCATGCAGACGCGGGCTGCTGTTCTAGCGGCACACTGGCACGCTGGGGTTTCATCCAGCGTTTGAGATGTTTCAGCGCAAAATTCACATCAGAGATCGCCGCTAGCTCGATGTAGGCTTCAAATTCGGGGCGACCGAGATCCGCCTGAACCGCCGCGACAATTTGCGTTTGGTTTGCAACGATCGCGTCTTTCAAGGCTTGCAGTTGGGCGCGGCGAAAGGCGTAGTCTTTGGTTTTGCCGGTGGCGAAAAAGGCGCGTTGGGCTGCGAGGCGATCGGCGATCGAGCTAGAGGTTGCGGTTAGTGTCGGCATGGTGGTTTAAGAATGATTTTTGTTAGTCAATGGTCTCAACAGGGGAGGCAAGACCTTTGAGGTTTTATAGCAAGTAGTGATTAGATTAGGACATTCTCGTCTAAGCTTAAAACCACACTTCGACTACGCTCAGTGCTCTCAGTTTTTTATGCATCCTAACCTAATCGTTCTTTGCTATAGAAACCTCAAAGGTTTGAAATTACGGCTGATCCCAAACTCCAGACCTTGAAGGTTTTCAAAACCTTCAAGGTCTCGTATCCTGGGATCTCTCCAGTCTTTGACGGGAACGAATTAGAATCCCGATCGGCCCGATTGCTTGGCTTTTTCCCGCTCAATTTCCCGCTTGAGGGCTTCAATTTGCCGCGCAATTTCGTTGAGATCTTCGGGTTTCACCGTTGAACTCTCATCCAGATCTAGATCCATTTCCTCCACATCCACCGAGCCCTCTTGACCACAGCGGATATAGTCGCCCTTGCGAATGGCGGCGAACATCTCCGACTCGCTCCAGTCGCGCAAATACGACACACGCTCCACCGGAAAAGGATGGGTTAAAAAGCCATTTTGCCCACCGTTGTAGAGCAAAAATTTATAGATTTGATTCAGGTTATCGCCATCAAGCTGATGGTAGCGATCGGACTGACGCACGAATTCTTTGAGGTCAACCTCATGGGCGTATTTACTACTACCGCCCGCCATTTTCATCATGGTTCGCATCACCGTATCGAGATCATCGCTTACCAGTAACGCCGCTCGATCGGCGGATAGCTCGGCTTTGCGCCGCCATTCATAAAAAGCGTAGACCAATCCCATTCCGATCGCATTGCCAATCCCGAACGTCATCTCACCGATCGCGCCCAGGGTCGAAATCGCCCACATCGCCATCTGGATCAGTGTCGTATGGCCGCATTTAATATGCCCCAACTCGTGAGCGATCACCGTCCGTAACTCGTCCTCGCTCATCAAATCCAGCAAGCCGGAGTTAATCACGATCGTTGGCTGCTCTTCGCCCAACGAGTAAGCGTTAACTTGGGGATTTTGCACCACAAAAACCGTCGGCACAGGGCTGATATCGAGATCGCGGACGCATTCCCGAAAAATCTGATAGACCGTCGAATATTGACGCGGCCCGACTTCGATATGGTTCCCCAGGTTGTAGACGTACTGCGGGCGCTCGTAGATAAATTCGACGAACTTCCGCGCGATCATGTCAAAGCCAGGAACACCGCGCAAACTGGCTTCGGCTTCACGATCGAGGGGATGGCGAAAGGCTTCACTCGAAATTCCGGGATAAGTCGGCATGATTTTCGGTAGCGCTGAAGGGTTGAAAGATAATGGACGATCGGGCGACGATCTGAGGATACGCAGATGATGAACAGGTGACGCATCCGGCGATTGTCGGGTCTAACTCCATCTTAAAGATAGGATTTTTCGCTGGGTATACGCCGCCAAAACCGTACGGACTACCGCACAACCGGCGATTCGGCAAGGATTGAAAATCCCGCATCAATCTGCTACAACAACATACAGATCGGCTTTGACGTTGGTGACTGCCAATATTGTTTTTTGATCTATACCTTTCCTGCTAAACGCCCTCGCTGGACTTAATTGGCTCAGTATGCCGACTCGTTTCGGAAACTTTGAGCCGGAGCCAAGGGGTTAGGGGTTCATTCTTGATTGGCTAGTATGGCCAACAAGGTTTAAGAGCTTCATTTGTCGTTTGCAGGTCGAAAACTGAGGTAAGACGGCGTTGCAGTCGATTCTTTAATTTCTTTGATGGGCGTCAGTGGCGGGTGAGCTTCAATCGGTGAGCTGGGCGATCGCACATTCGGCGATCCGGCGAGCGGCTCCTGCGGTTCCTAGGCGGCGGCGGCCATTATCCGCAATGGTTTGTAACCAATCCGGTGACTGCAAGAGGCGGATGATCGTGTCGATCGCCGCCTCGGGTCGTTTGAGGTAAATCACCGACGCGCCCAGTAAACGGCCTTGGGCTTCCGCAAAGGCGGGCGAAAATTGGGGGCCTGTGCCAGGGAAAATGATCGCCGGTTTGCCTAAACCCACAAATTGCTCGGTGGCAGTACCGGCCATGGCTAAGGCCAGATCGCAGCGGTGCAGACAATCGGCGTAGGCGTGCTGACTCATCACGAATTGAGCGCGAGCCAGGGTCAGGGTTTGGGCTTGGTCGTCGTTGAGCCAGGGTTGGGTTTGCTCGGTCGAGCGCCAACCGTAGCGATCGAGCGCCAACCGAAAATCCTGCCGATCCAGCCCTGGAGCCAGCGCCGCCACGAAGGTCACCGCACGATCGGCAAAGGCTTCGCGAATCGGCGGCACGGCTCGCAAAATCGTCTCCCAATTGCGTTGAGCTTCCGGCGATCGTGATCCCGGCAACAGCAAAATTGACAACGCCCGCCCCTCGATCGCCTGACGACAGCGATCCGACGGTTCCAGATCGTCCATCATCGGATTACCGAGATCAAAAGCTGGTACGTGAAATTGCGCCAACACTTTGGCTGTGAGCGCATCACGGGGAAAAACGGCCCGACATTGGCGCGACCTTAGCAGCCAGCGCTCCCACGGCAAATACACCGACCCCGAGAGCCGCTCGATCGCGTCGTTAATTCCCGGACGGGCGATCGGTCCGATTTCATCCCGGAGGTAATACTCCGATTTCGCCGTTCCCACAAATACAAATCGCGCCCCACTCAGCCGCGCCATCAGCAACGGCACAATATCCCCCACCGCCAGAATCACCGCGCCCTGTTTCGCCCATGATCGCACCGTCGCGATCTGCGTCCAGGTCAGCCCCAGCAAACCACCGCGTACATCATTCCAAAACTGACGCCCGCTCATGTAGTTAAAGCCACCGGACGGCATCGATTTCACCGGCCCTGCGATCGCCACCTCCGGCAGTGTCGCGTACGCGCGTCCCTCACCGACAATCGGCAACGCCGCCAGCTCAATCTCCGGTGCGATCGCCCGGATCTGCCGC
>JAAUPN010000029.1 GCA_012033105.1 Coleofasciculaceae cyanobacterium RL_1_1
AACCCATCAGGCCGATCGCTGAGACTGCCGAAGACCGCTGCGATCGTCAGCCCAGCGGACAATGTGGCCTGAAATTGGCGGGCTTGCGACGGATGTTGTGGCGTGACGAGTCGGGATACCATATCGAAACCTCTGGTCAATCTAAAATCTATAGCAAGAAGCGGGAAAGTTCGGACACCTGTAGCACAGGCTTCTAGCCTGTCAGGGTTTTCAGGCTAGAAGCCTGTGCTACGGGTATATGCCAATTCTGTCCTAAGTCACGCGGTTTAGGTTTAACCCACCGTGACCAGCTAGGTGATTCGCTTGGTCGATTTATTCTGTTGGTGGCAAAATCTTGGGTGCGGGAACGGTTGGAATGTTGCGTGTATAGCGATCGTGTCGATCCCAGGGGTTGAGAATATCCTCGACGAGTACACCCTTGATCCACACCAGGGCTAAGACCGTGAGAGGCAACGCCAGAAATAGGCCAGGGAAGCCTAAAAAGGTCGCAAAAAAGACCTGAGCGAGCAGCGTAATGGCTGGAGGCATCGAGACTTTTTGCGCCATGATGTAAGGGGTGAGAATGTTGCCTTCAAGCTGCTGAATGATGAGGTAGAGCAGGAGAACCATGAAGGATTTCCAGGGGCTTTCAAGCAGAGCGATCGCCATGGGTGGGATGACGCTTAGAGCCGGGCCAATGTTCGGAATAAAGGTTAATAAACCGGCAAACAGGCCATTGGCTAAGGCAAATTGCACCCCCAAAAAGCTGAGAGCAACCCAGCTTGTAATCGCAATCACCAGCATATTAAATAAAATTCCGACGAGCCAGCCCGTCAGTGCGACTTCGCAGCGATCGATAATTTCATCGACCCGGCGTCGATAAAAGGCGGGAAACAAGTGAATAAAGCAGCGACGATACCACTGCGGATCGGCGACAAACATTAATGTCAGCACGATCGCCAGCAGCAGATTGAGCAACACGCCCAAGGTATCGGAAAACACATTAATTGTTGTTTCCAGCAGGTTGTTAACCACGGGCTGCACCTGCTGAATGATGCTGGCGGTGTCGAGCGTAAAATCATCGAAGAGATCGCCGGGAAGGCGTTGACCAATGGTACGCACCCATAGATCAAGGCGATCGAGAATCTTAGGAAAAAGCTGAATGAACTGATTGAACTGCTCGATGAAGGGGGGAACGAGCAGGGCAAAAAAGGTAGCGGCGGTTCCCACGGCAGCGACAACGGCTAAGACCACCGCGAGCGATCGGCGCACACCAAAGCGCTGGATTTTGCGAGCAATGATATTCAGAGCCGTCGCAAAATAATCGAAGCGAGCACCACGAGGATGACCTGACGCAACTGCCACAGGACGACCAGCGAGATGAGCAAAATCAACGTACTGATCACCGTTCCCAACTTCACGGGCGATCTCTCCTGAGGTGTAGTCTGCGTTTAAAGGTTTAGATCGTGATGCGATCGTGATTCGATCATCGTTTCGATTTTAGTGTGAGTCGGTTCCTCTTCTGCGCTTCCAGTCTAGGAGGAGGCTCCGGTTGTTAGGTGGATTTCCAGCCGCGCAGGCCGAGAACGATCGCCACAGTAATAGATGGAAGCAGGATCGCGATCGCCGCATTCAAATCGCTCCCGACTAAACCGAGCGAGGGCGCAAAGCGGCGAATCGCGATCGAGATGAGTACGGATGGGACTAAAATCTTCAGCAAAAAAATCAGGGAAGCGGTCATAGTGGTGTAGCGCAAAAGTAATTTCGTCATAATATTCCCATCGCTCGCGATCAAAATCCTCGTTCCCCTTAATCTACGACTCAGCACTATGTTCGGTACGTTTCAACAAAGTCAGCTTCGGATCGAAATTGCCGCCACGAGCGACGAGCTAGCTCGCTGTCTCCTTTACCCCGCCCAACTGCAAGTGTGGCTCTGGCCGCAACAGTTCTCGGGCGCACCGGACAAACTCGTGGCAGGCGCACAGTTTACCAGTCATTTTGGCCCGATCACTCTGCGTCACCAAGTCACCACAGCGGAGGATACCTACTTGCGATCGCTACTGGCCGAAAGCATTGATGGTTTCCATGAATGGTACTGGGGCGATGGCTGGGTACAATCGCGACTCGAAGGTGTGTCGCTACTGCCGCTCAAACTCATTCAGTCCCTCAGCTTAATGCGCCTGCAAGCACAATTTGGCGAGGTGCAGCCGTCCGCCACTGATTCTACCGCTGCCGATCGAACCCATGATCCCGAGGCATCCGCTGATGCACCCGACGCCCGAGCAAACACCGATACCGAAACGCCGGAGTCACTAGACGAACACGACACCTCCAACCGACCCGGCTAACCGGTCAGGCTAACACCGATCAGCTCAACGACAGCCGGTCTAACGTAGAATCCCCTAGCCGCCGCAGCATCGATCCAGCTTCAGCCGCTCGGTCAGTAAATCACTGACAGCGTTTGCGATCGTAAATTCACCGTAAAAACTTTTAGAAAAGTCAAACGCCTGCATTTCCGTGACGATCGCCACCAACAGCGAGCCAAGATCATTCTCGCCTTCGAGCCGCTGCCGGATGTAGATACTCGCTGCCCGATCCGCAATCTGCGCGTTGATCGCTTCGGGTAAATATTCATCATCTAGCCAGCGCAGCAACGCCTGTTGCAGCCAATGACGCTCAGGCTCAGGGTCAACGAGGGGCGCAAGTTCGATCGCTGGGATGGGCTGGACGTAAGGATATTCAGACATGGCGCTTGGGTCTCATGAGATCGACAGATAGGATGTTCGCAGGGCATCAGCGCGGGGCATCAGCGCAGGCTCTTGAGGTGCGGCAACCGGATAACGCTCATAGCGACAACCCGCATGGACGAATGATAGTCACGCTGTTGGGCGTATTGTATCCCGAAGCTTTGCGCGGCGGTGTTCCTGGGTTACGAAATATGACAGTTGTTTTTTGCTGAGTATACCGGCGACGTGTTGAAGCCGTGCCGGAGTACTGCAAGGTTCGTTCACTTGGCCAGAGGTTCTAGCGATGGACTATGACATTCCTTCAATCATTCAAGGATACGCCCAGGGGTATTTCCTGATGGCGAATGATGATAATCGCACGGTGGGCTGGTACAGCAGCCGATCGCGGGCGATCGTGCCACTCGACCATCACTTTCGCTATCCCAAATCGTTACGCCGATCGCTCAATCAAAACCGGTTCGAGGTGGCGATCAATCGCGATTTTCGGGCGGTGATCGCAGGCTGTGCCGATCGCGATAGCACCTGGATTTGTGACGAACTCAAGGAAATTTACCTCGCGCTACACGCAACAGGCTGGGCGCACAGCTTCGAGACCTGGCAGGCGATCGCCTCGCGGGTGGTGTCCTCGGCCTCTGCATCGGCGGTGCTTTTATTGGTGAGTCGATGTTTTATCGCATTCCCGAGGGTTCAAAGGTCGCGATGGTTAAACTGGTCGAGCATCTCCGCGCCCAACACTTTACGCTGTTTGATGCCCAGCTCCAAAATCACCATCTCGCCAGGTTTGGCGCGTACACGATCGACGATCAGGAATACGATCAACGCCTCGATGAGGCTGTCGCACTGTCACGATCATTTGTCCCGGCTTCGTGGTAAACGATCGCACCACCGCCTGATCGCGATCGTTCATTCCTGCCGATCTCGCGGTCAATCCCGCTGCAACTCGTCCCTAGGGCAAATTTAAAACATTGGCGATCGCCTGAAAAACGCTCTGATAAAAATTGCCCTCAAGCTGACGGAATAACTGAAACGGCTCACCCGGTGCGCCAAAAAACGGGCGCAGCGTCCACCCCAACTGACTACCAACAAACGCATACAGCCCCAGCCACGCTTGCAACAGCCGTTTACGATTGGCATACCCACTGAGATCGTCCTGTTCCGACATCATTTGCATCCCGTCGTAGAGAAACTTCACCCCGACGATGCCCGTCAACGCCATGATCGCCACATTGAGCAAGAGAAAAAAGCTGTAATTTTGCGTGGTGACCAGAAAAAATAAGGTGATCGGCGCGAAACTGAAAAGCAACACGCCGATCGCCGCAACGGCGGAAATCAAAATCCCGAAATGTTGCACCAAGCTTTTGCGCGATCCAAACAGCACATTAAAGAAATACAAGGTCGGAAAACAGATCAGTAATGTGAGTAGGTACAAAATCGGGAGCTTGACGGCGGAGGAAATCGCCTGCGGCCAACCGCTAAAGGAACCCACGATCGCGCCATACACTGCGAACAACACCGATCCCATCACCATGAGGGCGGCAATTTTGCTGGTGACGTTTTGATTTTCGGCGATCTGAGCCATAAAGCCAATCCGATCGCGCAAGAGCAGGATTAACGTCTTGAAGTATCCCTCAAGCTGAGTTTGATGACGCTGAGTTGGGTGGTGTGGCATGGGGAATTCTCCACGGAAACGACGAAAGCAATACAAAAACGCTCAAACAAAAACGTTCAAACCGGTGTAGACCGATCGCGATCTAGCTCGATTGCGGGATAACTCCAGACGTGATCGCGATCGTTCCAGGTAGTTCCAGGTAGTTCCAGGTATTCCCAATCGGACGATGTTTTCCCCAAGGATAAACCCCGGCCTCCCTGAAAACACCAGCCACCCCCTGCCAACACCGGCACACAATTCCACGACATCTCAAAACTGATCACAAACTGATCACGAATCAATTCGATCGATCAATAGCATTGCGCACAAATTCCCTAATTCTGACGATATGACAAGCACAAGCAAAACATTAATGCGTATAGTTACGTATTTTTCGGTAGATCATGCCTGTATTTACTCGTATTTTCTTCCAAAGTCATTGAGTTCTTTAAGATTTTATTTTGGCTGACACGGAATGTGTCGCGCGAGCATATCGGTCATTAATACGTAGATTTTATCCGTTATACCGCTGAAGAACGTGACATTTGGAGATGCTTTAGACGTATTCCTACGCATTTTAATTCCGTAAAGTTACGCATGAATACTGAGCCGACCATTAAAACTCTGGTGTTACGATCGTGGGCTGACAGACTTTGACTTGTCAGGATTTCCACCGCTCTCATTTACTCATCTACCCGTTTCCTCATGTCCGACACGATCACCTCTGACTTAGTACTGTTCTGGCATCGCCGAGATTTACGTCTCTCTGACAATCAGGGACTATACGCAGCGTTTGAACACAGCCAAAAAGTCATTGGGGTCTTTTGTCTTGATCCGCAGTTGTTGAATGCGGACGACGTTGCTCCGGCTCGGGTGAGCTATATGCTGGGCTGTCTGCGCGAGCTAGAAGCGTCCTATCAAGCTCTTGGCTCACGGCTACTCGTGTTAGATGGTGATCCGAGATCCACATTGCCAACGCTGGCTCTGGCGATCGGTGCGAGTACGGTCTACTGGAATCGAGATGTGGAACCCTACGCCCGTCAACGCGATCGTGATGTTGCCGCCGAACTGCGCGATCGTCAAATCGCCATAGAAGCCGGGTGGGATCAGCTCATGCACATCCCTGGAGCCATTCGCACCAGTACGGTCGATAACAAGCCCTACACGGTCTTTACACCGTTCCGCAAAAACTGGAGCCGCCAACCGAAGAACAATCCCGTTCCTGCACCGGTACAGGCGATCGATCTCACCCCCGCAGAGCTACAGATCGCTGAACAAGTCGGGGCGATCGCCGTGCCGAGTGATGCCACCTTGGGGATTGAGTGGGATGCAGGCTTTCCGATCGAACCGGGTGAGGCCGCCGCCAAAGCAAGACTGGCCGAATTTGAAGCTGACGCTATTTTTCGCTACGACGTTGACCGGAATCTGCCCTGTTTGTCCGGAACGTCGGGTCTGAGTCCAGCCCTGAAGTTCGGAGCGATCGGGATTCGTGAGGTGTGGCAAGCCACCTGTCGTGCGGCTCACACCTGTCGGAACAACGTCGCCGCGAGTGACGGTGTCCGCACCTGGCAAGATGAGCTGATCTGGCGCGAGTTTTATCAAACGGTGATGTACTTCTTTCCAGAGTTAGCCGATGGCCCCTATCGCGAGATGTGGCGTGATTTTCCCTGGGAAAACGATCCGCGAAAATTCCAAGCTTGGCGCGAGGGACGGACGGGTTACCCGATCGTGGATGCGGCCATGCGTCAGCTTAACGAAACCGGTTGGATGCACAATCGCTGTCGGATGATTGTGGCCAGTTTTTTAACAAAAGATTTATGCATTGATTGGCGCTGGGGTGAACGCTATTTCATGCAGCGGCTCGTCGATGGTGACCTGTCGGCCAATAATGGCGGCTGGCAGTGGAGCGCCTCTAGCGGCATGGACCCGAAGCCCCTACGGATTTTTAATCCCACCACTCAGGGCAAAAAGTTCGACCCGGATGCCATTTATATTCGGCGATGGTTACCAGAACTGCGCACACTGGAAACGAAGCGTATTCATGGCGGTGGCCTCACGCCGATCGAAGCGCAATCCTACGGTTACTTAACGCCGATCGTTGATCATGCAGTTCAACAAAAACGCTTTAAAGAGATCTACAAACAGCACAAGGAAAAGTACAGCTAACACAGTACACAGGACTGACGCACTGACCGGCTAGAAGCACGCAATACCGTAGGCGCATTGCCACTGACGCCCCTACGAGCTTCGGTAGTTTGCGTAAGCTCTGCCTCATCTGGCTTACGCATTAACCGACTAGAAACTCTGGCTACCCGTAAGCGATCGGCGATCGCTTACACAATTGGCATCGGCATCGTTGAGTTCCACTTCCTGTGGACTCAAAGCGGGTAGGGTTACTGTCACACAAGTTTGACGATTCTGACAGGTGTAGTCCAGCGTCCCGCCGTGGTATTCAAGTATGGCCGTAACAATAGCTAACCCGATACCAGCTCCGCCCAGGCCGTCCCGAAAATGATCGGCGCGACAAAACAAGGGGGCAGGCTCCGTGCCGTTCGCATCTGACACTTGGTTCAGATTCATCAGGCCGATCGAGCAAACCCCCGCCCGAGAGAAATCACACGATAGATAAACCGGAGTCCCCATCGGAGAAAATTTAAACGCATTATCGAGCAATTCAGTGACCAGCAGGTGTAGCCAATAATCCGAAACAGCAATGTAACCATTCTGAAGATCGAGCCGCAGGTCAGCGCTACGCCGATGCATGGCGGCATAGTCCATCGCCAGCTGATCGATCGATGGCTGGATCATCGCCAGACTTAGATCCTGCTCGTCACGCTTTAGATGTATTGGGTGGATCTTGAGGATTTTTAAACTCACATAGCTCAATAATCGCTGATTAAACTGCTTGAGCTGTCCTGCCGACGTGGAAATGATACTCACAAGATCGTGAATTTCAACAATGTCTAGATCCTCATCTCCGAGGTCGCGCAGCAAGTCCGTTGCTCCCAGAATTCCGGTGAGGGGTGAGTTGAGTTGATAGGGCAAGGTGTGTGCCAAGCTTTCGCATAATCGTTCAAGTTCGGCATATCCTGATTGGCGCAGGCGCTCGCGTTTGGCTAATCGTGTTTCGATCGCCGCTAACAGATCTTGAAGTAAAAAAGGCTTGGTGATGTAGTCATCGGCTCCCAGTTGCATTCCCGCACGTATATCTTCGCCGCTACATTTTGCGGTCATAAAAATAAAGGGGATATTAACCATGCGTGTATCGGAACTTAAGGCTTCAATGACCCCGTAGCCATTGATTTCGGGCATTGTCACGTCACATAAAATTAGATCCGGCTTGTCTTGATAAGCTAATTCTATACCTAGCTTTCCATTGATTGCTGTTAAAACCTTATACCCTTCTATTTGAAGCAAAAGAGCAAGATTATCAAGAATACTGAGGTCATCTTCAATAACTAAGATTTTGCGCATTTGAGTAGTTATATGTATAAATTTAAGCCGATGCTATACTGATTTCTGTGATTTCTCGTAGATGTCCTTGTTTTCTTAATCTAGTTTGGCAAATCAATGAGTTGAGAGGCTGTGTAAAAAGAAATGTAAAAGGAGTGTGCAAGTAGAGCTGAAAACGGTAGAAGAGAGAAAGCAACTTGTTCAAGGTAATCGCATGGCATACCCTAGCGACCTGAGTGACGCTCAATGAGAACTCCTCGACCCCCTAATTTCTCCAGAAAAGCCCGGTGGTCGGAAGCGACGTGTCGATATCCGAGCGGTGTGCAATGGCATCTTCTACCATCTGAAGACAGGGTGTCAGTGGCGGATGCTACCGAGAGACTATCCGCCCTATTCGACGGTGTACTTCTATTACCGCAGTTGGCAAGTGATGGTAGCTGGGAGCGAATCAATCAAGCTTTGGTACGCGAGAGCCATATCCGAGCGGGCAAGCATCCGCTGCCCTCAGTGATGGCGGTAGACTCCCCATCAAAGAATAGTTAAGTCTGTATTGAAGTGTTGATATGTGATAAAACCATATTTTTTGTTTAAAATTTCTCGATTCAAGCCTCAATCCAATACTGCGGAGTATCATTTATCGGCATCCATTGAGCTGTGGCTCTAAATGTGAATCAACGGTGAATCAACGATGTACGTTTGCCCTGCGAATCGGTGTCGAGTGATTGTGAGCTGTCCCCTGGCTGCGTATACTCTGAAATTCTTTGAACTTTACGCTCTCTGCCATGCCCGTTACCGTCACTGTTCCCGCTACCACTGCTAACCTTGGCTCCGGTTTCGACTGCCTGGGTGCAGCCCTGACGATTTATAACCGTTTCACGTTTACCGATCGCGGCGATGATGCCAACCCGCTCGAAATCATAGTCCGAGGAGCCGAGGCCGATCGTGTCGATACCGACAAAGACAACATGATTTACCGGGCGTTTTGTCGCCTGTATGCCGAAATTGATCGTCCGGTTCCGGCTGTGACGATCGAGATTGATCTGGGTGTGGCTCTGTCGCGTGGTCTCGGTAGTTCTGCCACGGCGATCGTCGGTGGTATTGTTGGCGCGAACGAGCTGGCGGGTCGTCCCCTGGATACGACGGCTCTCGGTAATCTGGCCACGGCGATCGAAGGTCATCCCGATAATGTGATTCCGGCGCTGATGGGCGGGTTTCGTTTGGCGGTTCCGGATGGTGATCAGTGGATTGTTTGCGATTTGCCTTGGAATGCGGCGATCGTTCCGGTGGTCGCGATTCCGGATTTTGAGCTATCGACGGCGGATTCCCGGCGCGTTTTGCCTGAGACCTACAGCCGTAGTGATGCTGCGTTTAATGCGGCTCATGTGAGCTTGCTGGTGCAAGGGTTGGCGACGGGTAATGGTGATTGGGTACGGGTGGGGATTGACGATCGCCTGCATCAGTCGTATCGGGTGGCGCTGATTGCGGGATATCGCGCGGTGGAGGCGGCGGCGATCGCTGCGGGAGCCTATGGTGTGGCGATTAGCGGCGCGGGGCCGACGATGTTGGCGCTGTGTTCGCCGGAGACGGTTGATGCGGTTGTTGCGGCGATGGATCAAACCTGGCGCACGGCTGGAATTACACCGGATGTGCGATCAGTGCAACTTGATTATTGTGGTGTGCAGGTTGAAGCGGTTTAGCGACCGTAGCGCAGGCGAGACGCCTGCGCTACGGGTGGCAGATTTCGTATGAGTTGATTTGCCTGATTTGCCCTTGAATTGGCTCTTGAACTGACGTTAAGTTAGCCAGAAAAGCGGGCAAATTTAGCCATAAATCGCTGGTCGATCGCGTCTTTAATCCACCAAAGCCAACGGTAAGCACCGAGACCCCAAGACCCCCAGGAGGCGACGGCGCGACCGTCTCCCGTGCCAATTAACGCGAGAGCGTCATTCGGTGGATCGTAGTGCGTGAAGGATGTGCTGCCGCTGAGAGTGACTCGCCAATTATCAAATAAGGGTTTACCTTGGCGCACGGCGTAGACTCCGGCGCGGGGCAGTACGCGATCGCGCAGGATGGCTACATCTCCCGAGGCGAATACTTCAGGATGGGAGATTGATCGCAACGTATTGTCTACGACCACAAACCCGCGATCGTCGGTTTCCAACCCGCAATAACCCAGCCAGGATGCCGTCTGCGCGTTGGTGACCCAAATGACGTGATCGCCTGCAACCTCAAGTCCTGATTGACAGCGCACATTACCCGTCGCTTCAATCTCGATCGCCGTTTCTCCCCGGTAAATCTTGACCCCTCGATCGTGCAAAATCGACTCTAAAATGCGTCGTACCCTAGCGTTATGATCCGGGAGAAGCTGATCGCCGCGCTGAATCAGATTGACCGTTAGCAAGTCTTGCCGTTCCAGTAGCGCCATGAGCCGCGCACCCATCGTCAGCGCTAGTTCGACCCCACCGGCTCCACCACCGACAATGGTGAGTCCGATCGGCGTGGTCGGTGACTGTCGCACCTGTTCAATGATGCTATACCAAGCCATCAGCAACTCTGGCACTGGCTTGGCGGGGATGGCGTACTTGCCGCCGCGCACCCCATTGAGCCTCGGTGTGCATCCCGTGTTGATCGACAAAAAGTCGTAGGCGATCGAGCGTTCCGAGTCGAGTTCGACGATACGTCGTTGGAGATCGAGGCCAACAGCGCGATCGAGCAAAAAATTAACCCCAGCTCTTTGCGCCAGAGCTAGCGTATCGATATAGCAATCGTTCCACGGGTGAAACCCCGCAATGTGGCCGGGTAAAATCCCCGAATAGGGCGCATAGACCGTGTTGGAGATTAGCGTAATACGAGCCGGTGGCCGAGACGTATCGGGCTGTCGCGCCCAGTGATCGAGCGCGATCGCGTGGCTATGACCGCCACCAATCACAACGAGGTGAGGGATACGTTGCACGATGAATAGAACGAGGGAATGGTTAGGAGGATAACGACAGAACCTTGCGTGCGACGCTCCTGAGTTTTTGGCGATTGTCGTCTCTTGCGAGTGGTCATTTTGACCGAAATCTAGCAGAGCCACGAAGCATAAAGCCGCCGCCAATCACAAGTGTGACCGATTCAGATTAATTATGCGAGCAAATTGTGGGCGAATTGTGGGCGAATTGTGGGCGAATTGGTGTCAAGGCGCTAATTATGGGAGTCGCTTAGGGTTGCCTCGATCGCTTCGTCGGCCTCGGCTGCGGGAACGCTTTTATGGACAACATGAAGCTGTTCACGAACGTCGTCGATCGTGTCGTTGAGGTGCGCAATTTTCGCTTCGAGTTCGCGTCGTTTGACCTCCGGATTGATCGAGTCTGAAATCGTATCTAATTTTCGATCGCGTCCGATTAATTTTGGCTTGCGTTTTGCGCCACGCTGCGATTTTGAGACTACCGCAGCGCCAATCACGCCACCGATCGCACCACCGACGATCGCGCCGAGTAAAAATCCACTGGAGAAATTACCATTACTCATTTATCTATACCTGCTAGTCCGTTTATCAGCTTGTGTTAAAGCTATTTTTATTGTGCTTGTTAGATGTAATCGCCGTCAGTGTCTGTCACCGATGACACTGAAATTGATCCAACGAATCAAGCTGTACCAAAGGCGCGATCGCCTGCATCGCCCAAACCCGGAATAATAAAGCCGCGATCGTCGAGCTGCTCATCGATCGTAGCGGTGTAAATCACCAGGCCGGGATAGTGTTCGTTGAGGATTTGTAGTGCGGGTGGAGCCGCAACCACAGCAATAATCCGAATTCGGTCGGGTGTTAAGCCGCGATCGATCAACTGCTGCATCACAAAATCGATCGTGCCACCCGTTGCCAACATCGGCTCACTGATCAAAACCAGGGCGTTATCTGGAAAGCGTTTCGGCAGCTTGTTGAGATAGCAGTGCGGTTCTAGGGTGGTTTCGTTCCGCTCCATACCCACGTGGTACACCGCCGCCGCCGGAAGTACGCTCATCATGCCGTCGATCAGTGCTAACCCTGCCCGCAACACCGGCACAACTGCGAGCGGTGTTGAGGCGCGAATCACCTCACCGGCACTGGGGGCAAGGGGAGTGTGAATCGTCACTTCGTCCGTGGGCAACCAGTCGCGAATGGCTTCATAGGTGAGCCAGCGTCCGATCTCGGTTAGACCGGTTTTGAACAGTGGCATCGGTGTCGAAGCTTCGCGGACGAGGGCAAGCCAATTTTTAAGCAGTGGATGCGGGGGAACGAAAACGCGCAGTTGGAGAGCCATCGACAACAAGCCAGACTGTGAATTGAGCGGTCTAATCTTACCGCGATGCCTGGGTTTCGTGGAATTCGGGATTGGAAGAAAGTGATCGTTATCGTGCGGGCTCTCAGACCTCTGAGGTTTCTAAAACCGCTGAGGTCTAGTCAGTGGCGGGTGTTCTACAGAGTCTGTTTTATCAAGGAATGTAGAGCACATCCAAAAGCGGCATGATCCAGCGCGATCGTGCCGCTGCTTGTATATCAAGCTTTTATGCCAGATTTTGTGCCAAGATCAAACCACGCATTTTTCCGGTAGCTATGGGCTTATGGGCTTCATCGATCCCCGCACCGACTTCGGCTTCAAACGTATCTTTGGCTCCCCGCGCAGCACCTCAATCCTGCGGAGCCTGCTCAATGCGATCGTCTACAAAGGCGAACCCCGCATCGAGAGCTTAGAAATTGTTGACCCCTTCCAGCAGCCCAGCCTGCCCGACTTCAAACTCACAATCCTCGATGTCAAAGCGCAACTCGATGACGGCACGATCGTCATTATCGAGATGCAAGTCGCTAAGGTTCAATCCTTCCTCAAACGCATCCTGTTCAACACGACGAAAGCCTACACCGGACAACTGAAAAAAGGACAGTTTTATTTCGACCTGAAACCGATTATTTCCGTTGCAATCACCGATTTCATCCTGTTTGAAGACCACGATCGCCCGATCTCACGCTTCAAAATCCTCGACGAAGAAACCCACGCCGTCTGCACCGACGAATTTCGCTGGATTTTTGTCGAGTTACCGAAATTTGAGAAAGAACTACCCGAACTGTCGGATCTCGCCGATCGCTGGATGTATTTTCTACGCCGCGCCGAAGAACTGAATCAAATTCCCACCGAGTTAGACGCCGACGAAGATCTAAAAGACGCTTTCGCGATCGCCAACGAAAGTCAGCTTTCCCCCGAGGAGCTGGCGCTGGTTGAGGCTGAACGCGATCGCATCTGGCTCAGAGCCGGAGAGGTCATCTCAGCTCGCGAAGAAGCTCGTAAGGAAGGCCGCGAGGAAGGCCGCGAGGAGGGTCGCGAAGAGGGGCGCGAGGAGGGTCGTGAAGAGGGTCGCGAAGAAGGGGCTCGGCAAGCTCGGTTGGACATTGCTCGGGGGCTGCTGGCGAGCAATAGCCCGGAGGTGGTTAGTCAACTGACGGGGCTATCGCTGGATGAGATTCGGGAGCTTGAGGAGGGTTAATCGTGGCCCACCGACTCACAAGAGTTGATGTGCGGATGTTGCTGACAAATTTGTTGTTTGATGGGAATTCATTTCCGTTGGGCGCGAGGTTATCAGAAGGCATCATCGGCGATCGTGGGGCGGGAAGTGTCCAGCACATGTTCTGATTAGTTGGGGGACGTTTAACAGCCATGACTCTTCTGACAGAAAGCGGCACGATCAAGGCGATCGTGCCGCTTGTTTGAGTTAAAACTCCTAGAACTCCGGTTTGCGGGAAACTAAAACACTGTGTTTTGCGTAGTGTTCTGAAGATTTCGCCGTCACACTGCTGCACAAATTGAATCAAAATGACGAAAGTGTGATCTCGGTTTAGACCGATCGGCGATGGCGATCGCTGGAAGCTCATGTTTTCCGGGCGATCGCGACCCACTGCGATTTAGGATAAATCTGAATGTTGAATTTCCGTCTAGCAAGTATTCTGGCGATCGCTGCATCTAGCCTGATCGCAGAGCCTGCTAATCCCACCCCACCCCGATCGCCTGATCGGGTTGAAGCCTGCGATCTGTTGGTGGTCGGGGGTGGGTTGGCCGGTTCCGCTGCGGCCTACGAAGGGTTACTCGCAGGCAAAACGGTGTGTCTAACCGAAATTACCGACTGGGTCGGTGGGCAAATTTCCTCCCAAGGAACGTCAGCGCTCGACGAACGACCCACCCAGCGATCGCTCCTGTTTTATCCCCGTGGTTACCTCGAACTACGCCAAGCGATCGAAGACCATTACGGCTTACTCAATCCCGGCGGCTGTTGGGTCAGTAGTTCCTGCTTTATGCCCTATGACGGTCATAAATTGCTGTGGGACATGCTGAAACGGGCGGAAAAGCGGGGGCGGGGTCACCTCAAGTGGTATCCGAATACGGTGGTCAAAGAGTTGGGCTATCGTCCCAGTCTCGATCGCGGCAGCAACCGCAATAACGAACTCATCGACACGGCGATCGCCATCCAGCACGCACCTCAACCCGGAACATCGCCGCTGAACACCTATCCACTGTCTGAAACGATCGAGGATGCCTATCGGTACGAAGATTCGGAAAAATTTGGCAAGACCATTATCGAATTTGTGCCGAAACAGACGATCGATACCACCAACGACACCACCGATAATAACAACACTACCACCACCACTAACTGGTACGTGATCGACGCCACCGAAACCGGCGAACTGATCGGCCTCGCCGATATTCCCTACCGCCTTGGCATCGATCCCGCCTCCTACCTCGAACCCTCCAGCTCAGACCCCGACGGCGACGAATACTGCACCCAAGGCTTCACCTACACCTTTGCGATGGAAACCCAAGCGGAGGAACAAACCTACGAGCTACCGCCCTTTTACGAGCAGTATGCCCCCTACTACAGCTACGAACTGCCCCGCCTCGCTGATTTCGAGCTGGTCTACACCTACCGCCAAATCCACACCACCGACCCCGGTGGTTTTCGCCCCGGCAACGTCCGCGACTGGCCGATCTATCCCGGCGATATCTCGATGCAAAACTGGACATGGGGCAACGACTACCGCCCCGGTACGTCCGTCGATAATCTGATTTTTACGCGCGATCAACTGACCGCCACCGGCCAGCTTGACCCCGGTGGTTGGCTAGGAGGGTTACGCACGGAAACCCTGGCACGCGGGGAAGAAAACGCGATCGGCTTCTTCTATTGGCTCGTCCAAGGAACCACCGATTCCCAACTCGGCGATGGTGTCAAACAACCCCAGCCCTACCACCAGTTTATGGCAGGCTTCGACACCCCCATGGGAACCGCGCACGGCCTCTCGAAATATCCTTACATGCGCGAAGGGCGACGCATTATTGGTCGTCCCAGTTTCGCCCATCCCACCGGGTTCATGATCTGGGAAGTGGATATTTCACTGATGAATTACCGCGACCCGTACTATCAGGCCAATTTGAGCGAGGGTGAAGTGCGACGACTGTGGGCGGTTTTGTCTGGACTCGATGCGATCGATGTGATTTCGGGCGATTTGCCGATCGACGACGTACAACCCCGTAACCGCGCCAGCATGTATCCGGATAGCGTCGGCATCGGCCACTACGCGATCGACTTTCATCCCTGCATGACCGAAAGCCCGCCGGAAAAACCGGGCAACACCGAACGCGAAGGCGAACGTTTCGGCCAGGGTCGCGCTTTCCCGTTCCCGATTCCTCTACGGGCGACGATTCCCCAACGCCTCGACAACCTCCTCATCGCCGGGAAGAGCATCGCCACCAGTCACACCGCCGCCGCCGCCTATCGTGTGCATTCCTTCGAGTGGTCGGTTGGCGCAGCGGTGGGAACCACGGCAGCATTTGCCCTCGATCGCGATGTGATGCCTTTCGAGCTAGTGGACAATCTCCCCTACCCCGAGCCTGAACTCGAAGCCTTACAACGCCAACTTAATGAAAATCAAAACCCTACCGATTTTCCCAATACTTCCATTTTTAACAACACCTGGGATGAGTGGAATTAACAAATTAACGGGCAATATTCTCCAGGTTTAAGCTAGGAGATGGTGTGTTACGGGTGCAGCCAAGGGTCAACCCATCGATCTGTATACACCGTAATGCACCGCCCTCTCGATTAAAATGACAAAAATCGCAGATTAATTAATACGAATGTCGGGATCTTCTGGCTGTTGTACCGCAGGTTCTGGCGATCGTCTGTAGGCTTCGACGGGAGCTGTACCGGCAGAAAAAGTACAGGCAGAAAGAATAGCATCAAACCACTTTACATGATTTAATTTTGCGCGTAGAAATGAGGTTTGCTCGATCCGAGCTTGCGTAAAGTTAGCGTGGGTTAAGTTTGCTTCTAGAAATGATGCACCCGTGGATCGAATGCCTTCGACGAGCTTCGTTGAAAAGGCGATCGCGATGCCACCAAACATGAACGCGACGAAGAGATAGGCCACGACGATCGGCATTAACCCTAGCGTGAAATTGCGGTAGGCTCGAAATAAGCCTGCCGCCGATAAATAAAACGTGGCGGGCAGTGTTGCCGCCCATAGCCACACGAGAGCTGGTGTGTATTTATAGAGCTGGGCAATGCTAACTAACATCACCGCTAACAGTGATGCCGTTGCAAAGGCGCTGTTATTCAAACGTGCCAGGAGTAAGACGAAGAGTGTTGACCCTGCGGTTACCAGTGCAGAAATAATTTTACGGCGTGTTGTATTTTTCGTATGACCAATACGAGCGCGAGAAAAATTGGCGCTGGTTAGATTGGCCTGCTTAAAGCTGCAATTGTTAATATATGTGCCACTAAAGTCAGCTCCAGAAAGATTTTGACGATCAAAGGAAAGACCAACCAGCTTTGTATTCGCAAAATTACGACGTTTAGATTTCGACATTGATATAAATTTTAGGCATCAAAAGACAGAGTCGCTATTGCATTCTTTGACGTAACTTAAGGAATTATTTGAGGTGAGTGAATCGTCATTTATCTTGGAATTTATGTTGCTTATGCTTGTTGTTATCTTACTATATAAATATATTTATTATTATCTATAACTTTTGTCTATTTCATATTGTATCGTAAAGCAATAAAGCTTAACTTGCTACTGTTGCTAAATTCGTTACTTCCCCAGCGTTTTCAGATATTAGTTCACGAGTTGAAAGGATTATGAGTGATTCCAGTGCCATGGGCTACCGCATTGAGCGTGATTCAATGGGCGATCGCCAAATTTCCGATACGGCCTATTACGGGATTCAGACCCTACGGGCGATCGAAAATTTCCCAATTAGCGGTTTGCGCCCGCTGCCAACGTACATCGAAGCTTTTGCACTGATCAAAAAGGCGACGGCGGTGGCAAACAGCGAGCTGGACTGCATCCCCGCAGATGTGGGCGAGGCGATCGTCAAGGCTGCCGATGAGGTTTTGGCCGGTCAACTGCATGATCAGTTTGTGGTGGATATTTACCAGGCAGGCGCGGGTACATCGCACCACATGAATGTGAATGAGGTGCTGGCGAACCGAGCGCTGGAGCTGCTGGGCGGCGAAAAGGGCGACTACAAACGTGTCAGCCCGAATGATCACGTGAATTACGGACAATCGACGAAATGACACAATCCCGAACAGCGATTCGCATCGGTGGACTGCTGGCGTTGAATCGTACGCTGTTTCCCGCGATCGAGGCGCGATCGCGACCCTACGACGCCAAAGCTGACGAATTCCAAGACATCGTTAAATCCGGGCGTACACACATGCAAGACGCCGTACCGGTGCGGCTGGGTGAAGTGTTTCGCGCCTGGTCGGTGATTGTCCGCGATCATTTGCGCCGCATTCAGTTTGCCGCAGAAGATCTTAAAATCCTTGGTCTGGGCGGTAGCGCCACCGGTACAGGACTTAATACCCATCCGCAATACCGTTTTCGCACTGCCGAGCTACTGTCGGAGTATATCGGTCAGGATCTCCAGTCGGCGCCGCACCTGATGGCCGCAATGCAGAGTCTATCGCCGTTTGTGGCTGTATCCGGGAGCCTGCGCAATCTCGCTCAGGATTTGGTCAAAATTTCCCACGATTTGCGCCTGATGGATTCGGGACCGAAGACGGGTTTGAAGGAAATCAAGTTGCCGCCGGTACAGCCGGGATCGTCGATCATGCCGGGGAAATACAATCCGGTGATGGCAGAGATGACCTCAATGGTGTGTTTTCAGGTGATGGGTCACGATAGCGCGATCGCCCTGTGCGCTCAGGCGGGACAGCTTGAGCTGAATGTGATGATGCCACTGGTGGCCTACGATTTAATTCATAGCATCGAGATTTTGGGCAATACGATCGCAGCGTTGACGACGAAGTGTCTGGCGGGAATCGAGCCGGTGCGCGATCGGTGCAATGCCTATGCAGAGGGCAGTTTGGCGCTGGTGACGGCGTTGAATACGCACATTGGTTATCTCAATGCAGCCGACGTGGCGAAGGAGTCCCTAGCGACGGGTAAATCACTTCGGGAAATCGTCCTGGAAAAAGGACTGATGGATGAGGCGACGCTGGCACAGGTGTTGGATCTCGACACGATGAGCCAGATGCCGCCGAGTCAGGTATAGGTGAACCGTTTGATCCTGTTATGAGGTTATGACCAGAAGCCCGGTTTTTCGTCTGGTTTCTGGTCACGGTTAATCGAGGTTGCGGTAGAGGCGATCGATATCAAATTCGAGATCGAGGCTGGCGAGGGTGAGGCGATCGCCTGCGCTATAGGTGACGGTTTCCCAGGCGTTGTCTGTGGTGCGGCGACGACATTCGACCTGTTGGGTTTCTTGGGAGATGAGGACGTATTCCTCAAGGCTGTCGAGTTTTTGGTAGTCGGTGAATTTTTGTTGTTTGTCGAATGTCTGGGTGCTTTTTGACAGAATTTCGACAATCAGTTTCGGATAACGTTTGATCTGTGGGTCTTCGCGATCGCGCGGATCGCAGGAGACGAAGGCATCGGGATAGTAAAAGAATTCATCGTTATAGCCGACTTTCATGTCACCGTTGTAGAGGCGACAGGGGGTGTCATCGAGGTGCGGGTTCACGAGGCTCAGGAAGTTAACGGAGAGACGTGAATGGGCGCTGGTTCCGCCTGCCATGGCATAGGCGAGTCCGTAGCGGTATTCGTGGCGGACGGGGTTGTCGCGATCGAGCTGGAGGTATTCTTCGGGGCTGAAGTGGTTGGGGGTCGCGATCATGATGTTTATCTGGTGATTTTGGGTCAGGTGATTTGTTTCGGCCAGGGGTAGGGGTTTGGTTTGATGGTTTAGTAGTTTTCGTCGAGTTCGGAGAGTTCGGATTCGAGCAAAATCATGGCGCTGATCCGGCGGGCGGTTTCGACGATGTGTTTCATTTTCGCTCTCGTTCCCATGCTCTGCGCGGAAATGAGGAGATTGGGAGGTTTACTGCATCAAGACTTAGCGGCGTCGAGCATTGACCAGATCCTCAACCAGCAAATCAAGCGTGCCAAATTTCGGTGAGACGATCGCCGCATCGCCTACAAACTCAACGACATCGTAAAAGCCATCAACCCACTCCAGAACGGAAACGCTTCCTCGTTCGGGATCGATAATCCAATATTCGGGAATGCAGCAGGCGGCATATTCGGTGCGTTTATAGCGGTAATCGCGATCGCGATTTTCTTTGCCGGGGGAGACAATTTCAACGACTAAGTCTGGGCGGGGTAAGTCGTTGGTAATTACAGATGCCGGGGCTTGTTCGAGGGCGATCGTCAGCTCTTCAGACAGCAGAATTAAATCCGGAATGCGTGCCGTAACGAGGTGACTGGTAACGATAATTTCGGTTTTAAGACTGAGCCGCTCAAAGGAGATGCCGCGTTGCAAAAAGTAGGCGAACAGGAGGGTAGCGATACGTCGATTGAGTTCACTTTCGGGGGGCATCTCATGAATGATTCCGTGGTCGAGTTCGTAGGCAGGGCGATCGGGGTTTTGCTCCAGCGCAAGATAGTCATTCAGGGTCAACGGGCGGGTTGTGGTGTCTACCATCGTCTCAATCCAACATCAGTAAGTTTCGACAATCTGAGCTAGAAATACGGTTAGGGTGATTCAACAGAGATTGCAAATTCGGCCAATTGATCCAAAAGACTAATTTTTTGCTCAAGCCGTACAACATATCCCTTGAATTTGACACTATTCTGATTTTCGAGCTTGAACGCTTCAACAACATTACCAATAGTTGACTTTTGCTCACTACTCAATTCATCAATGATTAAAATAATTTGAACATTATTATAAAAGGCCGTTTCTAGGGCTTCATAAAGCTTGAGAGCTATCTGTCTTTCGGAGATATCTGAGTAGAGTTCTTTCAGCCAGCGTGTAACCTTGGCTTCGATCTCAGGGAATTGAAACACATACTCAATAATTTTATTAATCCAACGTTTGGCTGTTTGTGAACGGATCTGTTGATCTGTCACAACACTGAATGAAGATGCAAACTTCATTAACTGCGGAATAATATGACCGTTCAGGTGTTGGCTTTTTTGTAGCGCTCTTGGTTTTCCTTTGCCGTAGCACTCATACTCAATCAGATTTATCTGAAGCGGGAAAGATGCATCTTGATCATAAACAATGAGCAACGCATCGGGAATGCCTCGAATTCCAGTTGTATTGTAGTCGGGGTTCAAAACGTCTGTCCCAGACGACAGAAACATTCGATTTTCTGCGATCAATAATGTTCGAGACTCTGGATAACTCGGGAACAGAGAATAGAAATATTGATTAACAAGAGTTTCTAAGCCTTGATATGGATCGGTCTCGTTTTTAAAGTGAACGGTTTCAAATGTACCCGATATCTCGATCGGTTTATTTTGCTCGGGGTCGTTATCGAGTTCATCATCAACATCGTCTATCGGTGGTAGATCCGTCATTTTCACATCAGGTCTATCACCTGTCGTGCTATTTTTTGAGGGATTATCTGGTGTTGAATTTAAATAAAATTGAGGGTTAATATAGGAGTCGATTTGATTTTGTTGGAATTCCGAATCGAGCAGTTTTTGAACTTCAATATCGTTAATGGGCTTGGCTCCCTGAAGATATTTTAAAGGCCAATTCTTGCCGCCAATTTTTGCTAAAATCCTTAAATCAATCGGCTTGCAGAATGTAATATTGTTGAGCCGAAGTCTGTGAACATATAGGTCGTTATCTTCCCAGGGTGATTCATCGGTAATGTTTCCCAAGATCCCACGAGCGCAGCAATAGCTAATTTTTTCAATTTTGAGAGCAAGATGCACAATATCCCCAGGACTTGCACCGCGCTGCATAAAGCCAGCAATCTGCTTCTCAACACAAAGATGGTAGTTCTCAAAGGACTGACCACAGTGCAGGATGCGATAGGTCGAGGATTCTTGCATTCTTGATAGTTTTGTATCTTGGATGAGGACTCACAAATTATTCCCGATCGTACTTGATTTACCGATGGACATAACAAACATCGTTAATAAAACCGCGTTAACTGCACCCGATAACGATCTTTCTTCGTAATATTCACCTCGCCAATTTCCAGGCGACCCTTACCGCGAATCGCCACGAGATCGCCCGCTTTGACGCTATAGCTCGACTGGGAAATCTCCTTCCAGTTCACCCGCACATCCCCCGAGCTAATCAACCCGGCCATCTTGCTACGCGACATGCCAAACCCCGCAGAGGCCACCGCATCGAGCCGCATTGATGCCTCTACAGTGGTCATCTCCTTGACTTTCGGCGGTTGAACCTTCAGCTCGCTCGCGTCGATCGCCCGCGTTTTGACGGGAACCGATCGCACCTGCACCAAACTCAGTTCGAGAAACTCGGCAATGTCCGCTGCGACGATCACTTGCGCTCCCCGATCGCCCAGCACCAGTACATCACCCGTTTTATCCCGCACAATCCCCGTACCGAGCATCGAGCCGAGAAAGTCCCGATGGGTCGCCGTATCAAACAGAAATTACCAGCCACTTCCAGCACGGCGAGTGCGACATGGCTGGTATCGATCGGCACCTCCGACCGGGCGATCGCCACGCGCTGCCGTTCCGCCTGAGGATATCCGCCCCAAGCGACGATCGTCACATCGGTTAAACGTTCAAACACGCGCTGAACTTCGGCCAACTCCGGCGGCGAGAGAAAATCGGTGCAGATGATTTCCCAGGTGCGGATCGCATCGTTGGCGCGATCGATCACACGCGCCAGACAATCGCGATGTTCAACATATTTTAAGAGATCTTCGCGGGGCAGCATAAAAGGCGATTTAGCAATTCGATTGACATCATCCCCGGCCTAAAGGCGTGGGGATTTCAACCAGTTCTACTCTAACCGAAAAGCCTCCGATACTTGGACTGAGCTTGTCGAAGTCAGGACGGGGCTTCAGACCCAGTTTTTTGGCGCATAGAGTTAAGATTCATCCCCCCAGCCTTGCCCAAATCTCCCCATTCCTTCAAGCTAATAAACCCCATGTCCTAAACCCCTGCGATGCACCGTCTATGGCCGAATCCCTCGCCGCCAAACTCGAAGCGATTCTCTACCTCAAAGGCGAACCGCTCTCGATTTCGCAACTCGCCGCGATCGCTCACACCAGTCGCGCCACCACCGAAGAAGCACTGCTCGACCTACTCGATGACTACGCCCACCGCGATAGCGCCCTGGAAATTATCGAAACCCGCGAAGGTTTTGTCTTGCAACTGCGCGAACGCTTCCAGGCGATGATGAATGAACTCGTTCCGGCAGAGCTGGGCGTCGGTGCGCTGCGGACGTTAGCGGCGATCGCCCTGCGTGGTCCTTTGCTGCAAAGTGATTTAGTCGAGTTGCGCGGGTCGGGTGCGTATCAACACGTGCAAGAGTTAATGGAATTGGGGTTTGTGAAGCGACATCGATCGTCCGAGGCGCGATCGTTCGAGGTGCAAGTCACCGACAAGTTTCATCACTGCTTCGAGATCGAAAGCTTGTCCCAGCTCGCGCCGGTGGTCACTGAGTCTAAGAACGCATCGATCGACGCTACGTCAGACCTCTGAGGTTTTGAAAACCTCAGAGGTCTCGCTCCACGCACGCACGGCTCTGGGCAAAACTCGCAACGATCGTCAAAACGATCGACAATAGACAGCATTGATTCCGATCAGTTTTTTTAAAATCTCAACCTCAACACGCGCTATGGATTTAGTCTCGCTACAAAGCGGCTTGGATAATATCGCTTTTCTCGTGCTGTTTAGCTCAATGCTGATTTACTGGGTTGGGGTTGCCTTCCCACAACTTGCCCTGTTACCCAGCTTGGGAACCGCAGGCATGGCGATCGCCAACCTTTGCATCGCCACCCTCCTCGGCGCACGCTGGATCGACGCAGGCTATTTCCCCATTAGCAACCTCTACGAATCCCTCTTTTTCCTCACCTGGGGCATCACGGCGATCCACCTGATCGCCGAAAGCCAAAGTCGTAGCCGTCTCGTTGGCGCGTTCACCGCAACACTGGCGATGGGAACCTCCGCCTTTGCCACAATTACGCTGCCGCCGGATATGCAACTGGCCGAGCCGCTGGTTCCGGCGCTGCAATCGAACTGGTTGATGATGCACGTCAGCATCATGATGTTGAGCTATTCCACCCTAATGGTGGGGTCACTACTGGCGATCGCCTTTCTTGTGGTGACGCGCGGACAGGCGATCGAGCTGCGAGGTAGCTCGGTCGGCACGGGCGGATTTCGAGCCTATACGCTGAAGCGAGGCGGCGAGACCGTGACACCGACGATCGAGATGGCTTCGATGTTCACCGCCTCCAGCTTAAACACCTCCAGCCTGAACACCGATGGTAGCGCCGCCACCGTAACCCTCGATCGCCCCCCGATCGGCAATCTGCCCCAGACCGACGCCCCGCCCCTCTCACCCCAACGCCTCAACCTCGCCGACACCCTGGATAACATCAGCTATCGCATTATTGGTCTCGGTTTTCCGCTCCTGACGATCGGTATTATTTCCGGCGCAGTCTGGGCAAACGAAGCCTGGGGAACCTATTGGAGCTGGGACCCGAAGGAAACCTGGGCGTTTATCACCTGGCTGGTATTCGCGGCTTACCTTCACGCCCGGATCACACGCGGTTGGCAGGGACGCCGTCCGGCAATTTTGGCAACGGTTGGATTGGGCGTGGTTTGGGTTTGCTATCTGGGCGTGAATCTCTTGGGTAAAGGATTACATTCCTACGGTTGGTTTCTCTAGGAGCTGTCATTAATTTAAGTTCTAGCGCCTACCCAGTCAGGACTTACGCAGAAGTCCGACTTCTGAATGAAACGTCGCCGTTCTAACTCTCAGGACAATGCGAGAAGTCGAACTTCTAACACCCCTTGCGTAAGTCCTGCCAGTAAGGGTTTCAGCCCCTAGCTTTTTGGTTGGGTCGTTCAACGGCTTACCCGATCAGAGTTCTATGATTAATTGATGACACGCCCTAGGGATTTCGAGGAATTTCGCTCACTATGTCTAAGCCGCCCATTGCGATCGCGTTGCCGAATATCCTAACGGTCGCTGTTGTGGTCTTGCTCAGTGTGCTGCTTTGGCAGTTACAGAGTTTGATCGTCATTCTGATGGTCTCCGTTGTGATTGCCGCCTCGATCGCGCCGATCGTCTCCACACTCGAAAAGGCGAAACTACCACGCTGGCTCGCAACCCTGATCGCCTACCTTGGTCTATTCGCCTCCATGACCGGTGTGGTCTTGATCCTCGGCCCGCCCGTCATCGGGCAGATCGAGCAACTCGTCAAACAGCTCCCCGATCTTTCGGCCAAAACGCTTGAAATTTTGACGGAGCCGATTAATCAATTAACCAACACTCAGCCGGAACTCTTAGCCCAACTTATCGATCCTCAGTCGATCGCCAAATGGACACTGTTTTCGTCACGCCAGCTCGTCCTCAAGTCCTATGGCATCACGCGCGGCATTGTCGGTGCTGCGTTTAGCCTGGTGTTGTCGGTCTTTTTGTCGGGCTATATGGTGGCCGATAGCCGAACGCTGATCCGTAGCGTGACGCAGATTTTCCCCGAGCCGTGGGACGATCGCCTTGAAGCGCAAATGGGCGTAGTCGGCGAACGGATGGGAGGCTATATTCGCGGGCGTTTTCTCGTTTCGACGATCTTGGCGATCGCCACCGCCACCGGACTTAGCTTTCTCGGCTTGGAAGAATACGCCCTGGGTTTGGGTGCGATCGCGGGCGTCACCAACTTAATCCCATTCCTTGGCCCTTTTCTCGGCGCAATTCCAGCGCTAATCGTCGCGCTTTCCCAGGGTGGCTTGCTTGTCTTTTGGGTGCTGCTGCTGTTCGTTATTATTCAAAACGTCGAAACCTACGTCCTCGATCCGCTGCTTGTCGGTTCGTCCGTGGGGGTTCACCCGCTGTTTCAACTGCTCTCGGTTTTGGGTGGTGTGCAGGTCTTGGGTATTCTCGGTGCGTTGATTGTTCCGCCCTGGTTTGCAGGTGCATCGGCCTTGGTGGATAATCTCTACCTTCAGCCAAAGCGCTTGCTGAAAAAGACGAAGACGATCGAAGCGAAGCTAGCCCAAGTGCCAACCCAACTATCGCCGTAGGGTTAGTGATGGGTTAGTGATGGGTTATTGGATCGATCGAGGATTGCACACATAGCTCAGTCCGTGACCCTTAATTTCACCGGGCTTTCCGTGAATCGCAACCATCCATATCCCCTTGCAATTCAACACACCCCACAGATCGCCCCAGAGATCAGAATCACAGCCCACATTCTTTAATTTTGCAGCAGCTCTAGGCGATCGAGCGATCGTTCTTGCCAGAGCGTGTTGCCTTGCCGCTCGTAGAGCAGCGCCGCGACCTGGTAATCGGTCATGGCCGATGCCCGATCGCCCACCTGTTCCGCGATCGCCGCCCGCACAAAATACGCATTGGCGTAAAACTCATCGATCCCAATGACCGCATCGAGATCCGCGAGAGCGTTCGTATAATTCGCCTGGGAAAAGTACGCATTGCCGCGATTGTAATAGGCATCGCGGTAGGCTTCGTCGCGACGAATCGCCTGGGTGTAGTTGGCGATCGCCCGTGGCGTTTCGCCCTGCGCCATGTAGGCTAACCCGCGATTGTTGTAGGCCGGGGCATAGTCCGCATCACGCTCGATCGCGCGATCATAGTCCGCGATCGCACTCGCATAGTCTCCCTGAGCATAACGAATCACACCGCGATGGTTATAGGCTGGGGCGTAGCTTGCATCAAGGGCGATCGCGCTGTCGTAGTCACTGATCGCTAGGGGATAGTTTCCGGTTGCATAGTGGGCTAGACCGCGATCGCTATGGAGTTTAACTTGAGTTTCGAGATCGGTGGTTAGTGCGAGGGCGCGATCGTAATTGGCGATCGTGGCAGTGTATTCGCCTTGCCGATGGTAGGCTAAACCGCGATAGCGATAGGCTTCGGCGCGGTTCGGATCGCGGTCAATGGCGCGATCAAGTAGGTCGATCGTCAGATCGTAGTTGCCCGCTTGGTATTCGACGATCGCCTGAGCAATCACCTCTTCAACCGATGCGGTTTCGAGGGCATCTAGCGAATTGAGTGCGGGTTCTGCGGTGTCTGAAGTTTGAGCCAATTGGGGCAAACTGAGTCTGGTCGAATCGGGCGCATTCGTCAGAATGCTGGCCTTGACCGGAGTGGCGATCGTGATCGTGTTGGCGGCTAGCGTGCCGCAAAGCATGACGGCGCGGATGGAATTGGTGATCATTACGGAGCGGCGGCAAAAGAAAAGCGGTGTCATCGTGAATTAGAGCGAATTAGGGCGCTGGGACGTTAATGCTAGAGAGCGTCTGCGGTCGATGATCGATCTTAACGGCCTGCGCGATCGCCCGGATTGACGATCGCGTTTCGTATTAACCTATTTCGCCGATTTTCACCCGTTTTTGCTCATTTTCGCCCGCTTCAGGTTAATCTGATGCCTTCGCAGTTTCAGAACGCTCGATCGCCAATTGCACCAGGCGATCAACCAACTCCGTAAACGGTACACCCGTATTCGCCCACAGTTGCGGATACATACTCAACGACGTAAAGCCCGGTAACGTGTTGATCTCGTTAATCAATAACTCGCCTGTCGCTTCAACGAAAAAGAAATCCACCCGTGATAGACCGCTCGCATCTACCGCTCGAAACGCCTCGATCGCCAGTTCCCGCAAGCGTGACGCGATCATCTTGGGCAACTCCGCCGGAATAATCAACTGCGCCAAACCGTCGGTGTACTTCGTTTCATAATCGTAAAAATCGCTCTCGAACGTGATCTCACCAATCACCGACGCGATCGGCGACTCATTCCCTAGCACCGCGCATTCGACTTCTCGCGCCGTGACACCTGCTTCAACCACGATGCGCCGATCGTAGCTCGCCGCACTATCCAGCGCCGCCTCCAGCTCCGCCCGCGTCCGCACCTTCGCAATCCCCACCGACGAGCCAAGATTCGCCGGTTTGACAAAACAGGGATAGCCCAGCTTCAGTTCGATCTCTTCACACAGCGCCGGAAATACACAGGGATTCGACCAGACCTGAGCGCGATCGACCGTCACGTACGGCACTTGCGGCAGCCCCGCCGTTGCGAATGCCATCTTCATCGCAATCTTATCCATCCCCACCGCCGAACCCAGCACCCCAGAACCCACGTAGGGAACCTGCATCAGTGTTAACAAACCCTGAATCGTGCCATCTTCACCATTCGGACCATGCAAAATCGGGAACCATACATCCATCGCGGCTGCATTCTCAGGGAACGTCCAGCGCGATCGCCCCGCATCTGCCGTCGCAGCATCATCGATCGCCAACGGCTGCTTGCTCTCCAGCACTGATCGCGACGTCGCCTCACCCATCCAGACGCCATCCTTGCGGATATAAAACGGATGCACCTCGTAGCGATCGCGATTCGACTCCGCCTGAAACGCCGTAAAAATCGCCGCCGCCGAAATGATCGACACCTCATGCTCACCCGATCGGCCACCAAACAGCAAACCAACCGCACGCTTCGTAACTGTGTTCTCCACCGATGTCAGCTCCAGCATTTCCTGCTCCTCGACGCTTACACGCTTTACATTTCGACTCATATTACAGGTATGAAGCAAAAAAGACGGAATGTCCT
>JAAUPN010000030.1 GCA_012033105.1 Coleofasciculaceae cyanobacterium RL_1_1
GTGCCATCGGGGGCGATCAGCAGATACGTGATCGGTGAACCGGCGTGGAAATAGTGGACGATATCCGATTGATTTTGGTGCAGATGATCGATCGGGGCGATCGTCGGTCAGCAGGTAATAGATCGAGGTCATCATCGATCGATCCGAGCCGTTACGGGCGGTCGGTATCGTCTCGATCGCGCGATACGACTCGGCAAAGTAGCCGCCTTCAACATGTTCGACCAGAGATAGTCGTTCGATCCAATCGTGTTTATTCAAATTAGGTTCTGGTAAAGATGTTCTGGAAAGATGCTAGAAACCAAGGCGCTAGAACATTATGGCCAATCGAAGTCCAGGTCAAGGAGGGTCATCAGTTCTTCATTGTACGGACGGAAAAAGTGGCGTAGCTCCGCTTCGAGTGCAGGTGAAATATGACGGTATGTGCCGGGATTAAACACCGGATAGCGATCGAGCGGTTGGGGTTCAAGGTCGAGAAAACGGTGGACACGCTCTAAAACGAGGCCAGTTTGACTGAACAGCTCGCGACTCTCGATCGCCAAGATCTGATCCCGCGAAAAATACTGAAGCCAACGCTTCACAAAGGTACTGTAAAGACCTCGCGATAGTAGACGACCGCGCAGGTGCGTCGCGTAGCGATCGGCGGGGATGAACTCGGGGGGATATTGCTGCGTAAAGTCCAACTCTGAGCGGAGAAATGTCTCGATCGGGGTGATGAGGTTGCGCTCGCGATAGCGATGGTAATAGTGGGAAATTGCTCGATCGGTGGGGTCACGTAACACGAGGATGAGTTTCACGTTGGGAAAGGTTGCTCGCAGGCGGGCGGGCGTTTCGGGATGGTCGAAATAAGTGGGGCTGGCCTCACCCGTAATGCTGCGATCGTCAGATGATCGCGGGGGAAACTGCGCCATGTACCACGCGAGACCGCGATCGTATGCCGTTGACCAAAAGTCAATTTCTTTATGGGCTGCCGGTTGGATCTGCGGATGCTCGCAAAGGTAGCGATGGAGTGAAGTGGTGCCACCTTTCTGCGTGCCGATGATCAAGAAACTCGGTGGCAGGCGGGTTGTGGTCTCGGGTAACAACGCCTGGGATTCCCGATCGCCTAAGTTTGTGTCGAGTCCGGCCTCGCGATCGAGCAAGGTTGCGTGGGCGATCGCGGAAGTTTGGCTATCTCCACGAAAGTCGGCGATCGCCGCTAGGTTGAGATAGGATTCACGAGCGTCGGGAGTCGCAGCGATCGCTGTGCGAAACTGGTCGCAGAGGTGATCTAGGCGATCTTGGTTGCGGAAGCGGATCAGTAGGCGATTGAAGTAAAAAAAGTGGTGCCAGATATGGTTCGGGAACCGTGCGATCGCCTGCAAGAAGGCACAATCTGCGACGGGTGCAAGATCCAGCTCAAAGTAGCGTCCGGCATCAATGAACGTCTCGATCGCAATCTCGAACGCCTCCACCGTATCCGGCCAGGATTGATCGAGATCCAGGCTCTCCAACTGTTTCAGCCAAGGCCCTACGGGGGAAAAGATGGCACGCTGTTTTACGATCGCGATCATTAATGTCTCACAACTCTCGCGCCATTTCCCCTGATGCGCCAAGGCCACACACAATTGAGCGCGGGTTCGCATTGCCTCCGGTTGAAGCTGGATCGCCCGAGTCAACGCCTCCGACGCCTCCGACCAACGTTCCTGGCGGTTCAGCGCCAACCCTAAACCATGCTGCGCCCCATCGTGATCCGGCTCGTACATCAACGCTGATCGATACGCCTGTTCCGCTTGCGGCCACTGTTTTTGCTTTAGGTTTGCCTGACCGATGCGCCGATACACAGCCGCCGAGGGTGCGCCACGCTCACAGATCAAAGTCAAGTAGCGAATCACCTCAGACCAACGTTTCCGACCTTGGGCGATCGTCGCCAAACCCTCATAAAACCGCAGATCCTGCGGAAAGCGTTCGATCGCCCGTTGATACACATAAACCGCATGATCCCCGTCATTTTTCGCTGCGTAGGCTTGGCCGCACGTCAAAACCGAATCTGGATCATGGGCATAGCGGATCGCCGCAGACTCAAGTTGAAAGGCGCGATCGGGGCGACCCAGACGGGCGCAATAGCTGGCAAGGTGCATCAGTCCCGCATAAACCAACCGATCCAGCGTCGATCGACAGCGTATCTTCAATCGCGACAGGAATCGAGCCGAGGAGAGGTTGGTCATAATGACAGGGGATCAACGAACCGCTAATTTTTGAAGGACGCACCACCGACCATCATCCAGAAATCTTTCACGAATCCTTCGGACTACGACCAATGGTATGGCAAGATTTGCATAGTTAACGCCGGGTCGCGATCGCAGCCACACCTTTCCGATGCGAACCGCTCGTACGTCGCTAGACCATGACCAAATATATTTTCGTGACCGGCGGTGTTGTCTCCAGCATCGGCAAAGGCATTGTTGCCGCAAGTCTCGGTCGGCTGTTGAAGTCGCGCGACTATTCCGTTTCCATTCTCAAGCTCGATCCCTACATCAACGTTGACCCCGGAACGATGAGCCCGTTTCAGCACGGCGAAGTGTTCGTCACCCAAGACGGTGCTGAAACCGACCTGGATCTCGGCCACTACGAGCGCTTTACCGACACCTCGATGTCGCGCCTCAATAGCGTCACGACGGGACTGATCTACCAGTCGGTGATTAATAAAGAACGGCGTGGCGATTACGAAGGCGGTACGGTACAGGTGATCCCGCACATTACCGGCGAGATTCGATCGCGGATTCAGCGCGTGGGTCGCAATGCCAACCCCGACGTGGTGATCGTAGAAATCGGCGGAACCGTCGGTGATATTGAATCATTGCCATTCCTAGAAGCGATCCGTCAGTTTCGCAAAGATGTCGGGCGTGAAAACCTGATTTACATTCACGTGACGCTCCTGCCCTGGATTGCGGCAGCAGGCGAGATGAAAACCAAGCCGACGCAACACTCGGTTAAAGAACTGCGATCGATCGGCATTCAGCCCGATCTGCTCGTGTGTCGCAGCGAGCGCCACGTCCCGACCAAGATCAAAGAAAAACTCTCCGAGTTTTGTGATGTTCCGGTGGAATGCGTGGTGACCTCTCCCGACGCGAGCAGCATTTACGAAGTACCGCTGTTGCTTGAAGCGGAAGGTCTCGCCAGCGCCGTAATCGATCGCCTAGGCTTAGAACAGCGCGAGCCGGATCTGTCTGGCTGGAAACGACTGGTCGATCGGCTCAACCATCCCAAACGCAGCCTCGAAATTGCCATTGTTGGGAAATATATCCAACTGTCCGACGCCTACCTCTCCGTTGTCGAGGCGCTGTATCACTCCGGCGTTGAATACGAAACCGAAATTAAACTGCGTTGGGTCAACTCCGAAGATTTGAACTCTGAAACGGCGGACAAGCTGCTTTCAGGCTGTGCTGGCATCGTCGTCCCCGGTGGTTTCGGGATTCGGGGGATCGACGGCAAAATTGCCGGAATTCGCTACGCTCGCGAACAGAAAATTCCATTCTTGGGGCTGTGCTTGGGGATGCAGTGTGCCGTGGTGGAGTGGGCGCGAAATGTCGCCCAGCTTGAATCCTCGAGCAGTTCTGAATTTGACCCGGAAGCGGTCAACCCCGTGATTAGCCTGTTGCCGGAACAGGAAGATGTGGTTGATTTGGGCGGGACGATGCGTCTAGGTCTCTATCCCTGCCGTTTAGCCACGAATACCAAAACCTTTGAGCTATATCAGCAAGAGGTGGTCTACGAGCGCCACCGTCACCGCTACGAGTTTAATAACGCCTACCGCAGTCTGTTTCTCGAAACGGGCTACACCATGAGCGGAACTTCGCCCGATGGCCGCCTGGTGGAAATTATTGAATTGTCGGATCATCCGTTCTTTATTGCGACGCAGTTTCACCCCGAGTTTGAATCGCGCCCGAATCGCCCGCACCCGTTGTTTAACGGCTTGATTCAAGCGGCGATCGATCAAAGCTCTGGCACATCGATCGCACCGACGGATTCTGCGACCACGCGCGAAAATGAAATCGCGTCCTACGCTCCATCCTAGGCGCGACCATCGTGCGAGAATAACCCGTCTAGATCGCAGACGAGATCAGTTAACCGTGCTACCTTGACCGTCAAGGTATCGCACGCAATCTAATCGCCCATGGTTCTCGCCTCCCCCAGTCCCGAATCCCTTCGTAATAACCCCAATCAACCCGATCCGAATGGTTCGGACTCGGCAGAGGCGGCAGACACCTCGACCTGGACGATCGAACAAAGCGAAGAACTCTATCGAATTCGTGGCTGGGGCGATCCGTACTTTGGGATTAATGCGGCGGGTCGGGTGACGGTGTCGCCAAAGGGCGATCGCGGTGGGGCGATCGATCTGTATGAATTGGTGGAATCGCTCAAGCGGCGTAACCTCGGCCTGCCTCTGCTGATTCGCTTTTCGGATATTTTGGCCGATCGTATCGAGCGGCTCAATGCCTGCTTTTCCAAGGCCATCACCCGCTACAGCTACGCCGGTCAGTATCGTGGCGTGTTCCCGGTCAAGTGCAACCAGCAGCGCCATGTGGTCGAAGATCTCGTGCGTTTCGGTGAACCCTATAGCTTTGGCCTGGAGGCGGGATCGAAACCCGAGCTACTGATCGCTCTAGCGATGTTGAAAACGCCGGGAGCGCTGCTGATCTGCAACGGCTATAAGGATTACGGCTACATCGAAACGGCGATGCTGGCGCAAAAGCTGGGACATCAGCCAATTTTGGTGCTGGAACAGCCGGAGGAGGTAGATTTGGCGATCGAGGTGGCACAGAATTTGGGGTTAAAACCCTGTTTGGGTGTGCGATCAAAACTGTGTGCGAAGGGGGTTGGACGCTGGGGAACCTCAAGCGGCGATCGGGCTAAATTTGGGCTAAATTTGCCGGAAATCGTCGAGGCTGTCGATAAACTCCGCGTGGCTGATATGCTCGACTGCTTGCAGCTTTTGCATTTTCATATCGGCTCGCAGATCTCCTCGATCGTCACAATCAAAGACGCGATTCGCGAGGCCAGCCAAATTTACGTCGAGCTGGCAAAACTCGGCGCCAATATGAACTATCTCGATGTCGGCGGCGGTTTGGCCGTGGACTACGACGGCTCGAAAACCAGCTTTTACGCCTCAAAAACTACAACATGCAAAACTACGCCAACGACATCGTGGCGGAGGTGAAAGAAGCGTGTGAGGAAAAAGGCTGCGCTGTACCAACTTTGGTGAGCGAAAGCGGACGGGCGATCGCTCCCATCAGTCGGTGTTAATTTTCGACGTGTTGGGAACCAGTTCGCAACCGAATTCAGTTCCCGCAGTACCGGAAGCCCAAGAACATTTGGTGCTGAGAAATCTGCGCGAAACCTACGACTCGATCAACGCGGAAAACTTCCAGGAGTTATTCCATGACGCCGCCCAATTTAAAGACGAGGCCGTCAGTCTGTTTACGTTCGGCTATCTGAGCATGACCGATCGCGCCAAAGCCGAGCAAATTTATTGGGCAAGCTGCCGTAAAATTCTGGCGATCATTCGTACGCTAGACGACATTCCCCAAGAATTTAAAAACCTCGAACAAATCCTCGCGTCGATCTACTACATCAATCTTTCGATTTTCCAATCCGCGCCGGACTGCTGGGCGATCGATCAACTCTTCCCGATTTTGCCGATCCATCACCTCGACCAAGAGCCGACCGAACGCGCGACGCTGGCCGATCTAACCTGCGATAGTGACGGTAAATTCGATCGCTTTATCGATCGGCTCAACGTCAAACCCAACCTCGAATTACACACCTATACACCCGGACAACCCTACTACCTCGGCATGTTCCTCGTCGGGGCCTATCAGGAAATCATGGGCAATCTGCACAACATGTTTGGGGATACCAACACGGTGCATGTGCAACTGACACCGCAAGGGGGATACGCGATCGAGCATGTGGTCAAAGGCGACACGATGCACGAAGTTCTGAGCTATGTGCAGTACAACGGTGATGATCTGCTCGAAAGCTTACGGCAGGCTAGCGAAGCCGCCCTACGTGACGGACGCATTGAGATCGAGGAAGCCCAGCGCTTACTCGAAACCTACGAATCCGGGTTACGCAGCTATACCTACCTCAATCTCTGACCGAATAATGTCAAGTTCATGTACGAACAAGGGTTGCAATGAGTTGGACATTATATTCCTGCTCAAAAATGACTTTTTTCTGATTAATACTCCAGCGCTCTAGCTCACAGGGATCATTCGGGTTACTGGGCTTGAGATAAAGCTGAAACTGACCTTGGCGGCATTCACAGCGCATACTGGCGATCGCGCCGATTTGTCGCCGATCCAGGGCGATCGCAAGGCGCAACAGTGGACTGAGCTGACGGACGAGCTGGCGTTGGCGTGACGGCAAATCCGCGTATTCGCTGTGCTTCTTCTTCGGGATACTTTTACGATGGTAGCGAGCTAGGTTTGCGATCAGAGCGATTTCGAGTTCGGTATAGCCCAGCAGTTCGCCATGACGGATTAGGTAGTACGAATGTTTGTGGTGGGCGGAGTGACTGACGTAGAGGCCGCAATTGTGCAGGATTGTCGCAACCCAGAACAGTTGACGATCGCGTTCGGTGGCGTCATGCAGTACCCCTTGGGTTTGTTCAAAGAGTTGGATCGCAAACTGAGCCACGCGATCGCTATAGTCGAGATCCACCTCAAACTTTTTTGCCAGCTTCAGCACGCTGCGCTCACTCACCGAACTTTGGTAGCGCAGCTTATCCTCAATCAGACCATGTTTGAGCATCCAATCGACAATCACGCCTTCCCGTAGGGCGCGTTCACAGACACTGATCGTTTGGATATCGAGCTTTTGCATCACCGCCAGCAAAACCAACGCCCCCGCTAGCAAAATCTCGGCGCGGCGCTCTTGCATCCCCGGCATCGCCAGCCGTTTAGCGTAGTCAGCCTGTCGCAGCCGATCGACCCACTTCGCAAGGGCATCACGGGAAAAGCGAAAGCCGTTAAGCAGTGTTGGTTCCTGGCCGGTTTCGTCGATCGTGATCAACGTGGCGATCGACGAAACCGTTCCCGACGTACCCACCAAGCGCAGCGTTTCACCATCGCCAACCTTTGAGAGTAGCTCCTCGGTGGGTCGCTCGATCGCACCTTGAATATAGGCTTGCAACACAGAAAATTCGTGATCGTCGATCGGGTCTGTGGTGATGAATTCCTGCGTCAGGCGAACCGCGCCAATTTTCGTACTACTCAGACTGCGAGCCTCCTGGCCATCCCCCAAAATCAGCTCAGTCGAACCACCCCCGATATCGATAATCGCATGGGGCTTTTGGGACAACTCCATCCCCGACAACACACCCAGATAAATTTGCCGTGCTTCCTCTTGTCCCGAAATAATGCTGACATCTAACCCCAGTTCCTCGCGCACGCGGGCGATAAACTCGTGACCGTTCGGGGCTTCGCGCGTGGCACTAGTGGCGACGGCGATGATTTCATCCACATGCAGGCTCTGGGCGATCGACTGACAGCGACGCAGCGCATCGATCGATCGTTGGATGATTTCGGGCTTGAGATTACCGGTCTTCAGATCGCGATCGCCCAGACGGACGGTTTCCTTTTCGCGAGTCACGATCGAAACGAGGGCAGTTCGGGATTAACTCGCACGATCGCCATGTGAATTGAATTAGTCCCAATGTCGATCGCTGCTAACAGGTGATCGGGGCGTACGCTGGCTTCAGTATTGGCCAAGCGAGGTACATTGAGAGGAGCAGCGTTAGTCATCAAAAAAAACTGGGTCTGAAACCCCGTCCTGACTTCGACAAGCTCAGTCCAAGTGTAGGACGGCTTTTAAAGTGAGCCGACACAGAAGCTAGAATACTTGAGTGACTCAAGCTGCTTACCAATATCGCTTCTATCCCACCCCGGAGCAAGAAAATCTCCTGCGCCGCACGTTGGGATGCACATGCTTAGTGTACAACCGTGCTCTGGCGATGCGAATCGAAGCTTGGAAAGAGCGACACGAGAAACTCAACTACACTCACACCTCAACACTGTTAACTCAGTGGAAACGGCAAGAGGAGTTGAACTTTCTCAACGAAGTAAGCTGCGTACCGTTGCAACAGGGTCTGCGACATTTGCAAAAGGCGTTTATCAACTTCTTCGCCGGACGCGCCCGCTACCCGAGGTTCAAACGAAAAGCCAACGGTGGCAGTGCTGAGTTTACGAAGTCTGGGTTTCGCTATCGCGACGGTGAAGTGTACCTGGCAAAGTGCCAAGAGCCTTTAGCAATTCGCTGGTCGAGACTGTTACCCGAGGGTGTAATACCAACCAGCATCACCGTGTGCTTGACCCCAAGCAATCGTTGGTATGTGTCGCTACGGGTCGATATCGATGTCGAGCCTTTGCCAACGACAGATTCAATGATCGGTCTTGACTTGGGCATCACCAATTTGGTGGCACTAAGTAATGGCCAGAAGCTCGGCAACCCCAAGCACTTCCAGGCGAAACAGCGCAAGTTGCGTCAAGCTCAGAAAGCACTGTCGAGGAAGCAAAAAGGCTCAAATAACCGCTACAAAGCACGGTTAAAAGTTGCTCGCGTCCACGCAGAGATTGCCGATGCTCGGCGAGACCAGCTTCACAAGCTAACCACTCAACTGATTCGTGAAAACCAAACGATCGCCGTTGAGGATTTAGCTGTGAAGAATATGGTGAAGAACCGCAAGCTGGCGAGGGCGATTAGTGATGCCGGTTGGGGCGAGCTGGTGCGACAGTTGAAGTACAAAGCCGAGTGGTACGGCAGAGAGTTGGTCAAGATTGACCGCTGGTTTCCATCCACGAAGCGTTGTTCTAGCTGCAGTCACACGGTTGAAAAGATGCCGTTGAGTGTTCGAGAGTGGGAGTGTCCTGAATGCGGGACATATCACGATCGAGACACGAATGCGGCGTTGAATATTTTGGCGGCAGGGCTTGCCGTGTCAGCCTGTGGAGCGAGTGTAAGACGCAGTCTTCGCAGCTCTCGGAGCTTGCATCCGAGAGACCGAAGACCGGAGTAGCCCAGGCTGCAATGGCAACTGCTTTGAAGCAGGAAGATTTTCCGGGTGACCGGGGAATCCCTGTGCCTTTAGGCCGGGGAGGATGTCAAGCCTGTAGAAGTAACCGTGGACGGAGCTTGAAAGTCGTGTATCCAGAAGCTTGTCAAGCTAGAGCGGAGATCGCTGAGATAGACCATTGAATGAGGCCAAGACGTTGAACCATTATTCAAGACTGGAATCGTCTGGCCTATCTGGAGTTCTAACTTACATCACGCTCCCACTTTCCATTGTTCAGTGGCGTAGACTCTCGCACACTTTTCTTTACGGGACTTCATACACCTCAAAATCGGACACATCAGGTCATAGATTCTGCTATGGACTCCGTTGTCACGGTTTCAACCCACGGATTCCATCCACGGATTTGGTCTGTGCGGGGTCGCAGCGTCTTGACGCTCGGCATCCAGATGTCCACACTAGGCATCAGGATTAACACGAATGACGCTCCGTCTGATAGTCCACGGAAGTCTCGGACTAAAATCATGCACCTGATCAGCAAAGAAGCCCGATAAAATGCAGCAGAAGTGCTGATCAAGTTAAGAATCCTATGCTCTTTTCGGCTATGGCTAATCCTTCCTCCCTGAATCCGCGAATTACGTGCCATGTCTGATACCGACGTTACCCAGATTCAAGGCCCACGAGATTTATTCTTCATTCGGAGTCAGCTTGCTGGGCAAGCTAATCCACTGCGGGCCAAGATCGTACTGTTCTCGCTGCTGTATCGTCCGTTTTCCTACAACAGCGGCGATTGGTCAACCCTAAAACAGCAGGATTTAGGCGAATTCATCCGCCGTGTGTATAACAAGTATGCAACCCTCGAAGAGCTGAAGCGTGCCTTGACGATCGCGACCGCTCAACTGGATGCACCGGATGAATGCGATCATGCCGCCGCTGCGATTTGCAACGTGCTGAAACCTTACTACAGCGAGGCGAACCCGGTCACGGGTGATTCGGTGAGCCTGGAGGCTGACGATGCTGATCACAGTCAGACCTGGGATATTCCGATCGGTATTTCCCTCAAAGATTTAGATAGCGAAGACGCTAACACTCAGGGTGATCCGCCAACAACCGGCATCAGTACGGAGATAAAAGCGACCACAGAAATCGATCGCAGTGCGATCTCTCAACAGCCCGATTCGACATCGGATCTGCTAACGACGGGCATTAGCAACGCCAGCACGATGGCACTATTCGACACCGAAATAGATCTAGATCTCGACGTTGAAGATAAATTCGATGAAGACCAATCCACAAGTGATCACAGCCGCTGGCTCGATGCCTTTGATGCTGAGGACGGGTCTTCTGAGGTTGAGGGTGGGTCTGATGAGGTTGGGTCTGACGCGCTGGAATCACAGAGTCAGACCGCGATCGAACGGAGGAAACCCGAAGACCCCGTTACATCCGATCCCTCCAATTTCTCCGATCCCTCGCTCGTTGCGACCCTCCATCATGATGGTGTAGACGAGGCTGAACCGGAGCCGACCCAGGTATCCCTGGCTCACACAACGACTCACAGAGAAACCCAGATAGACCCCCGATAGATCCAGCACCACCGCAGCCAAGCACCTCTAAACGCAATGGACGCCGTACGGCCCTGGCTCAACTGCTGACTCAGCACGTCAACTCGCGTGATGAAGTCGATGCGATCGTCCAACGCTACAGCAAAACCTTAACGGAGCAGGTCACGTCAGCTCTTGATGATCTCGAAGATGAACTCGCCGAATGTTTAGGCGATCGCGATGCCGATGAAGCCACCCAGATCGCAGGTGAAGCCCTTGGGCGCGTCCTACTCTCGGTGGGCGAGTCCATCATCCAGATGCGTCAGGCTCTCGAAAGCATTCCAGGCGTTGAGCCGATCGCCACGGATTGGCCCAAACCCGCCCGCCCCAAACTCAAGCCCCTCAAACCTCTCCCGCACTCCCCGCAACCAATCCCACAACCAACCCCGCGATCGTCACCTCCCCGATTACCGCAGATCCTTTGACTCCTGCCATCACTGCGATCGCCGTCACCGAAGCAACGGTCGATCCAGCGTCTGATCAACCGAATCAATCGTCTAAACTCGATCCATCCACAGGGGCGATCGATCCCGTGCAGCAAATTCGTGACCAATTTGACAAGATCTTGGCAAAACGGGATATGTCTGTGGTGGTGAAACAGCGCGATGGCTGCATACACATCATCGCCGAAGCCAGCCCCCTACCTGAACGAGCAAAACTCACTCGCTTTGTTTCAAAAGCGCTCAAAACCCTAGACTTGCCACCGATCGCCGCTTTGCGGCTACACGGACGCAGAACGGGCGCTCGTGCCTTTGATTGGTCTGAAGATTTACCGCCGATCATCTAGTTGTCTCTCGGGCTGACTGGTCTTCGGTCATACCGATCCATTGATCGTCCAACACCCGTCATTCCAGACTCATTCCAGCCTCATTCCAGACTTATCTCAATGCACGCCAACCGCAGACCAACTGCACGCTAATCAACGCCAACCGCACGCCAATCAATGCTCCCCACATCTTCCATCATGGACGCAACCGAACTCATTGAACGTTATAACGCTGGCCATCTGGAATTTAAAAAACTGTCGTTATGCAACGCCAAACTCGATGGAGCGGAACTTGTTGGCATTAACCTGAGCGGTGCAAATCTACGCGGTTCGAGCCTACTGTTTGCCTATCTAGGCCGGGGTCACCTCGCCAATATCAACCTATCGAAAGCCCGCCTCGGGGGAGCTACCCTCAAAAAGCAGATTTGCGTCACGCGAACCTCAAAGACGCTGACCTTCACGGCGCTTTATTACAAAAAGCAGACCTCCGCGCTGCGGATCTCAGTCTGGCGACCTTACTGGATGCGAACCTCAGCGGAGCCGACCTGCGCAACGCCAACCTGAGCGGAGCTGACCTGCGCGGCGCTCACTTACGGGGTGCGAATATGCGCTTTGAGCGCCGCCTGTATGAACCGATCGTGTTACGTGGAGCCGACTTGCGCGGAGCTGACCTGCGAGACGTGAATCTCTGCAATGCCGATATGACCCGCACGGACTTACGCGGTGCGAACCTCAAGCAGGCCAATCTACGCGATGTGAAGCTGAAAGGAGCCAACCTCAGCGGGGCGAACCTGAGTGGCTGCATGATGACCTCGGTGGATTTGCGCGAAGCTGTGCTGGATGGTGCGAATCTCAATAGTGCGATCGTGGCGAGCGCTCGTTTGACGGGCGCGAAACTGCGTGGAGCCAAGCTGAATATGGCGAACCTGGCGCGAACGATACTCGATCACGTCGATCTCTCCGATGCCAGCTTGCGCGATGCGAATCTGCTCGAAGCCAATCTCATGCGTGCCAACCTCGATCGCGCCGATCTCACGGACGCCAACCTCTACGACGCCGACCTCAGCCTCGCCTCGATGGACGATACCATCCTGGACGGGACAACACTCCCCGAGGATTTTTTATAGTCTCATTTTCAAAGTGTCCACCCGAATTCCAAGCATCGCGATTCGCCGTCTTCTCTGCCGTCTGATTCCCCCTCGCCTCGCCATCACACCACACCGTCAAACCCCATCCACCCATGCACGCACTATCGGTTCCCACCTGGGTTGTTCACGTCTCCAGCGTCATTGAATGGATCGCCGCGATTTGGCTGATTTGGCGCTACAGCGAGATCAATCATTACCCAGCATGGCGTTGGCTGTCCTGGGCGATGCTGCCAGCATTGGTCAGTGCGATGTGTGCCTGTACCTGGCATTTTTTCGATAATGCCGAGTCGCTGGAATGGCTCGTGATCGTCCAAGCGGCAACCACCGCGATCGGCAATACGACCATGTGTGCCGCCGCGTGGTGGATCTGGAAAAACCGCGACACCGCCACCTCCTAAATCCGTCAAGTCATCGTCGGGTGAACACAACTTAGAACGGATCAAGCGGAGGACATTCGCCACAATTCACAGGCTGACGGTGTAGAGACCGAATCTCTCAGCGTATTAACCGAAATTCGGTTTTAAACCATATTTCATACGGTTCTTGCGATTGGAGATTCTAGGTGAATCAGTGAAAATAAAACTGTCGAAAGCGACACCAATCAACCAACAATTACTGAAGTCACTAAGGCCACCAGAGGTAGGAAAATGAAACTTTATCACGTTAGCCCATTTGCTGAAATTGACCAAATTCAACGCCAATTAAACCGTGTATTTAACGAATTTTCAGGCGATAATGTTTCGACGAACTGGTCTGTTCCCGTTGAGCTAGAGGAAACCGAAACACAGTTCATCGTCCGATCGCTACTACCTGGCATTGATCGCGACAAACTCGATATTTCGATCACCCGAGAACAGGTCTCGATCGCGGGTGAATATACCCAATCAACGCCGGAAACCACGAAATATCGCTTTTACAGCGAATTCCCGCATGGAAAATTCCGCCGTACGTTCTCGCTGCCGGTTCCGGTTCTCAATTCAGACGCGACGGCAGATTATACCGACGGGATCTTGATTTTGACGATCCCCAAAGCGCCTGAAGCGATCGATAAAGTCGTTAAACTCAGCCTGGGCGATCAAGCCACTTCAGAACCTCTCGAACTAGAGGGCGATACGACCGAAGTGTAAGGTTTTGCCTTGGTAAACGTTAGCGAAGTTTTATTAATGGTCTGACTGGAGGATACTTTCTGAATCATGTTTAAGTAGCCCAAGCTAAAAAATGACGGTTTGCGCGAAGTAAGAAAGCAATGAGCACTGAGCGTAGTCGAAGTGCGATCTTCAGCTAAAGCACGACTTAATTTTCTGGGTCTACTTAGTTGTCGTTAGTTGTCGTTCAATTTAATCCAGATTATTGTAATTAGCTCCTTCAATTGAAGGAGCTTTTTTGTAAAAACATCTAAAGTCTGGCTTAAAACATCAATGAAATTATCTACAATAAACATCTCACTCTTTTTGACAGCGTGAGCCACGCAAACCACGACAAGAATAACCCTTGACTCGTCCTGCTACCGCTCAGAATTTGACTGATCGCTTGCCAAGCTGCGTGATCATCGGTTATGGCAATCCGCTACGGGGCGACGATCGCGCCGGGTTTAGCGTCGCCGATCGCCTGCGTGAATCCGGGGATCTACCTGCCCACGTCACCGCGATCGCCGTCCATCAGTCGTCCCAGAACTCGCCGCAGTGCTAGCACAGGCGGAACAGGTGATTTTTGTCGATGCAGAACTCGCGACGGAATCAGCAGCAGACCCTAGCCCTGAAGCCTCACCCACCGATCGCGCACTGACCGTACGCTCGCTGACAACACAATTGCCAGCCTCCCCCAACGGCTTCGACCCGCACCGATCCAGCCCCGAAGGATTACTCCAGCTTGCGGTTCACCTCTACGATCGCGCCCCAAGTACGGCATGGCTCCTAGGCATTCCCGCTGTGGATTTCGGGTTTGGTGATCCGCTATCACCGATCACCCAGGCCGGAATCGTGCAAGCACTGGACTGGATCAAGCACCAGGTGATCGAGCCGAATCGTAGCCCAACCCGCGAAACTCCATGCACGAACTAAGCCTGATGGCGTCTATTTTGGAAACGGCAGAGCAGCACGCCCGCGATCGCGGTGCGGATAAAATTCACCGCATTGGTGTTCGGATTGGTGAACTATCCGGAGTCGTTCCGGAAGCGCTCGAATTTGCGTTTGAGACCTGCACGATCGGCACGATCGCGGAAGGTGCAACCTTTGAGCTTGAGCGGGTTCCGGCGGTATGTCACTGTCATCACTGCGATCGTGATTTCAGGCCGACGGATTGGGTGTACGTTTGTCCAAGCTGTGAGTTGCCCAGCTCTGATATTCGTCAGGGGCGTGATTTGATCGTGAATGCGATCGAAATTTCCAGCACAACCACCGCTGCGCCGTAGGTTCGTGTTCACACCAGAGATAACACGATCAAGCAGTTCACAAAGATACGATTGAACGCAGGCCACTAAATTCGAGCCGGATGCGTCCTTAAACCCACAAAACTTCATCACCCCTCTCGCGTCAGTCTTGCCACTTTGTTCTGAATCCTAAAAACGTCTGCGTGGTGGAATACCAATTCCCCAAAATAAAAAGACGTTCGCAGTGCTTTTCAGACTTGTATATCCAGGCTGATTCGTCGCAGGAATTTAGAGAATTGGGATAACTTCCAAAACTCGACGTTAATTGCTCTCTTCGCCCGCGCAAAACCTATGGCTACAATCACCGATACGCTGAATGGCGGTACGCTCCTGCTCGGAACTGATGGTGACGATACAATCTTCGGGCTGGCCGGAGATGATACGCTGCGCGGTCTCAGGGGAGACGATCTGTTATTGGGTGGAGCAGATCGCGATCAACTCGAAGGCAATGATGATGATGACGTGATTCGTGGCAATGAAGGGGACGATACCCTCTTCGGTAACGATGGCAATGATATTCTCAGCGGCGATCTGGGGAACGACTGGCTTGAAGGGGGGAACGGGGATGATCGACTCAGCGGTGACCTTGGGAACGATAACCTCTTCGGCGGTCGCGGTCGCGATACCTTTGTGTCTGCGTCCAGCCTTTGTCGCTCCGATCGCTGCGGATGCCAATTTATTGGCGAGTATCGACCTAATCGCCGATTTTGAAGATGGCATCGATCGCATCGCCCTGCCCGCTGGACTGGATTTTACCGATCTCGAAATTGTTGCCCCGATCGATTTCATCGCCGACACGACGATCACCGTTCGCAGCACGGGCGAATTTTTGGCCTATCTGCCCTTTGATCCCACTCGCGAGCTAGAGGCCAGCGATTTCGTTGCCGTAGACATCATCGAGTTTAGTGAGCCTCGCTTCCAAACCCGCGAAGACGGCCTCGATCCCAATGGGGAATATCGGAACGTCACCCTCAAGCGCAGCAATCCCTCGGGTCAAGTCGTTAGCGTCACGCTGACGCCGAGTAACGGGACGGGCAACAATGCCGCCACCGCTGCGGACTACGACGCCGCTCCGATCGCGGTGATTTTTGGCCCGAATGAGTTTGAAAAAACGATCGCGATTCCGATCACGGATGACAACCTAGTCGAGGACACGGAAACGATCGCCTTGAGCCTGAGTGCGCCGATGGGCGGGGCGAGACTTGGCGCACAAGCCACCAGCGAGTTAGAGATTATTGATCAAGACATCGAGATTTCCATTGGTGAAACGATCGTCTTTGCCGATGAAAGCGACACGCCAGTTACGTTGACGTTTACCCGTCAAGGTCAGCTTGATCGCGTGGCAACTGCGATCGTCGCCTTCCAAGAAACCACTCGCTTATCCGCGACTTTTCCCGCCGACTTCCGCAATCTCGCCTTACCGATCCGCTTTGCCGTCGGCGAAACCACCACCACCCTCGATTTTCCCCTCGTCAATGACAACCAGCCCGAAGCTGTGGAGCAAATTGAGTTTCGCTTGACCGCGCCCGGTGACCTGGTTCACTTTGGGATGAACGATCGCGGGTTTATCGTGATCAATGATCTCGATACGGATGTGGTACTCAGCCAGACCCAGTATGAGGTTAACGAAGCCGCCGGATCGGTGACGATCGAACTTCTGCGACGCGGCAACCTGGATCGAGAGACCCGCGTTTTACTCAGCACCACCGATGGAACGGCGATCGCTGGGGAAGACTTTCGCCATGATGCGATCGTGGCAACATTTGCAGCGGGCGAAAGCCGTCAATTCCTCGAAATTCCGATCATTGATGATGCCTTGGTTGAAGACAGCGAACAATTTAACCTGATTCTCAGCGCGATCGAGGGCGCGACCATCGGTGTCCCGCAAATTGCCCGCGTTCGTATTCAGGATAACGATCTCGGCATTCCCGATAATCCCACGGCCAGCACCATCGCCTTTGCCACCTCCAACTACGTCACCGACGAAGATGGAAACACCAGCGCGACCATCACCCTCGTACGCGATGGCGCGATCGACTCCACCGCCCGCGTCCAGCTCGATCTCGCGCCGGGAACCGCCACCGCCAATATCGACTACGACAACACCAGCCTTGCCGTCACCTTCGACCCTGGCGAAACCTTAAAACAAATTGCTGTCCCGATTTTAGACGACCTGCGGCTCGAACCCTCCGAAACCATTCAACTCAGCTTGAGCAACGCCTCCTCGGGCATCACCCTCGGCGATCGCCGCTCGGCCACCCTGACGATCGCCGCCAGCGATCCGATCACCCTCGATTTTGAGGAATACGACAACCTCACCGCCGTCACTGACCGGTATAGCGATCGCGGGCTCTCATTTTCGCGCAATGCACTCGTGATTTCGAGCGCCCATCGGTTAATTAACGATCGCAGCGATAACAAATTCGGTGGCAATTTTGAAACATCCGCTAGCGGTGTGAACGCTCTGGCCTACGGCGTGGACGATCACATTACGGTTAACATTGCCGAGGGGTTTGAATCGGAACTCAGTTTTGACTATGCGTCCCCCTTCTTTACCCATGATGTCGTTATTTTCGATGGCTTAAATGCCTCGGGAAATATTTTGGCTAAAACGACGTTAGCCGAAACCGCCCAGCTCGATTTCCCCTCGGCCTATTCTCGCTTTGAAAGCACAACTATTCCCTTTGAGGGGATCGCGCGATCGATTCGTTTTGGGAGTCATACCAATAAGATCGCCTTCGATAACATTCAATTTGGCTAAGTTTTTAGCTCAGTTAATATAGTCGTTGCCCTTGAAAATGAGACACCCAGACTTGATCTGTGTTTACCCAAAACCGCACTATTCACTATTGTTCATCTCTTTCAACTCGAACAATCTTTACTCAAATCCTTGATGTTCGTGGGGGCGCATGGCAATGCGCCCGACGATCAATAAAACTGAAATCCTTCTATTGGCAACCCGACAAATTACCCCGCAGACACTTCATTTCACAAACAGCACTCGCTCGATTAAGCTGATCCTCCGCGATCGGGTTATACGCCTCAACACCATTCGGCTCGTCCTGTCCACTCCCCTCTAAAGTCTTAGCGTGGGTTTCCGTCTCAATGCAATCCGCCACCGCAACTTCCTGTTGATGCTTGGCATACATCGTCCAACTCAGCAGACAAAGACCAATGAACCCCACTAACCCACAGAAAAATCCATAGGGGAAGTCACCACCATTTTGAACAACAGCAGGCGGAGAGTATCCATACCCTCCCTGCCGGATCTTTGTCTCTGTGTACAGTCTCGGTGAATAATTTAAACGTTTCACGATCGACCTCATCACGATCAAAAAAAAGCTGGTTAGACTCAACTTCTGCCCAAGCCCTTTTGTTGAATACAAGGGATTTTCGTCTTTGCCGGACGGAACGCCGGGAGCCACTTAACAGGGCTGGAGCTCTCGTGGTAGATAACGGAACAATGGTTGTGTCTCATCTTGTTTTCAGGTATAAACCCTGAAGTTCAGGACACAATACCAGAGAAACCTGATAAATTCACGCAGTAAACATCCAGCACAACGACGTAAGTTCGGCGGAAACGGCCTTCGGGGATTCCCTGACAAAAGAATGGGGGGTTCCGGCGACCAAACCAGGAAGGCTCTAGCCACGATCGAACTCAAGCATGACAACGAATCGTGTTCCGGTCATAGGTTAATGATCTCAGTTGATTCAGTGAGCGTGCAAGAGTTTACTCGCTAACCTGTGTGCGCGAGATAGTGCTTAAAAGCACGAAGAATTACGGATGTGAGAGTCCTAAACTTTACGTAGTGACGTAGCGATCGATTCCAGACAGGTTGATTTGGGGTAACTTCACCAGCAACTTCCGGATTACGGAAATTTCCACCCAAAAGGGACGGTAGCTCTCGCGTCATGTACTACACTAGTACGGGAAAGAAAACAACGTGCGTACAGAAGTCACTCAGCGTTAAAGAGTTTATGGTTTTCGATCCTGATTTTTTTGCTTCGCAAACAGACAAAGACCTTGGGAATCAGTTATTGATGTACCTGCAACATCAATCCCCAGAAATGCTAGCTCATGTTGCGAAATCGGCGACACCAGACATTAAGGACATTATTTCTCGGAATGTTCAAGGTTTGGTGGGAGTCCTGCCCGCAGAGGGCTTCAGCGTACAGATTGCAACCGATCGTGAGAATATGGCCGGAATGCTAGCATCTGCGATGATGACGGGCTATTTTCTGCGCCAGATGGAGCAGCGCATGGAGCTAGAGCATCAGTTCTCTGACATGCTAGCTCCCGATAGTGATGATACAGAGCGCTAAACGCTGCATATTCTCGCGGTTGCATCCAATTCGCATCCCCATTGGTCTCGATGCAGATATGGTTTGAGAACCGAGTTGTGAGGGTATACACTCACGACTCGGTTTTGTGCTGTGATTTTGGCATGATTGCGGATGCTTAACTCTGTCTCCGCCTCCCCATTTTTTCAGTGGGGACTTACCGTCTCGTCAACAAGAACCGACACCTTTGCCGATACAATGTCTATCTCAGGGAGCGATCGCGACCCTCGTTGCGTGCGTGCAAGGCGTGCGTGCAGGATACTGTCATGAACTTCGATCACCTTGCACGAAAATCTTTGTTTTTGAGCAAGCTGCAACAGATGTTGATTTGACTGGGTGACTCAGCGCTACGATCTAGGCGATCCTTATCCTGATTTAAGCGCGTCATCATCTAATCGATCAAGATCGTCTGTCCGTCAAACTCTTGCACTCGCGAACATCAACCCAAACCGTTTCGTCAAACCTCGATCGCGTTCCCTGAACGTCCCGCTTCAGTCGCTTTAAACCATGCCAAAAGTTCTCGTTTCTGATTCTGTCGATCGCGCGGTCTTGATATCCTGTCGCAAGTTGCTGAGGTTGATGTCAAAATCGGCCTATCGCCAGACGAACTGGTCGCTATCGCTCCAGACTATGATGCCTGGATGATTCGTTCGGGAACGCAGGTCACGAAGGAGGCGATCGAAGCCGGTAAAAAACTGAAAATTATTGGTCGGGCAGGCGTTGGCGTGGATAACGTTGATGTGCCTGCCGCGACTCGTCAGGGCATCGTTGTCGTCAATTCACCCGAAGGTAACACGATCGCCGCCGCAGAACATGCCCTGGCGATGATGCTGTCGCTGTCCCGCTACGTTCCAGCCGCTAACGCATCGGTGAAGGCCAGCGAATGGAACCGCAAAGCGTATATCGGTACAGAAGTTTATAAGAAAACCCTCGGCTTGGTGGGGATGGGTAAAATCGGCTCCCACGTTGCCAAGGCGGCGAAAGCGATGGGAATGAAGCTAATTGCTTACGATCCTTATATTTCAGCCGATCGGGCGGAGCAAATGAGCTGTCGTTTGGTTGAGCTTGACACCCTGTTCCGGGAAGCCGACTACATCACGTTGCACGTCCCCAAAACCTCAGAAACCGCAAATATGATTAATGCGGCAGCGTTGGCGAAAATGAAGCCGACGACCCGTATCATTAACTGCGCTCGTGGTGGTCTCATTGATGAAGCCGCATTAGTGCAAGCTCTCGCTGATGGCCAGATTGCCGGTGCGGCGCTCGATGTGTTCGGCAATGAACCACTAGAAGCGGATTCCCCGCTGCGGCAAGCCGGTAAGAATCTAGTCTTAACGCCCCACCTGGGAGCCTCGACGGAAGAGGCACAAGTGAATGTTGCCGTTGATGTCGCGGAGCAAATTCGGGACGTGTTGCTCGGTCTTCCGGCGCGATCGGCAGTTAACATTCCGGGTCTCTATGCTGACGCTCTGGAAAAACTGCGCCCTTACCTCAAGATGGCCGAAGTCCTCGGCAATATGGTCGGTCAATTAGCCGGGGGTCGCGTTGATTCGCTGACGGTACGTTTGCAGGGAAATCTCGCGAAACAAGACAGTAAGCCGATCGTCGTGGCGGCACTCAAAGGTTTGCTCTCTCCGGCACTGCGGGAGCGGGTAAACTACGTCAATGCGGGCATCGAAGCCTCGGAGCGGGGTATTCACGTGGTTGAAACCCGCGATGAGTCCGTACGCGACTACACCGACTCGTTACACCTGGAAGCGAAGGGTTCCCTCGGGGTGCATACCGTAACGGCAGCGCTGATGGGCGACGGTGAAATCCGGATCATTAATGTGGATGATTTCCCGCTGAATGTTCCCCCGATCGCCAATATGCTGTTTACCTGTCACCGTGACATGCCCGGTATTATTGGCAAAATTGGCTCGCTACTGGGCAGTTTTAATGTCAACATTGCCAGTATGCAGGTCGGTCGCAAAATTGTACGGGGTGATGCGGTTATGGTGCTTAGTCTCGATGATGCACTCCCCGATGGAATTTTGCAGGAAATTCTCAAGGTTCCCGGCATTAGCGATGCCTATACGGTGACGCTTTAAGCGAAATCAGGAAGACGGTGATCGTCAACCCGTTTTAATTGGTGGGTTAAGTTGCGGGTGTCGTGTCAATTTTTCTAGACCCGACGCTCGCACGATACCAACCTTGCTGCATGTTAAACACACTGTAGCCGATGGTTCCTGCCTTAATTTCCAGCCTTTTTTCTTTAACGTCTCCTCCTCAAACCCATGACCAATAGCTGGTGGGAAATTCAGATCGTGGCCGACGCAAGCCTCGAAGAAACAATCTTCTGGCGGTTGGAGGAGTTTGGCTGTAAGGGCATGGCGAGTGAGCGTCAGGAAGACAGTATTCTGATCAATGCTTATTTGCCGCAACTTACGTCTCAAATGCTCGACTTGGCGACGTTGTCGCTGTGGTTACGTCAGGATGCGATCGCCTGTGAGCGTCCCATTCCATCGGTGCGCTGGTCACCGATCGAGGAAGAGGACTGGTCTAAAAGTTGGAAAGATCATTGGCAGGTGAGCGATGTCGGCGATCGCCTTGTGATCGTTCCAGCGTGGCTCAAAGCGCCGGAAAATAGCGATCGTATCCCACTCATACTCGATCCTGGCGTCGCTTTCGGAACCGGAGCACACGCAACGACACAGCTTTGTTTGGAAGCTTTGGAGATGCGAGTGACACCAGATAAACCGTCTGTGCTGGCGGATATTGGCTGCGGTTCTGGCATTTTATCGATCGCGGCTATTTTGCTGGGCGCGGAGCAGGTGTATGCCGTCGATACCGATCCGCTAGCCATCACGGCAACTGAGCGCAGTCAGGCGGCGAATCACGTTGCGCCGGATAGTATTATCTCCGGTGTTGGTAGTGTGGAACGGGCGATCGAACTCTCGCAGTCGCGACCCGTAGACGGCATTCTGTGCAATATTTTGGCGGAAATTATCGTTGATTTAATTCCCAAAATGGAGCTGATGATCGGCCCAAACACCTGGGGAATTTTTAGCGGGATTTTGCTTGAACAGGCGAAGGCAATGGCCGATGTTCTGGAGCAAAACGGTTGGGTTGTCGCGACATTATGGAAACGCGGCGAATGGTGTTGCTTTAACGTGCGACGCTCCTAATCGAGACTGGCGGAGCGCGGTTGATTGAGTACGCTGCCGTACGACATCTCAGAAAAAATGCCTTAGCACGATAACAAGTGACGATCGGCATTTGAGCGAGGGATCACAAGCTGGATAGGAATTATTTGGTGCCGATTAGACCCAGAATAATACTGACGCTCATCATGCAGGAAAGCAAAGTTAACATAGATAAATAGCCTGATGTTTAAGATAGGCGGTGAAGATTAACACAGTGCAGATTGATTGCAGGTTTAACGCTAAGGTTTGAAGCTGCTCATCTGATCTACATGGGATAAATGGGAGATTCCGAATTCACATCGAAGCCGGAGGGAACGATCGCGGCGTGGACAACGCTACTCCGGGCGACTGCGACCACACAGAAAATCTTCTGCGGAAAACTGAGGATTGCTCGCGTGATATTTGTGTTCTTCGGTGTAGCGATCGAACAAGATCTTCATTGACCGTACGGCCAAACTGAATCCAAGGGTGCAGCTCATGAGGGTTAACATCATCGGTGCGCTTTCCTGACGTCACTAACAATAAATACTTAATTGAAGATGAAGCTTCCATAAAGAAAGTCATGGTAATACCCGGTTTCTAGCTAGAACTGATACTCAGCTTTGACGTTAAATCACCGGAAAGCTATCGGGAATTACGGACTAACCTTATTGTACCCATACTAGCGCGAACCGGAACCCATCGGTTTTTACGAATTCCAACATCACGAGACGATCGCCAAGAGTCGCCTCCGCCCACGTTCGGCACACGTGAGACCGCTGGACAATCCCTCCACCCCAACACGGAACGGGATTTGAGTGTGGGAAAATGGGCGGGAAAAACTCTATCGCTTAGAGCCGTTTTAAGACTCGCTTTTTAATTATGATTGCCATTGCACCGCCTCGGGTTAGTGATCGTCATCGCATCCATGCCCCAGATCTTGATATGCCGCCGCGCCTGCTGCTCGGGCCAGGGCCTTCCAATGCTCACCCGCGCGTGCTTCAGGCGATGGGGTTACGCCAAGTCGGTCACCTCGATCCGAGCTTTCTGGAGTTGATGAACCAGGTTCAAGAGTTGCTACGCTACGTCTGGCAAACGGAGAATCAACTGACGATTCCCGTGAGTGGAACCGGTAGCGCGGCGATGGAGGCGACCTTGGCGAATACGGTCGAGCCTGGAGATGTGGTGTTGGTGGGCGTGAACGGCTATTTTGGTTTGCGTTTAATCGATATGGCAAACCGCTACGGGGCTGATACGCGATCGATCCAAAAGCCCTGGGGTCAAGCGTTTGATCTGTCGGAATTGCGGGCCGCGATGGAGGAACATCGTCCGGCGATTCTGGCTTTGGTTCATGCGGAAACTTCGACCGGGGCGCGTCAGCCGCTGGAAGGGGTGGGGGAACTGTGCCGTGAGTTTGATTGCTTGCTGTTGCTGGACACCGTGACCAGTATGGGAGGTGTGCCGCTCTTTCTGGATGAGTGGGGGGTTGATCTGGCCTATAGCGGTAGCCAAAAATGCTTGAGCTGCCCACCGGGGATTGGACCGCTGACGTTGGGCGATCGTGCGGTTGAAAAACTATTGCGTCGTAAAACGCCGGTCGCGAACTGGTATCTCGATCTGTCGCTCGTTAGTAAATATTGGGGTGGCGAGCGAACGTATCACCATACAGCTCCGATCAATATGAACTACGGCCTATACATGGCGTTGAAGCTGATCGCGGAAGAGGGTCTAGAGGCTCGCTGGCAGCGCCATCAGGAGACGGCGGATCTGCTCTGGAGTGGTTTGGAGGACATCGGGCTGACGTGTTATGTCGATCGCGAGATTCGCTTACCGTCGCTGACAACGGTGTGTATTCCGGAGGGGATTGACGGCAAGGCAATCGCGCGTCGTTTGCTGATGGAGTACAACATCGAAGTGGCGGGCGGCTTGGGTGAGTTGGGCGGCAAGGTGTGGCGCATCGGTTTGATGGGCTTCAACAGTCGCCGCGAAAATGTCATGCTTTTGCTAGCCGCGCTGCGTCAGGTGTTAAGCGCCGCCTAACTGATGGCAAAGGCGCACACTTGGAGGCAATCGAGGCGATCGCGCGAGTTATTTCACCACGATCGAGCCTCGATTACTTAGTCTGGAAGCCGGGGGGATGGCACTTAATTGAACGGTCTTGAGCGCTATTGAGCGTTCCCAAACATTCCGGAACGTTACTGAGCGCCGAACTGTCGATCGTAGACTTCGTCTTCCTTGCCGCCCACGATCTTCAGATCCGATTTGGGATAAGCGACACAAAGCAACGCATAACCCTCCGCCTGAAGCTCAGAACTCACACCCATCCCGTCCTCTTGCGAGACCTCTCCTTCGAGAATCTGCGCCGCGCAGGTGGTGCAAACACCCGCAAAACAAGAACTCGGGACATCAACTTTAGCATCGTGGGCGGCTTGTAACACCGTCACCCCTTCCGGCACTTCAAACTGACTGGTTGTGCCGTTATAGGACAGCTCGACTTTATAGGTTTTACTCATCGGAGACGTAAAAAAGATAGAAAAACTCGCAAAGCGCACGATCGGCACGTATTACAAGTTTGCATCCTACTCGATCGGCGCGACGACTTTTTTAAGTTTAAGTTCTAGAGTCTCCTAAAATTCGGCTACTTCGAATGTTTCCCGGGTTTTAAATCAGGCGTATATCAGGCGAGTCGGCTAGTCCTCGAAGTCTCTGGCGATGTTTGAGGTTGACGATCGACGACGCCCATCGGTTTGATTCTCGCGAGACCTCGATCGGTGCTGACATCAGCGGCCTAGCTTGCTTCAGAGTCGGCCATAGCCTGAAACATCGGTTTCGCTTCGCAATAAAAACTCTGACGACGACCGGCATAGGTGCGAAACTGCTGCATATAACTTGAGCCTTGGTGACTGTGAAAATCCTCTTGAACTTTATGCGTTAACAGTCGCGACACCTGCTTGACGATCGTAACCAGCAAATTATGTCCTGTGGTTTCGATCAGATTAAGCGGAAACTTGCGGACAAATCCGGGAAAGTAAACCCCGACTTTAAGATCCAATTCCCATTCCACTCGGGTTACTTCGAGACCGCTACCATCATGGGGCGTCGCATCGACCAAGATTTGCTCGGCTTGAAAATCAACTTCGTAACCCGGTGGTGTGTAGTCCGGGATGGGAATCGTTTCGATGCGATACACCCGATCACGCTGCGGCAGCAATTCCAAACCAATTTGCGGCACAACATAGTAACCCAACGCCCCAAAGCGCCCGATCGTTAAAACATAGCCGTTTTCGCCAATGGGTTCAGCGGTCATGGGTTGGGCGCAGCGCCGAAACCAACCTTCGTGGCGATCAAGATAATCCGCGACGCGATCGGAGCTGGCATACATTTCCATACAGCCATTGAACTGACTGTGAAACCAGATGGGATCGGCATTGGGATCGAGTTTACCGGCAACCTGAGGGAGCATAGACTAGACGTGTGCGAGAGGCAAAGGGCGATCGAGGTGACTCCTGCGGTTGGCTCGGGTAAGCAATGCAACCGCAGAATGGGTGAGATGGATGACGGAGTGAAATAACATCGTGTCCGACGAGATAACGAAAACGGCACAACGATGCAAGGTGCTGGTTTTACGATAGCTTGCTTGACGAGCTTCGGTGTTGTTAGAACTCGATGAAAGTCCTAAGTGCAAAGGTCAACGTCTTGCTAAAACCCAAGAGATCGAATACATCTTTGGCGTGTTTCCATCAAACCAGGCGCTTCCATTCCGTTTCGTTACCTTAACTACGAAAGTCACGAATGTTGGCAAATTTACAACCCGAACTTCGGCACAACGCGATCAAGATTGGGCAAACTGAAGCCGATGTGTCACCGCAATGAGCCAGCATCGCATATTGAAATACTCACCGGGCTAAAGCCGCAGTGATTCTTGACGCTTCATAGGGTTTCGCTACCGAAGTAGTCTTACAATCCCTCAGCGTCCATTTAGAGTCGTGGCGATTCCCCATCCCGACTTGTTCGATATTCTTGGCTGCGTTTTCATCCCGATCGTTTTCAGAGCCACAATTCAGGCATTTGACCAACCGGATTTTGAGCTCTAACTTCCCCCAACGGAAGCCGCAATCTGAGCAGACTTGGCTCGGCGGCTCCCTTCTACTTCTCCTCTCCCATACCATTACACTGCATTTCTACCATCTTTTTTTGTTGATTCGCCCGGAAAATTATTGGTTTTTTGGGCGTTTTTACCAGCATGATTCATATCATTCAACATTTCTGCTATGAATACTGAGCGAAGTCGCAGTGTGATCTTTGGGTCAATACGAACGAGGTCAGTCAGTTTTGTGTTTTTTTGAGCAGGCGATCCCCCCAAACTTGAGGTGGTCACTCGCTCAATTTCGATTAATATAGGTCGGTTTTTACCTTACTTAAAATTGCATAACAAAACGACCGATCACACCCATCCACAAAGCTTGAATACCTAAGATAAAATACGCAAAGGCTATCACCACAGTGTGAAATTCAACAAAAAGTCACGATTTCGTCGTGAAACGTGCAAAAAATGCCAAAAATAAGCCTGAAACTCGTCTAATTCGTATCAAGTTAGTGCTAGCCCGCCCTCCTACCTTTGCTCTCCTGATGAACAACAAGGTCACCTCCATTTCCCCGATTCGATCATGCGAAGAGGCGATCGAGCGTTGTAAAGACCTTGGTATGCGAGTCAGTCGTCAGCGAACCGCTGTATTAGAGCTTCTCTGGAGTACGTCCGAGCATCTGTGCGCCCGAGAAATTTATGCACGCCTCGATCAGGCTGGCAGTGATATCGGCTATACCTCGGTGTATCAAAATCTTGAGGCACTATCTCGCCACGGTATTATCGAATGTCTCGATCGAGCCGACGCTCGCCTATATGGGCATGTCAATACTTCTCATAGCCACATCACTTGTCTCGATACTGACGAAATCGTCGATATTCAGATCGAATTACCCCCTGAACTCGTCGCCAAAATTGAAGAATATACCGGCATGACGATCGCCGATTATCACATCGACTTTTACGGCCATCACAAACCAACCGCCGAACCGTTAACCACCAGAACCAAACGCACCGCACCGATCCAAATCCCCACAGCTTCCTCCCTCTCCGCCACGTCAACCTAAGCCAGAATCACCCAATCAAAAAGCTGGTATCAAATTCAATTGATCAGCTTTTTGATGTTTAATGAGTGCTTCAGACTTCAGACTGTCGTT
>JAAUPN010000195.1 GCA_012033105.1 Coleofasciculaceae cyanobacterium RL_1_1
GGCCGGTACGTTCGACGATCGTGGCGCAGCGAATACCGTAGTGGGCGTTGGAGCCGGAAATGAGGACGAGTTTCGGATCTCGGCGGCGATCGCGCGATCGGCGGCGGCAGTTTTCAGGCCATACATCCCGTAGAGATAATCGAGCGGACGCTGTCCCCAGTCCGCTTGATAGAGCGTAGCCGCAAGATAGATCACGGCGCAGAGTACACAGCTCAACACCGCCGATCGCAGGTATGAACCCTGAACGCCTCTCGCTTGCTTGTCGCTGCGATCGCCCATCACTAATCGTTACCCTCGATCATCACAAGCCTGCCAAACGTCCAAGAGATCGCTCAACACACCTTACGATCGTAAAAAGGTCACCAGCGCCTGGAGTTTGTCCCAGGCCGCACCACTGGCGATCACCTCCTTGGCGCGATCGACGCCCGCCCGCAAATCATCCGACGGCACAACGCCCGCCACCTGCAACGCTAGCCCCGCATTCAGCGCCACCGCCTCCCGCTGCGCTGTGCTTCCGTTCCCCTGCAAGACCGCCGTTAAAATCTCGGAATTTTCCAGCAGTTCACCACCCTTGAGCGCACTGAGTGGCGCTGATGTTAAGCCCAGATCGCGCGGATCGATCGCCACGCGCGTCACTCGACCCTGTTCCAGCACCGCCATATCGGTGAGATCGCCCAGCCCCGCTTCATCGAGTCGTTCGCGCCCATGTAACACGATCGCCCGATCAGCTCCGAGTAAATTCAGCGCCTCACCCACGGTTTCGATCAATGACGCATCGTACACACCCATCACCTGACCCGTCGGCTTCAGCGGATTGACCAGAGGCCCCAGCAGGTTAAACACCGTGCGAACCTTGAGCGCTTTACGGATCGGCACGACCGACTTCATCGCCGGATGCCATCCCGGCGCGAACAAAAACGTGATCCCCACCTCACACAACGCCGCTTCGACCTGAGCTGCCGGAGCTTGCAGATTCACCCCTAACCCTTCCAGCACATCCGCCGATCCAACCTTGCTCGACGCCGATCGATTGCCGTGTTTCGCCACCGCCACGCCCGCCGCTGCCGCCACAAAGGCCACCGCCGTCGAAATATTGAAGGTTGACGCGCCATCGCCTCCCGTGCCGCAGGTATCGATGCGTGTTGCCGGTAATGCCAAATCGGTCGCGGGCTGGGCGAGTTGTTGTAGCACCTGTGCCATACCCGCCAGCTCGATCGCCGTCACGCCCTTGGCCTGAAGCGCAGCGAGGATCGCACCGGAGACAATCGGATCGATCGCATTATCGAGCCAGCCGACCATAAGCTGACGCGCCTGGTCAGCGGCTGAGAGAATCGCGATCGAGCCAATTGTTGAAGGAGGCTCGGCCAAAGATTGGGATCGTTAGGGGTCACGGCAGGTCTATCACGAAGAGTATTGTGCGGTCATCAGGTTCGTACCGCTAGTTATCTTACCTGTCGTCGCGCAGACCGGCGATCGTCACCGGTGCGGTTCCTCCTTGGGGTAATGGCGCGATCGTTATGGTGGTTCGATCGGCGAATCCCAGCGACAGACCACAAAAAAGCAGCCTGCTGAAGGGTTGAGCAGGCTGCTTTTTGACTATTGGGAATATCGGTTAGCGTGCGTGGGTCGTTGGGTTGTTCGGCGGGTCTCCACGCCGGGTAAGGCTGGCCTGTGTCCTAATCGTTAGAGCGGAAGGGTTTAGGTGTTTGGACTAGGATAGCCAGGGGTGAACAACAGCACGGAAATTTGATCGAGAAGGTTGATCGATTCAGGTTAGGGCTTGAGTAAGTTCTTGATGAGGTTATCTTTCAACATCATTTGTCGCATGACTTCTAGGAGGTAGTCTTGTGCTTCGGGCTGACTGAGTTTGCGCACTTCGTCTCGCCAGACTTGCATTTTGAACTGCTGTTCGAGAGTAAGTTGGTCAGAAAATTGCATGGTTTATTCCTCCGATTGCTCGAGGGGAAGCGAACATGTAAAAGCAGTGGTTTTAATTGCTTTCACGTTGTCAAGCTATACGGCATTAAAAAAACATTTTGTAACAAAATTAGCGGTTAGATCAAAAATGCGGTGTTTGATCGGGATCTAACGCAAATCTGATTGACCTCAATTAAGCTCTGGGCGGCTGATTGAAGCTTTTTTAAAGGGTTTGATTGGATTGGATAAGAGTTCAGGATGCGAATACCGCTTTTTAATTATCGATCGCGCTAATTTTCACTATAGAAGCCTTGATATATCTAGGTGTCCCCCCTGAAACATCAACTTCGGCCATTACCAATAAAACTCCACATCCGTACAGGGTTGCGTCACAAAAAAGGCCAGTGAAGGCATCAGCTCATTGACGGTCGGAAAGTTTTCACGGGTCAGGATAAGCACTTCGCTAGGCTCGCTGGCAATAATCGTTTCTGGGCAGGGGATATCCATCCCGCCCATCAGGGTCGTGCCACCCAAAAAGGCGCCACATTTTAGGGGAGATGGTTCATTGAAGGGGGCGATCGCCTCAGAGGAGGGCTGGGTTTGCAGAAGGCCGCGATAGAGGATGTAGAGGCCGCTTCCCGGTGTTTCAGCTTGGACAAGGACATCCTGCGGGTCTAGGGTGCGAGACCGCAGTGCTTTGACCACTGTGCCGATCTCCAAGAGCGGCAAACGTCGGAAAAGTTGGGTGGTTTTGAGGAAAAAGGTTTGACGTAACTGCTCTAGCTCGCGTTTGTTGGTTGCGAGGCTTTCGATGACTTTTTTGACGATGCGATCGCGACGGGTCATGAGCGGAGCAGGCAGCGCGTAGCCATACTCTTGGCAGACGATGATGGCAGAGGCGGCAACCCAGGAATCTAAAGACTGGGCGAGTTGTTCCAGCAGGTATAAATCCGCGCTGACCGGGCGCTCGGTGGGCTGACTGGGGGCGGAAAATTCGAGGATTTTCAGGATTGGGGCGATGTAACTTTTGTAGGTGTTCATCGAGGCGAGGGCTTCGATCGCGTTGGCGCGTTCACGGGCGCGATCGTCGAGCAGGAGCGATCGCACTTTTTTGACGGTGTGCTGGGTGGTGGTATCGCCCAGGTGATAGACCACGAGCAGAACCCGATCGGCGATTTGGTAGCCGTAGTTGTGGAGCGCCAGCATGGCGGGCTGCCATTCGGGGGCTTGGCTCGGAACCGATCGCATCAGATCGAGCAACGCATCAATCTGGGCAAAGCTGGGCGTTAGGTAGCGATCGAGGACTTGCTGCGACTGGTGGGTATTGATCGCGGCGATCGCGGCGATCGCAACTTCGGTGACCTCGGGGCGCGGTGATTTGAGGTAAAACGCTTCGAGGTCATCGAGATTGTATTCACCATAAGCCGAGAGAGCCGCCGCCGCCTTAAGGCGAACGTTAAATTCAAAATCGTCTAAACCTTGGGCGACGGCTTCCCAGAATTCGGGGAGAGCGAGGGCGCCGAGTAGCTCGATCGCGCCAATCCGAACCCGTGTATCCGGGTGGCCGAGGTAAGGCATCGCGATTTCGGCCAGGGCGAGTTTTTCGGCATGGGGTCGATCAAGGGCAAATTCAGCGAGGGCGCTGAAGATCTGGCGGAGGAGGTCGGTGTCCTGGTCGATCGCAAGACATCTTCTAAGCGCGATCGTAGGATCTGGTTTTGGGTATCGCGGATGGCCTGAATGGCGATATTGAGGCGGGTGGCGGTGGCGGTGCTGGCTTCGTCGCTGCTGGCATTGGTCAGGCGCAGCCAGAAGTGATCGCAGCGATCGCTGAGGGCTGCACTTTTGGTCGGCAGGAGGTCGGCGGCGATATGCGTCAGGGTTTCCAGCTCCAGATTTTGGTAGACCGAAAGGGCTTCCTCGTCGGAATCCCCCAGGTTAATCAAGCTCATGACCTCCGCTTCGCTGAGGGGATCTTGGCGGACGATATACGCATTGAGTACGACCGCGCGGAGGCTGGGATCGGAGTGGTGGAGGCTAGCACGGAGATAGCGCGGCACGCCAGAATCGCGATCGCCACAGTCGCGCCAGCAGTTGACGATCGCCTGACGCAAGCTGCGATCCGCATTGGGGATCAGCGATTCGATCACGGCGATCGCCCGTGATGGCCGCTTGATGTAGGGCAAGAACTTTAGGATACGCCGTCGCTGGGCATCATTCCCCGATTGGAGCTGTGCCAGCAGTTCTTTCACCCGTGTCGCTGGAATCGAAGCAAAGCCCGCCCGCACATCTTCGGGGTCGAGTTCATCGTCACCCAGGTTTGCCACGAGGGTTTTGAAATACTCATCCGACAGTCGATAGCGAACAAACAGGTATAGACCACTCAACACCACGCCAAACAGGGCGATCCCCGTACGTGGTAACTCCAATGTTTGCGACAGGAGCAACAGAATCCCCACCACCAGCAATCCCGAAGAATAGCTAAACCCGTCGCACAACGCCCGTACCGTACCGACGATGCGCGTCGGGATGGGGTGATAGAACAGGGTGTGGATGGGTTGATTAAAGGTGGTCTCGATCGTGGCGGAATTGATGTGGGTCGCCAGACCGATCGCAAAGCTGGGCGAGAGGGTCAGACCGCAAAAACAGAGCAAGGTGGTGAACGGATAAAATACCGTTAGACGGCGTACTCCAAGCTGCTCGATCGCCCTGCGCGTCAAAACGTAGAGCGCGACCAGTTGAGCCACACTATTCACCGCGCTAAATTGACCGAGGAAGGCGGTGAGATCGTCGAGATTATCCTCGAAGCGGAGGGAATAAATCTCGAAATATTGATATTCCGCCAAGCTGTACAGCACGATCCAGAGAAACACGCTCGCCGCAAGCAGCCGGACGATCGGGTAGCGCCGAAAAATATCACGACGCCCTAAACGAGACTCTGCGGGAGGTGGATTTTGCGTATCCGTGGGATTCCCCCGCTCCCGTTTTGCCCCCTGGTTGGCTTTGAAGTCGGCGGTATTCTTTTGGGGTGCGGCATCGAGGTCAATCGTTTTTTCACGACGTTCGAGGACTTGAACACGCCAGTAAATCACCAATGCCAAGGGTGAGATCATCAACAGCAGCGTTTCCGCGCCGATCGATTGAGCCAACACACTGACCAAGCCACCGCCAATAATGCCCCCGACCGCCTGGGACATCACAATCCAGGGAGCGTAGAGGTTATATTCCCGCGAGGTGTAATAGTCCGAAATTAAACTCGGCAACACCACATCAAGCTGAAGTGTCCACTGAAAATAGACCAGAACATAGATGGCGTAATACACCACCGTCGAGTCCAGCGGCAAACAGAGACGCAGCAAAACGAAGAGTAGCGCCGAACCGATCAACACACGCCGGGTTAGCAGGGGTCGTGCCTGTTGGTCGGCAATTTTGGCAAACCACACATAGATCGGCCCGGAAAACAGACCCACCAGCACATAGGACAGCGGTAGGCCGGATGCACCAATGCGATCGACGAATAAAGAACTACCGACCGCATAGCTAATCACATTAAGCCCTGACAAAGCGCCCGCGATCGACACGATACGCCCAAGGCGCACCAATCGATCACCGGTTAGCCCAATGTGCCGTTCAATCAAACCATTAAGGAAGTTCCGCATATCTGCTAGTGGACGTGTCTTGACGGAAGTGTCAGTCTATGGGAGGCACACCTACTCTTTCGCGAACTCTTAAACGCAATCATGAGCGCAACTCATCCTTTCACTGAATCACAACAAGACGTCCGTGTTGCCCAGCCGGATCGAAGGGCATGGGCGTTTTCACCACCCGCGACTTTAAGCGTGGTGAAACGGTCGTCATTGGCAAAAGCATTAGCCAATCGTCTGAACGTACCATTATACGATTCAAACCGATCGTAACGTGCATGTCATGATGGACGAACCGGCGGTACGGATTAATCACTCTTACACGCCAAATACTGGCGTTCGGAACAATCAGTGGGGAGCCTATGATTTTGTCGCTCTCGAAGACATTCCGAGTGGCAGTGAAATTTTCTTTGATTATGAAACCACTGAAGATGATCTAACCACTGATTTTCAGGTCTGTTGCCCGCTACCCGCCGATCGAAGCGCGTCAGAGTCACGGGGATTTCATAGCCTACCGCCCAGTGTCAAAGCTCGCTACGGTGAATTCATCGCGAATTACCTCAAAGCGCCTACGGCTGACTCTCAGTAACTTTCCCAAGACTCTGAGAACTCTGATTGCTTACTGAATTCAAGGCTTTGTTGCGATCGGCGGAGTCGGGTAGGGCGATCGATAGGGGACACAGGGCATAATCTTCATACCGTCTCGCACGGTGTTTCTGAGGTCGCGTTATGCATCAACGACTGTCTCGCCTATCTGTCTTACCCCATATTGAATGTTTGTTGCTCGATCGCAAATTTCTGATCGTTCAAACATCGGCTGGATGCCCTCGGTTTTGTGACGAACCCGAGGGCATGTCAATCGGGCAATCTATCTTTGATGCGTTGCCGGAACTCTTTGGCCTCGAAGATTTAATCATCTCGATTATTGATGGTGACATGCCCTCGTTCGAGTTAAAGGCGCTCTCACGCCTACAACCCGACGGCTCCTTACTCTACTTTGACCTCTACATCATTCACGATGCGATCAAGGCTCCCGATCGCGCCTCGATCGACGAAACTTCCCAGAATTTGGCGTTACTCTTCCTCGAAGATGTCACGAACACGATGTCGCTCGAACAGACGCTAGTACAGTCATCCAACGAGATGAGCTTGGTACTCAATAAGCTTTCGATTTCCGAGGCGTACATTCGCCAGATTGTCACCTCGATCGGCGATATTTTGCTCGTCACCGATCATGACGGCATCATACGACGCACCAACTACCGGTTTACCGAAGTGCTGGGAATCGGAGCGGAAGAGGCGATCCGTCAGCCCATCTCAGACTTTATCGATGCCTCAGAACTCGATTTCACCGCCATCCAAACCTATCTGCATAACGAAGACGGACAAATTCTGCGTAACGTCGAAGCCTACGCTCGACATCGCAACGGTTCGCGCGTTGTCCTCTCCTTTTCCTGCTCCCTCCTCCAAAGTAGCGATCGCAATCAGCCCCCCGAATTCATCTACCTCGGGCGCGACATCACCACCACTCACTACGCCCGTCAGCGACTCGTCACCCAGTCCACCATTTCACGCACCCTCGCCGAAGCCGAAAGCCTACAAACCGCCTTGCCTCGCCTCCTCGCGGGCATTGGTATGGGTTTGGACTGGGACATCGTGGAATTTTGGCAGCCCTATCAAACCTGGATGTCGGTGCAAACCTCGCTGGTAGACCAGCTACGTTGTGAAGAATCTTGGATCAATCCCGGAGTGGAGGCCAGCACCTGGTCAGAGGAGCGCTACAGCAGCTCCATCCTGGGAGGGACGAGCCTGGTGGGTCGCGTGTGGGAACAGAAACGCCCGATTTGGGTAGCGGATGTGTCGCACAACCTCCAGTTTATACACCGTGAACCGGCGCGAACGATTTCCCTCAATACGGCATTTTTGTCGCCGCTTGAGGTGGATGGTGAAGCCGTGGGAGTTTTGGTGCTGCTTTGTCAGGATATTCGATCGCGCGATCCCGACATGATGCAAATGCTCGAAACCCTGAGCAGTCAAATCGGCCAGTTTGTGCGGCGCAAGCGGGCAGAAATCGCGCTACGTCACGAGCAGCAGCGAACGGAGGGATTACTGCGGAATATTTTGCCGGAGGAAATCGCCGAGCGGCTCAAGCGCGAACCGAGTACGATCGCGGATTATTACGAGGATGTGACGGTTTTGTTTGCCGATATCGTCGGTTTTACGCGCATGTCGTCTCAGGTCGAACCCCATGAACTCGTGCGGCGACTCAATCAAATTTTTTCGGCCTTTGATGAGCTGAGTGAAACCCACGGTCTAGAAAAAATTAAGACGATCGGCGATGCCTATATGGTCGTGGGTGGTTTGCCGACGCCGCGCGAGGATCATGCCAGCGCGATCGCGGCAATGGCGCTGGATATGCAGGTGGCGATCGAGTTATTTAACCAGACGAGTGAGACCTCGATTAACATTCGCATCGGCATTCACAGCGGCCCCGTCATTGCAGGGGTCATCGGCATCAAAAAATTTATCTACGATTTGTGGGGCGATACGGTCAATATTGCCAGCCGCTTAGAATCTCACGGGATTGCGGGACAAATTCAAGTCTCGGAAGCAACCCGCGATCGCGTGGGAAGTCAGTATGTTTTCAGCGAACGCGGTGAGATCGATCTCAAAGGGCGCGGATCGATGCGGACGTTTTTCCTGATCGGTCAACGCGATCCTTCCAGCCCGATCGCCGAGCAAGCAGA
>JAAUPN010000031.1 GCA_012033105.1 Coleofasciculaceae cyanobacterium RL_1_1
ATCGGGGAAATCGACGTGGTGGGCTCTGGGGGGGAGGGCTTACCACTGGCGAGGCGACGGGAAATTCGGTCGATGCAGGTGCGGGTGGTGCGGGCAGTGCGGGCGGTGTGGGCGATGAATAAGCCGGAGGCTGTGGGTTGGTCGGTGGAACGATCGCGGGTGGCGGGGCGCTCCATTGTGGGGCAGAGTGGGTCGGTGTTGTGACTCGTCCCGGTGCGGCCTGCACACCACCTGATACACCACCCGATCGCGCCGCGATCGCCGACGGCAGTAGCCCTAGCAAACTAACCTCAAGCCACAAACGCGGCTGCGTCGTATTTTTAATTTGACCTTCACAACTGCGTAAATGCTGGCCGCCCAGCAAAATCTGTTCAATGCTCCAGCCCTGGGCAAACTCGCATAGCTCCGGCCACGTCGCACTGGTCACGCTGGTCAGGGATTGCCGATCGCTCGCGGTTTTCGCGATCAAAAAATCACGATAGAAGTTTGCCAAACTTTGTAAAACCGTGAGCGGTTCACGCCCCCGATCGAGCATTGATCGACAACAATCCAGCACAGCTTCTGGGCGATCGCTCGCAATCGATCGCACCACATCAAGCAAATCTCGCTCTGGCACTGCCCCGACCAAATCCCAAACATGCTGGGGCAGGATGCGCTCATCGAGCAAACTGAGCTGATCGAGCAAACTTTCCGCGTCGCGCATTCCCCCCTGAGCGATTTGTGCCACGAGGGTCAACGCCTCGGGTGCAACGTCGATCTGTTCGATCCCGGCAATATGCGCCAGATGATCGACCATGGCATCAAGGCGAATGCGGCGATAGTCAAACCGCTGACAGCGCGAAATAATGGTCGGCAAAACTCGCTGGGGATCGGTGGTTGCGAGGACGAAGACGACGCGATCGGGTGGTTCCTCTAGGGTCTTGAGCAGTGAGTTAAACGCCGCCGTACTAAGCATGTGGCACTCATCCACCGCGTAGACCTTGTAGCGACACTTCACCGGCGCAAATTGGGCGCGTTCGATCAGCTCGCGGATATTATCCACGCCGGTATTGCTCGCCGCGTCAATTTCGATCACGTCCACGGCGGAACCATTGGTAATCGATCGACAGATCTCGCACTGACCGCAGGGCGTCGCCGTCGGACGATCGCTGGCCTCACAGTTCAGCGACTTCGCCAAAATTCGAGCGCTCGAAGTCTTCCCCGTACCGCGCGGCCCACTAAACAAATAGGCCGGTGCGATGCGCTGCTGTCGAATCGCGCTGGTCAGCGTGTTGGTGATCGCTTCCTGACCCACCAAGTCCGCAAAGGTGGCGGGGCGGTATTTGTGGTGGAGCGGTTCGTAAGCCATGATGCGGGACGTCAGGGGAGCTAATCGAGAACGAGAACGTTACGAGCTGTGAGTGACTAGTGATGAGTCAATGGGTAACGAGTGATGAGCGACTCAGGTTGTGGCTCGTTGGTTTAGAGCCTTGATCTTAGCCAAGACCGGTGGATTAATCGAGCTGAGTTTGAGTTACTTATTGCTTCTATCTGTTTTCTGTTCGTTTTTCATATTGAATCTAGACTCGGTGAACGATCGACACACCCAAGCCAGGGCGGATCAAAACTGAGTCGGGGGTTTACTATGACACTTCGCGGTGACTTTTTTAGTCCTGGTTTGGGTCATAGTTTGGGTCATGGCTTAAATGCGACGGCGATCGCGTCGGTCTGTCAGACACAAAAGCGTCGGCTAAAGTAGGAAACGAGACGCTATGATTCGAGCCTGATAATCGGGATAGACGTCTCGCCTCGCCGTCTTAAAACCCGCTTATGAAACGCTCCTATTTTGCCGCCCTGACGCTGCTCGCCACGTCCACAACGATCCTTTCAACTGCGATCGCCGCCACCGTCGCCGCCACCGCCCAGGCTCGCCATAGCCGCGCAGTATCCCTCAGTGCGATCGCACTGAACGCAACCTCACCCACCAAAGTCAATGCGCACAACCTGAAGCTTCAGCGAAATCGACGGGAATGATGGGGATCGACGAGGTGGGTCAGGTGATCGCCCACTCCTCTACCGGCGGACATCGCCCGATGGCGCTCACGGTAACCCTACCGAGCGGCGAAATCCTGAAACCGATCGCATCCACCCTTGAGAAATCCTCTGAGCCATTCCCTGAGCCATTCTCGCGAACAAAATCCCGCATTACTTCGCCCCAGGACGATCGCCTCGCCCAGGTTCCACAAACGGTTTTGCTCGATCGTAACGGTGAGCTTACCGATAGCGACGAAATCCTCGAAAGTGACAACAGCCGCTTCGATGTCTACCTGATCGAAGGCAACGCCAATCAAACCGTTACCATTTCCCTCAGCAGCAACATCTTCGATACCTTCCTGATGCTGCTTGACGGCGAAGGAAATAGCATCGCCCAAAACGATGACATCAGCGCCTCGAATACCAATTCATCCCTCACCACGACCCTACCTAGCAGCGGAACCTATCTCGTTGTCGTCAACGGTCTCGATAGCAGCAGTCGCGGCTCCTATCGGGTCACCGCATCCGTATCGAGCGGGACGCCCGTAGCACCGACGGTGACGAGCTTTAACTGCAACGGCAGCAGCTCATGTACGGTGACGGAAGGCGATGCCGATTACATGGTGTTCAGCTACACCGATCCCAATGGCAACGCCAGCGAATGGACACTCAACGATTTCACCGCCGAAATTTATCCAGCCAACGGCAGCGGCACGATTCGACCCGGCATTGAATGCACCTGCCCAACCGGTATCGGTGACTGCAATACATCCGCGACGAATACCTACACGGTGTCGCTGCGCGATACCAGCGATCGCGTCAGCAACAGTCGATCGGTCTCGGTCACCTGTTCACCCTAGCGGGTCTGGGTCTCGGTTAGCCGGATCTAGGGCTGATTGGGATCGATGATTTCGGGCTGATGGGGTAATACGTCGCCTGTTTCAAGCTGCGCGAGCCTGGTGAGCTGGGTGGCGCAGCTTGCCTGAAGTCCTTCGACGAGTTCGCGCAAAATTTGATATTTGTACGCGTGGGTGCGATCGCTTGGGGTCGTTACGTGGGCATCGATATAGTCTGAAACAGCCTGAAGATTGTTTTCCAGGTTGGCGATCGTCGTATGAAGCTGGCGATCGGCGTAGTTCTTGATGTCGCTGCTGACGCCGGGTGAGATTGTGTCATCATTCGGCCATTGGGTGACAATCGCAGACGGATTGATCCATCCCAGGGAGGAGGACGTGATGGGGGGATCTGGCAAGTTTTGAGACAACGGCCCAACGCTGACCGTCATATCGTCAAGGTCATACCCGGTATAGGCTTCCAGATCTAGCATGGCCGCATTGGCCGCCGTGATCCGATCGAAGTCATCAAGGGAAGCATTACCCGCTAAAAACTCAGAGGACTGTTGTTGATGCAGTGCAGGGTAAAAGCTGGCGATCGTGCCACAGAGTAGCGTGGCAACCTTCAGATTATTTTCGCGATCGTCCAAGCATGAGGCTGCACCAAAGACGCGAAAGCGTAAATCTTCGATCGAATTGCAGGCGAACAGCAGCTCACGGACTAAATCATCAAAATCTTGCTGATTGAGATAATTAACATCCTGCGTGGTGTAATCAAACCGGCAGCTAATCGCCGAAAACACAATGCTTTTCGCCTTACTCAAGCTGCTGTGATGGGACACCCGCAAGCGGAGCGAAAATAAATCTTGAGAATTGTCGAATAACTGACGGACTTGGGCAAAGCGATCGCCCATTGACGTAATATCATCCCGATAGTCCGGATACAGGATCTTCAGGCGATTAAATAAGCTCCGCGCCAGGATAAAGTAGGCATTTTTTTTATTGAGATGCGACACCACCACAATCAGCGCATTTTGTAGGCGATCAAGATCCGTTGCCCGCTCTAACAGCTCTTGTAAAAGATCAAACCAGGAATATTTCTCGAGCGCTTGCGGATCGGTCGGCCAGCTATCATGGCACGTGCAAAATAGTAGCTTTTTGATGCGGGTCGCATTGGGGTCGTTATAAAAGCTGTCAATTAGCGCGGCGACTTTTTCGGGAGCTGTCATTGTAGTTAGCGGCGTAAGTAGCGGCCTTCGTAGTGACTCAACGAGTAGCGAAACGGCAGGCGACGGATGGATACAGGCTGAACGATCAAGATGCACACGTTACGAGACCGCACGACAGACGATCAAAGTCTATTGCGACAAACACGTACGTCGATTGTATTATCACCGTACTTATAACGACCGTTCCGATCAATCATTCTCGGTTTTATGGACGGTCAATCTTCGGGATGCTGAATCTATGACTTTTCGCTTCATACCTGAACTATCGGCGCAGACAATGGGAATGATGGTCGGCGGGCTGTTTCCCGCCTTGTTTTATGGTGCGTCGAGTGTCTTTGCTAAGGTTAGCGCCAATGCGGGAATGTCTGCCGGGGGACATCTGATCTATACGGGGATCGCGGTTAGTACGATCGGGGTGCTGTTGTCGATGCTGATGCCCGGTCAGGCGATCGCGACCTCGGCGATTTCGGCGTCGTTGCTGTTTGGGGCGCTCTGGGCGGTGGGTTCAGGCTGTGTCGTGGTGGCGCTCTATCGCTACGATGTGGCGCTCTCGAAACTTGCGCCGCTGTACAACACCAATACGCTGGTGGCGATCGTCCTCTCGCTCATTATTTTCGCAGAATGGCAACAGGTCGATTTAGTGAAACTGTTAGGCGGTGCGGTGCTGATTGTCTTGGGTGGGATCTTGGTATCGTTGGCATAATTCCCCGGCTCTGTTCGCGGCGAGTTGTTCACACGTTCTGGCTTTACCCCGCAGGCGAACGACGGTTCAGTCAAGCCCACAACATGACAAACTCGGGGGATAGCTTGCGTACATCCTAGCCATTGAAACTACTCTTTTAATTCTCTCTAAGTAATTTCCTATGACTGTCGCGACCCAATCATCCACCACTCAATTAAGCAACTCGTCACAGCTTCGCCCGATCACCGGCTTGGTGAACTTCTTGCTGTCGATCAAACCCCTCGCCAGTTTTGCGAAATCGCGTGCGCGAAAAATGATGATCGATCGCGCCGAAGCGATGGGCGTGTACTGGCGCCAAGAAGCCGCCTTTCTCAGCGAGCAAAACCTCGAAGCCCTACGCCAAAAAATCGAAAACCCGGCGCTCGTCTACCCGGACTATTACCTCACCTCGTTCCATGCTTACGAGGAGGGAAATCTCGGCTGGCTCCCCGCGACGGAGGTGGAAGTGGCAGCACGGGCGGTACATGCCAAAATTTGGCCGGAGGCGAAGGAACGGGGCGATCGCAAGCTGCGCGATAGTTTCCTCGATATTGTCGATCGCCGCATTGACCAAACGCAGCAGCCGATTACGGCGATCGTTGATCTGGGCTGTAGCGTCGGTCTCAGTACGTTTCGCATTCACGATCGCTACCCCACCGCCCAGATGACTGGTATCGATCTCTCGTCCTACTTCCTCGCTGTCGCGATGTATCGTGACGCCGAACGTCAGGCCGAACGTCAGGCCGAACCCAACACGCCCGATATCCGTTGGATTCACGCCGCCGCCGAAGCAACCACCCTGGACGACAACTGTTGCGATCTGGTGACGCTCTTCCTCGTGTGCCATGAACTGCCCGCCGAGGCCAGTTGTGACGTGTTCCGCGAAGCTCGCCGAATTTTGCGCTCGGGTGGTCACCTGGCGATCATGGAAATGAATCCCAAATCTGAGATCTACGCTCAGATGCCGCCCTACGTGTTCACCTTGCTTAAAAGTACCGAACCCTATCTCGATAGCTACTTCAACCTGGATCTTGAGCAAGCCTTGATCGATGCCGGTTTCAATCCACCGACGATCGACTGCAATAGCCCGCGTCACCGTACCGTGATCGCCCGCGCTTCCTAGACCGCAAGCTTATCAGCCACGTGAGTACGGGATCAACAAGCTCAACGCTCTCAGTGGGGAGTGAAACCTTTGAGGTTTTGGCAACCTCAAAGGTTTGAAATCAGAGCAAGGATTATGTTCAAGAGGGCGGGCGCTTGAACAGGGCAGCGAAGAGGTCGGCGATGTCGTTGGGTTCGGGGGGGTCGGTCTCGGTGGCGGCGGCGATCATGTCGATGCGGAGATAGGCCGGATAGCGGGCTTCGCGACGGATGCGCTGGATTTCATCCTCGGGGATCGACCAATCGAGGCGCTCGCCGAGGGCTTGGGTAATATCGGCGCGATCGATGGTTCCGGCGACGGTATCGGCAGGCGAAAGGACAACAATGAACTTCAACTGCTCGCGCTCAAGCGTACGCACCACTTCGACTAGGGGAGTGGCTTCGCGCACGTGCGGTGTTTCGAGTAGGGGCGAGACGATCGCATCGATGGTGGTGGTTTCCCACTGTTTGCGGTCGATCGCTTGCCACGCATTCAGCGGTAGCTGACCACGATAGCGCCCGTGGGCGGCGGCGAAATAGGGAACGTGTTTCCCAAATAGCGGTGTATCCGCCAGTTCACAGAGGATGTAGCGATCGGTGAATTCGCGAATTGTCAGCCCTGCATCCACCACCCGAAACCGCTGGGTCATCACTTGGCTGGCCTGCAAGTCGATTAGCATCGCTTGCATTGAGGTTACACGACCGTAGGCAGCGGCATTGCGGATAATAAACCAGCCCACCAGTGCCAGCCATAACCCGACCCCTAACCCCGGTACGGTTAAGGCTCCGAATACGCCGACGCCGATCGCCAAGCTGCCAATCATCTGTCCGGACGCCACCGCGTAGCGCATTCCTTGGAGGCGATCGCCCGTAATCTGCCAGATCGCCGCTTTTAACACCTGCCCACCATCGAGGGGAAGGCCAGGGATCAGATTAAACAGGCATAACACGAGGTTGAGCTGGGCGAGGTCACGGACAATGATCGCCAGTGGCGTCGTGGTGGACAACTCGCGCGACAGTGCTGTGAAGCTGACCGCCAGAAATAGACTGACGGCAGGCCCCGCGATCGCCACCTGAAACGCTTGACTCGGGCTGCGCGACTCGCGATCAATTTCCGCGACGCCGCCAAAGAGAAAGAGCGAAATCGATCGCACCGGGATACCTTGGGCTTTGGCCACCAGGCTATGACCGATTTCGTGCAGCAGCACCGATCCAAAGAGCGAGATCGCTCCGATCACTCCTGCCGCCGCTGCGATCGGTAGGCTCCAGCCGTATGCCTCTCCCCAGGCTCCCCCTTTCAAAATTGCCAGTATCGCCACGATCGGAAACCACGACGCCCGAACGTACAGCGGAATCCCGAACACCGATCCAATTCGTAAACCCTGTTGCATCATGTTGCCCCGTCTTGAATTGCCCCGTATTGATGCGTATCCAATCAAGCCTAGGTTTATTGTATCGATTCGTTCCGGATCACTTCAGACCAGACAAGCCCGGTTCAAAAAGCTTTGCAGGGAGTGGGCGAGCATCAGCCAAAATAAGCCGGGGCATTGCCGGCCTGCCATTTGATGTTGCAGCCGATGCTGGGTTGCTGATTGGCATCGATCGCCGTTCCCGCCAGGAGTGCCTCGATCGCGGCTCGCAAATCTTGCCCCGTCACCGGTTTGTCATTACCCGGTCGGCTGTCATCGAGCTGACCGCGATAGACCAATTTCAGATCGCGATCGAAGAGGAAAAAGTCGGGGGTACAGGCTGCGGTATAGGCTTGAGCAACCTTTTGAGTTTCGTCGTAGCACGACGGAAAGTTTAATCCCAAGTCTGCGGCCATTGCGGCCAAACTCTCCGGCGCATCATCGGGATAGTTGACGGCATCATTGGAGGAAATCGCCACAATCCCCAAACTGCTCGCCTCCGACCCGGCATAATCTCGCCCAATACTGGCTAGCTCGCGTTCTACGTGCTTCACAAACGGGCAATGACGACACCAAAAGATCACAAGTAACCCGGCTCGATCGCGAAACGTCTCTCGGGTAATCGTTGCGCCCGTCGTTACATCCGGCAGGGCGAAGGCTGGAGCCGGTGTCCCGAGCGCCAGCATCGTCGAAGGTGTACGCACCATAATCTAAAATCCTCTGAATCAAAGCTTGGAGATGATCATACCTATCGTCCTACCCCTTGAAATGCTTAGAAATTCTTGGCAACTGAACCCGTCTGCAATTCTGCCTCCTCAAATCTGGAAATCTGGTACATTCTCAGCCTGAGCCACAAAAGACGAGTCAATCACTTGACGCAGCCAAAATCGTCCGGCATAATCTAATTCCAATCTTGGCTAATTTCAATCTTGGGGCTATAGCTCAGCTGGTAGAGCACTTGCATGGCATGCAAGGGGTCAGCGGTTCGAACCCGCTTAGCTCCATTTTCAAATCGAATCAATCTTTCAGTGTTCAGGTCGAATACGGATGTATGACTTGATCGATGCGTCGATCGTCAGTTCAACATTTTCAGAATATATCGAGAGCGTTGAGCGGAGTCGAAACGCGATTTTTGAGCAACCGGCAACAGATCTATGCGATCGATCTCACCAAGGAGAACCGATCGCCGTAAAAGCCGACCAGAAATAGGGATGACTCACATCCTGTCCCGACAGATTACGTAGACTCTCCGGCAGGGCGATCGGTTCCGTTGCCCGATCGCTGTACAGTATCCCGTCCTCGATCTGGACATTCCCCCGCAATAAAGCAAGCTGCGCCTCCCGTAGAGCCTCCACTTTGATCGGAGCGGTGGCAAGGTTCTGGTAAAGCTCCGTCATCAACAGGAAGGTCGCCATGTCGTCCACATACCACAGGCTAGCGATCGCCGTTTTCACCCCAGCCGCCACCGCCAACCCCGCGAAGCCCATTTCGGCTTCGCTATTCCCCAGTGCCGTTTGACAGGCCGACAACACCAGTAACTCCACCGGTGGATCACTCCATCCCAACTCGCGAATTTCATCTAGGCCAATCTGACCGTCCCACAGTTGCAGATAGGAATTTTCGAGAGCGCCGCTATTAAATTCGCCGTGGGTGGCGAGGTGAATAATCGGGTAGGGGGTACGCTGACGTTGGCGGATGACGTTATCGCGGGTGAAGGCATCGTTGAGCAGAATGCTGCCGTCGCGCCGGTGGTTAATCAGGGTGTTCAATTCCGCAGGAACGGCGGGTAGAGGCGACTGGCGAATAAATTGGCTCGCCCCCATCGCAAGCATTGGGGCATCGATCGCCAAAGGTTGATAACGCGGGTCAACCAACCCCAGGCTGGGAATCAGGCTATAGCTGTACTGTTCAATGAGATAGCGTTCGCCGTCGTACAGCGCACCGAAGGGCAGGCTACGCAATCCGGCATCGACGGAGAGCATGAGGGTGTCGATATTGCGGGCTTCGAGTTCTGGAGCGATCGGGCGAATCAGCCAATCGTAGAGCTGGGCGGCGTAATCGTTGTGTCGCCCGAGGAGTCGATAGCGAGCGTTTACCAGGTGGGTGCGGTAGGTGTCGATCGTGGCAAGGACGGTGTCGCGATCGATCGGCGAGTAAAACACCTGGGGATCGTGTTCTGGATCGGTAATTCGGATAGCGATTTGATTGGGTAAGAGTTCGATCAAAACCGAAGCGATGCGAACGTTGCGATCGGCGAACAGCATCGCAACGGTGGCTTCGGTATCCGCCATGCTGCCACCAAACGCGGGCATGCTGCCAAGATAGCTGAGGAAGTCTTGACTGTAGCGGCGTTCGAGGTCTTCAAGTTCGAGCGTGGTGGCACTCGTGATAGTACCGGTGTTCGTGGTGGCAGCACCGGTGACACTAACTGTTCCGTCAGCGGTGGTCAGTGTACCGGTGCTGATCGTGCCGCCCGCTTCGAGGCTGATGTTTCCGGACGTGCCATTCTCGGCGATCGAGGCAATATTACCGGTGGTCAGATCGCCGCCCGCGTTGAGGCTGACGTTACCGCTGTTCCCTTGCGTCGCCTTGCTGGTGATATCCCCGGTAATGATATTGCGTAGGGCTTGGACGTTGATATTGCCGCTGCCGCTGCCACCTTCCGATCGCAGATTTCTCAGGATGGCATCCACTTGAGAGTTCACGGCAATGTCTCCGGATTGACCAGCACTGGCGGTCGTCGTCACATCGCCAGCGATGATGCTACCGGTGGAGCTGAGACGAATTGAGCCGGAGCCGGTGACACCGATCGAGCTAACATTACCGGTGGTGACGTTATTGCCATTGATGGTGATGCTGCCGCTGTTACCACCACTGGCTTGGGTGATAATTTCACCGGCATTGATAGTGCCAGGTGAAGCGAGGGTGAGGTTACCACTACGCTGCAAGCCGCTCGATCGCACACTGGCAAGGGTCACGTTCTGACCGAGATTATCGGTGTAGGTCGCATTATTCAAACGAATATTGCCGCTAGTGCTGGTGAGACTGATATTACCGGCATTTTCCCCCGCATAGGTTTGAACGGTCGCCCACAGACCTGGATCAAACTCCGGATCAGTGCGGATGGTATCGATAAACTGACCAAAGCGTGAACCGAGGGTGATATCGCCCGCTGCGACGATATCCACTTGACCGGCTGTACCGAATGCATAGGTTTCGAGTTCACGACCAATATCAACCGTACCCTGGGGGGCGCGAAGACGTACATCTCCGGCGTTTCCCCCATCGGAATAGGACGAGACATAGCTCGTGATTGCAATATTGCCCGCCGCACTTTCGATCGTTACGTCACCGCCCGCTTGGTCGCCATAGCTATTAACTTCACCACCCACAGTGATATCTCGCGCGGCGGTTAACACCACATCTCCTGCAATACCCCCTATCGGAATAGGACGAGACATAGCTCGTGATTGCAATATTGCCCGTTGCACTTTCGATCGTCACATCACCGCCCGTTTGACCACCATAGCTATCGACACTATCCCCTACGGTAATGTCACGAACAGCGGTTAACGCCACATCACCAGCCTGATCCACACCAAAAGTTTGGATGAATCCTCCGATCTGAATTGCACCCGTTTCACTGCGGATGGTGATATCGCCCGCATCTGCGGCTTGCGCATTCACCAGACCCTCGACCACCACATCACCCACAGCCGTTAAGGTGACATTCCCGGCGTTGTCATCGGCAGCAGCTTGGATCGCAGCGCCAATCCGCAACCGATCGCCACTGGAAAGCGTTATGTTACCAGCCTGCTCGCTGGCATTGGTAATGAGTCCCCCGATGGTCAGGTTGTCACGCGCTGCGATCGTGATATCACCGCCATTCGCCACCCGAACCCGTTCACCAGCATCCGTCTCGTAGCTTCCTGACGAGATCACATCAATACCCAGCGTATGACCCGAAACCTGAAGATTCCCCCCTCGAGTGCTGATTCCACTGCCTTCCAGATCGGTATCCGATAACAGTTCCGAGCCGTCCGATCGTTGGGCAAATAGTGAGCCTGCTCCGGACAGGTCGGCATCAGCGGCAAGGGTCACGCTGCCCCCGGTGGTGTTGAACAAGATGCCGCTTGTCCCCACCAGTAGGTCATCCATGGCAGATACAGTGGCGGCTTCAGTCACGATCTCGCCTCCAGGTACTCCGTTCGACCCGTCAACGAACGCCACATCCCCCACACCGATCGGTGTCGTCCGCAACTGAACCACCCCATTCACCGTGGTTAACTCCGTTGCCCCCGCTGCAAGACTCCCCGTTAATAGCTCCGGTAAGGCGATCGCGGTGATCTCGCCCACACTCGTGATACGATCACTCGCCACCTCCAGCCGCAGAACCTGATCCACCAAACCGAGCTGTATCGTATGTCTCGGCTCGATCGCCGCAATATTCACCACGCCACCCTGGAGCTGACCCTGATTGATCACCGTCCCGCCCAACAGATTTAAGTTGGCCGTCTCATTAACCGAAAGCTGACCCAGATTGACGATCGCGCCTGCCGTCGTCGCAAACTCAAACGCAACGGGATCACCCGCCAACTCCGCCCCGTTCGCCCTCCCCAATGCCTCAAACCATCCATCCTCAAACTGAATCCCGCTCGCCGTTGTCGCCGTGAAACTTCCTGGTACATCCAGCCACACATTTTCCCCAAATACAATCCCCGCCGGATTCAGCAAAAACAAATTCGCGTCACTGCCCGTTACCGAAATCTGTCCATCGATCAACGATGGATCGCCACCCGTCACACGCCCTAAAACATTCTGAATGTCTGAAGTTGTCGAAAAGATCGCCGCCTGATCTGCGGTTAAGTTAAATGACTCAAAACTGTGAAACAAATTTGTCCCGCTGTCGGATAATTCTCCCCCCTGGATCTCGAAGGTATTCTCAATGCGATCGATGGTTGTGCCTAGCGAGTTGTCGGGAATAATTTGCGAGTTTACAGACCCTGCACTAATCGTTAGTGTTATCGCAATACTGACAGAAAGTATAGTCCGCATTATTCCAAAGTCACCCTAGATTCAACCATAAAGATTGTAAAGATAAGATAATACAGAGTGAGAAAAGAGGTGGAAAATTAGCGCGGTGTCAGTGGCGATCGCTAAGTTTAGGAAAGTCGTCAGGGTCGGATCTTGCACAAGGTGATCTCGTGCCAGACTCACAGTTTTCGTCCTCGATTCTGAGACTCGGTTCTGAGAATAAATTGAACTGAACAGGGTCAATGCAGACGGAGTGTGCGCTGACCCTGCCTGATCCCTCGGTGAGATCTCTAGGTGATCACCGTCGGGGTGTCCATGCTCGTGTACTGGCGAATGCTGGCGATTTCTTCCGCGATCGCAATTAAATCCGCCAGTGCCTCCTGGGTCGCGATCCCGTGCTTGCTCGCGTCAGGCTCGTAACTTTCCAGATACACCCGCAACGTCGCGCCCTGGGTTCCCGTTCCCGACAGGCGGAACACCACCCGCGACCCGTCGGTAAAACCGATGCGAATGCCCTGTTTGTCGCTCACACTGTCATCCACCGGATCGGTGTAGCTGAAATCATCCGCATAGGCCACTTCGTAGCCTTGGATCGTTGTGCCAACCATCGAGCCGACTGCCTCGCGTAGATTCCCCATCAGGGTCGCGGCTTGCTCAGAATCGACGCCCTCGTAGTCGTGACGGCTGTAGTAGTTACGCCCGTAGGTTTTCCAGTGGTCAGAGACGATCGCCTCCACCGACTGCTGACGCACCGCCAGGATATTCATCCAGAACAACACCGCCCAGAGGCCATCCTTTTCGCGCACGTGATTCGAGCCGGTTCCGAAGCTCTCCTCACCGCAGAGGGTCGCTTTACCAACATCGAGCAAATTGCCGAAGAACTTCCAGCCCGTCGGTGTTTCGTAGCAGGCGATACCGAGTTTTTCCGCGACGCGATCGACGGCGGCACTGGTGGGCATCGATCGCGCGACGCCTGCAATACCGTCCTTATAGCCCGGAACCAGCGTCGCATTCGCTGCTAAGACAGCGAGGCTATCACTCGGGGTAACGAAGAAATTCGCGCCGAGGATCATGTTGCGATCGCCGTCACCATCGGAGGCCGCGCCAAAATCCGGCACATTTTCGCCGAACATCGTTTCGACTAGATCATGGGCATACACCAGATTCGGATCGGGGTGACCACCGCCAAAATCCTCCAGCGGTACACCGTTTTGTACCGTACCGGCAGGCGCTCCGAGGCGGGTTTCAAATAAATATTTGGCGTAAGGCCCTGTGACTGCGTGCATCGAATCCATGCAGATGCTGAGTTTCCCCGCTGCGATGTAGTCCCGAATCGCATCGAGATCAAACAGCGACTCCATCAGCTCGGCATAGTCTGCCACCGAGTCGATGACCGCCACCGCCATCGAACCGATCGTAGCTTCACCGATGCACTCTAGATCAATATCGTTCGCTTCGATGATTTTGTAGCCCTCGATCGTCTTGGTGCGATCGAAAATCGCCTCCGTCACCTTCTCCGGTGCAGGGCCGCCGTTGCTGGTGTTGTACTTAATGCCGAAATCACCATCGGGGCCACCGGGGTTGTGGCTAGCGGAGAGGATAATGCCACCAAAGGCGTTATTTTTGCGGATGATGCAGGAGGCTGCCGGGGTGGAGAGAATGCCATGCTGACCGACGAGGACGCGCCCGACACCATTCGCGGCAGCCATTTTGAGGATGATTTGGATGGCGTTGCGGTTGTAAAATCGACCGTCGCCGCCGAGTACAAGGGTGTTGCCCTGGTATTCCGCCGGGTCGAGACTATCGAAAATGGCTTGGACGAAGTTTTCGAGGTAGTTCCGTTCTTGGAACACGGTAACCCGTTTGCGAAGGCCGGAGGTTCCCGGTTTCTGGTCTGCAAATGGTTGGGTTGAGACGGTATGGATATTCATTAAAACCCGGTGCGATCGATTCATCGCAATCACCATATCAAAGCCCGTTCGTTTTAACGGTAGATTAACCAGATTCTCTGGTCGCGATGCTCGACTCCGGATTAGGAGGGGGGCGATCGCCGCTGACGATACCAAACCGCAGCGAGGATTAAACCGGCCACCACGGTTAACGCCAAAATTAAGCCCCAGATGCTGCCGCCCTGCATCAGATCGCGTCCCGAGCTACCGATCGCGATAAACGGCAACAGTCCCAACACCGTGCCGATCGCTGTGCCGATCGTGTAATCGCGCCAGGTGACCGCCGTTAGACCTGCGGCCAAGTTCACGAAGCCGTAGGGCAAAATCGGTAACAAGCGAATTGCGAAGAGATACAGTAAACCGCTGCGGCGAATGTCAGCATCGATCGCCTCCCACTGACCGGCCAAACGTGACGCCACCCACTCCCGCCCGATCGTCCGCGCAAAACCAAACGTCAGCAACGCCGCCGCGATCGCCCCGAGGCTACTCCAAAGCGTGCCGCCCCAGAGTCCAAACAGTGCGCCACCGGCTAAATTCAGCGGGGTTGATGGCAGTAACAGGATTGTCCCAATCGCGTAGGCTGCGATATAGGCGATCGGCGCCCAAATCCCCCAGGAATTGAGCCACGCTTCGACCCGATCGGCGTCGATATCGGCGATCAGATACAGGGCGATCGCCGTTGCGACCACACAAATAAACACCAGTAGCGTCAGGGTGCGTTTAGTCATGGCCTTCGTTACCCTCCAAAGACGGGGTGTGATCAGATGTGCGGTAGACCTGACGCACCAAATACAAAGGCCGCTGTTTCACCTCATCGTATATCCGCCCGAGGTATTCCCCCAAAACGCCGATCGCGATCAGTTGTACGCTCCCTAAAAACAAGACCGCCACCATCAACGACGCATACCCCGGCACATCCACCCCTGAAATTAAAGTCCGAATAATTAAAAATAACGAATAGGCCAGTGACACCAGTGAAATCGAGACACCAATGTAACTCCACACCTTCAGCGGCAACGAGCTAAACGCCGTAATCCCATCCAGGGCAAAATTCCACAGCTTCCAATAATTCCAACTGGTTTGACCCGAGAGGCGTGGAGCGCGATCGAAGTACACCGTTGTCTGACGATAGCCCACCCAGACAAACAAGCCTTTCATAAAGCGGGTGCGTTCCGGCAGTTGTTTGATGGCCTCAACTACGGTGCGATCGAGCAGGCGAAAATCGCCGGTATTCGCTGGGATCGGCACGGAGCTTAAACGGGAAATCGTGCGATAAAACCCCTCCGCTGTGAACTGTTTCAGCCAGCTTTCGCCCAACCGCTGTCGCCGCGTCGCGCACACCACATCAAACCCCTCGCGCCATTTTTCGAGTAGTAGCCCAATAAGCTCCGGTGGATCTTGCAAGTCCGCATCGATCGGAATCACGGCGCGACCCTGGGTGTAGTCGAGTCCGGCACTCATCGCGATCTCTTTGCCAAAGTTGCGCGACAAATCAATCACGACTATTTGCGGATAACACTGCTGACACTGCGCTGCCACTTGCAGGGTGTCATCGCGGCTGCCATCGTTGACGAGCACAATTTCGTAGGTCACCTCTAGGCGATCGAGCACCTGGGTTAGCCGATCGCACAGCCGCTCTAGGTTGGACGCTTCGTTAAAAATGGGAACGACGATCGACACATCAAGGGTCATGCTCGGAAAGGAGATGGGGAGTGATTGGCGGCCATCACCACGGGTCAGACTGACGATGGTTGATTGATCAGGAAGTCAGGAAGTCAGGAAGTCAGGAAGTCAGTCCGTAAATCAGCGTTTACGCGCCAGGGTGAGGCCGTCGGCGATCGGTAGAAGACTGAGATCAATGCGATCATCGCTCTGAAGCTGGGCATTAAATGCCCGAATCGCTGCGGTACGTTTGTCCGTATCGTTGGCATCGGCGACCCGTCCCGACCAGAGAACATTATCGATCGCAATCACGCCGCCCGATCGCACGAGCTGTAAACAGCGATCGTAGTAATTGGCATAGTTGCACTTGTCAGCGTCGATAAAGGCAAAATCAAAGCTGTTTTGCTGCTGGTCGGCGAGGAGACGATCAAGCGTGTCGAGGGCGGGGGCAAGTTGCAGATCGATTTTGTCGGCGACGCCTGCGGCTTGCCAGTAGCGACGGGCGATCGTGGTGGATTGGGGATCGCGATCGCAGGCGATGACCTGCCCATCATCCGGTAATGCCAAGGCCACCACTAGGGCGCTATAGCCCGTAAATACGCCGATATCCAGCGTCCGTTTTGCCCCGATCAGCGTCACTAACCAAGCCATAAATTGCCCCTGTTCCGGCGCGATTTGCATTCGGCTCGCGGGTAAGCTGGCGGTTTCTGCACGGAGCTGTGCCAGGATCTCCGGCTCGCGGGGGGAATTGGCGTGGAGGTAGGCGATCAAGTCCGGGGATAACCCAAGGGTGTTTTCATTCATCGGTTCTGGCCGCGTTTAGACCCACAACGTCAACCCCGCTTAAGACGCCGTGGCCAACAGCTCGATCGCCTGACGCATGGCCGGATCGCGATCGGTTCCGAGATCACCCAGCGTTTCGGGTTTGTCCGTCACGATGTAATCCGGCTCGATGCCCTGTTTATTAATATCGCGATGGTTCGGCGTTTCATACTTCGCCACGGTAACGGCTAAACCGGCATCACCGGATAGATCGAACAATGACTGGATTAAGCCTTTGCCGAAGGTGCGATCGCCCACAAGTAAGGCTCGACCATTATCTTGCAGCGCTCCGGCGAGGATTTCGCTAGCGCTGGCCGTGCCGCGATTGACCAGGACAATCAGCGGGGCATCCGTGAGCGCTTCATGACCAGCATCGTAGCTTTCGAGGATGGCTTGACGGTTGACGGTGTAAACGATCGTGGCATCGTTGATCCAGAGTCGCGCGATTTCGATACCCGCTGATAGCAGGCCGCCGGGATTGCTGCGGAGGTCGAGGACGTAGGCGGTTGCGCCCTGCTTTTGGAGCTGGTGATCGACTCGGCGACGGATTCGGTGGCGGTAGCGTTGAACTGGCTGAGGCGAATGTAGCCCAGGTTTAAATCCGGGGCGAGATCGCTGGTGACCAGGCGGGCGATCACGGGATCGATTTCGATCGCGGCGCGGGTAATGTCGATATCGGCGATCGATTGGTCATCGTGACGCTGAATCCGTAGCGTGACATGGGTTCCGACTGTGCCGCGCATCCGGGTGGCGGCTTCGTCGAGGGTGAGTTTTTGGGTCGGGACGCCGTCAATATTGAGAATCAAATCACCGGGTTCGATGCCTGCGGCTTCGGCGGGGGAACCGGCGATCGGGGCGATCGTCCGTAGAATTTTCGTGTCTGGATCAAAGGCGATTTGCAGACCAACGCCCGTGAGTTCACCGGAGGTGCTGACGCGCAGATTGCGGTAGGCTTCGGGACGTAGCAGGCGTGTGAATGGTTCATCCAGGGTGGCGAGCATTTCGTCGATTGCATCATAGGCGTCGTCGATCGTGTTCATCTGACGCTTGAGGTACTGATCGCGTAGTTTCCACCAGTTTTCACCGTTAAAACTTTCATCGACGTAGGCACGATTGATAATGCGCCAGGTTTCGGCGACCACTTGCCGCTCAGGGCTGAGAGCCTCTACGGGGGCGATCGCGCCCAACCAGGTGACGATCGTCACGATCGCTACGAGTAAGCCAAACCACCATCCGCGTTGTTTCATCCGAGTTTTACGCCTGTTTGCTATGAGACATCCTTAAACCCCAATTTTAGGGGGTAACCAACAGGTTAAACGACGGCACGCATCTTTGGGCAGGGTCAACGCGGCCTCATTGGGGACGCTCTCTCCCTGTGGGCATCGGCGACGGCACGACTCTAGGAATTATCAGCGCCAAACCAACGGGCGTACAGTTCGTCATAGGTTCCCGACTCGCGAATTTTGAGCAGCGCCTCGTTAATCATTTCGCGATAGGGGCTGCCTTCGGGTAGGACAATGCCATAGTTTTGGCGATCGAAGACCGATCCCGCTAGTTCCACATCACCGGCTCCGGTATTGAGGGCGTAGTGTTGCAAAACTGGGGCATCGTAGACGATCGCGTCTAGATCGCCAAAACGCAGGGCTTGGTATAGGTCATCCGTCGTTTGAAAGCTGGTGGCACGGATATCATGGTCGATCAGATATTGCTCCGCTGTGCTGGCATCGATCGTGCCGACGAGTTTACCGCGAAGGTCGCTCGGGTCGGCGATCGTCCCTTCGAGGCGATCGACCGTAAAGCTGGTCGTTACTGTTGCGATGAAATAGGCAAAGACAAAATAGCCCGCACACATCCACACCAACGCAAACAGCTTACCAACCGCCGTACGCGGAGTTTTATCACCGTATCCCACCGTCGTCACGGTAACTGCCGACCACCAAAACGCATCCCAGATGCCCTTGAGATACTGCTTGGGAAAGTCATCGTTATGCTTATGTTCGATCCACCACACAATGTGAGCCGCGATCGTCAAGGTTAAAACGAAAAGGCTAATGCCGTAATACAGTTGCGGAGTGGTGAGAATTTGCACCAGACCCGAGAGAAGCGATTCCACCGGATTGCTGGGCAAATCGCGCACCATAATTTGCAAGCCCGAATCAAAAAACGGATGGGAAAAATCGACCACATCTTCACGGGCAGCGGTCATGCTGACCCCAGCGATCCCCAAATCTGATTGTTGTGTTCGGACATTTTCGATCAGTACATCAACGGTATCCACGTTGCTAATGCGATATTCCAGCCCGAGATTTTTGGCGATCGCTTCCCAGAGTTCGATGCTAAAGCCGGTGTAGGAGCCGTCTTCGTAAATCACAAAGGGGCTAAAGGATTTGGTCACAACCCGCAACGGAGCCGCCAAATCGTCAATATTTTGGCGCAATATGATGTCGTCATCGCTGTTGCTGCTTTCATTGGCCTCGGCGAGCCAGCTATCTACTTGCTCACGATTGGCCGCGATCCATTCCTGGGCGTAGCGGCGCAAATCCTCGGGGGTATCTTCACCATTCATCCGCGCCACAAGCTGCGTTTCGATCACATTGATTGGGATGAAAACCCGATCGAGCAACCGTGCGATCGCCGGATTGAGCTGCAAAAAGGCTTGACGCGAGGCGGGTCGAACGGCAGTTTCGGGAAATCCGGTTAGGCATGGATTCGTGGCGCAACCGTTGAGATCCGCGATCGGTTGTGGTAGCGCCCGCCCAAGTTCATCATCCACGGGAATCGCTTCGGGAACTGTCAGCCAGCGTGTTTTTGTACCCGGTTCGAGGATGCGGTTAACTGCGTGGGGTTTCCAGGTGAAAAACAACACCGGTTCGCCGCGATCGTAGCGTTCGATCGTCTGGCGAATTTGGTAGTCATAATTGTCGCTAATTTGCTCAACGGTATCGCTCAGGTCATAGGCTTCGATGTGCCGATCAATGGTCTTGGCACACTCCCAGCCCGCATTACAGCCGATGAGGTCAGCCTTACCATTGCCATCAATATCAAAAATTGCGGCAATCTCCGGATCTTGTAGATCGGCGATCGAGGTGATTCCCCGTGCCTCGGCGGTTTGCTGATCGATGCGATAGCCCTGAACTGCCGGGTCAGTAATCGGGGTAGACATGGCGAGCACGACGCCCTGAGCGCTAACGCGATCGATGTAGGGATCGTGTTCTGGCAGCCAGGTATCCAGCCAGAGATCCGTCTCCTCACGACCCAGCGCCTCGTAAAATTCTTCAGTCGAGAAGACCTGGGAGGTATTGACCGAATAGCCCAGTTCTGCGATTAGCTGGCCGACAATCTCGACCTGGAGATCACTCGTACGCCACGACGATCGCGCCAAATTGACGCTAACCGCCTCACTACGGGTCACGCTGGGTGCGAGGCTCAACCAAAGCACAGCAAGACACGACAAGAACCCAAGCCAGATTGCGCGTAGGGTTGCGCTGGAAATACGTTGCTTCACCAGATTTATTCCAATTGGTTCGAGACACCCAGCGACAGAAGCATCGCAGGTCGGTGGCGTTCTACGTTTCGCCAGCACTAGGGTACAGCACGACTCAGATTCTGAAGATGATGCCGCAAATCAAGGCAAGAGAAGTTCAACCCCGCCTAAACCCATCAACAAAATCATAAAATTTGAGTCATCTATCCTGGGGGCTTCTCCTGCGGTGTTGCGAACAGTTTCGTGGACTGCCTAGGAGCTGTCATCTGTTCGATGTTTAGTGCTGACCCAGCAGGGCTACAACCCCTAGTTTTTTAGGGAGACTGGGGTTCAACAGCTTTTCGGATCAGAGTTTTACGATTCATTGATGACATGCCCTAGAACCGTTTAGATCATCCGTCAGGACACAAAATTATCGTGATTATCGTGAGTTTTTCATTTCGATCGCGCTGGCGTCTGTGGCTCGCCTTCACCGTTCTTTTTTTAACTCTTAGCTATGGCAGCTTGGTGATGCATCCCAAATACAGTACGGCTCAGGCCGATAGCATCGACTCGTCTGGGCAGTTGCTCGCGATCAAGCAACGGGCTTGGCTGGGCGATCGCTGGATCTATTTCGAGGTGGCGCGGACAACCTCGGAACAGGCGATGGGGCTAATGTTTCGCGAGCATCTTAGCCGCGATCGGGGGATGGTTTTTCCGTTCGATCCACCGCGTCCCGTGCGGTTTTGGATGCGAAACGTCTCGATTTCGCTGGATATGCTGTTCGTGCGGGCGGGCGAAATTATCGCCATTTCAAGCGATGTTCCGCCCTGTACAACTCCGACCTGTCCCACCTATGGCCCCGATCTCGAGATTGATCACGTGATCGAGCTCGCGGGCGGCACGGCGGAACGTTTCGGGATTGCCGTGGGCGATCGCGTGGAACTCGAAGCGATCGACCCATCTCCACCTGAATGGTTTGAGTCCAGCCGCGATCCAACCTAAACACGCTCAGGGTCAGGTTTTCAACGTTTCCGTTTGGGAGTGGGGCTTGCGACTGGGGAACCTAGCCTTGCAGCGGGTTTGGGGCTTCCTCCACACGCGGCAAACCAAGGCTGTAGTTACTAACGCGATTATCGAGGTTGTAGCGCACCTGACCGGAGAACAGGAGCGATCGAATGAAGTGCTGAAGATCGGAGCCAATCATGCGGAGATTGTATTCGCTGAGTTCATCGCCTTTATAGGTTGCGACCAGTTCGGCAAATTTGGCGCGAACCGCCTCGATCGCCTTGTCATCCCAAACCAGTTCGTTATCCGGATCGATATCGAGGGTGAGGGTATCTTCGCTCGGCACGAGTTCGAGATCCTGAATCTCAGCGGCGAAAATACGAATGTGGCGCGTGGTGGATTTCAGCAGCATGGTTGATCGATAGAAAACGAAGTGAACACGAAGAATGCACAGCCGCAGCCGAAATCTCGAACCTGCTGGCCGGTCAAGCGCGACCCGTAGCAGTCGGCGCGATCCGTATTTTGACATCCTCTCCCGGCAACCGATCGGGTATGCCGGGAGATTCCCTGGTTCACACCAAGGATTTCCTGCTTCTCAACCTCTTGACTAGACTTGAATTCATTTGAGTTCAAGTCCCCGCCAGACCGATTCCACAGGCTTTTTGTTTTACGTCCACTTGATGCCCCCAAGCGGACGGAGCTGAAGTTTTATTTCGGGTTTTATGCTCTATACAGGTTGCCAGTGTCTGAACCGTTGCTCCTGGGCTGCCTAATGGATGAGCCATCCGTATGCTTTCAGCGGATTACCGCCTGGTCAATGTTAACAGTTTCCAGTCCGAGGCGCGACGATTTCGGACATCTGAGACAATTGCCATCTGAGACAATTGCCATCTAAGACAATTCACATATTTGTATGGATTACCCTCGGACTCGACTACGATCGAACCAATACCCATTCACTCAATTCTGGAGTTCGACCGCGAACGGTCGCGAGCGCGAATGAATCATCCCTCCGACAATTTCATCCCCGACACGGCACCTCAGGCGACATCCAAATCAACATCCAAGGCAAAACCCAAGTCAACATCCAAGGCGAAATCTACGAGTCAACCATCACCGACCTCGCCATTCGCGACGAGCGATGATCTGGATTTCGATGATGTCGTGACGACACAAGCCCGCCATGAGTTTGATACACCGGATTTTCTGCCGATCGATCCGTTTTCCAGCGTGTCGAACCTCGTTGATCCGAGTGATGACATTTTCGAGCAAGCCGCATCGGGAAGCGTCGCGGCGATCGTCCAGGTGCTCAATCAACGCTTGGCCGATCGGGGTGTACGGACGCGGGCGATGGTCGATGCGGGATGGCTGCAATTGTTGTGTGAATCCGTGCAGCGATCGGCACTCGATCGCGAAACGCTGATCGAACAGGTGCGCACAATCCTCGAAGATATCGACCCGGCCAAAATTCGCCGCGTCCAGATCAATAGCCGCCTTGCCCGCGAACAGCAACTGCTCTGGCTCGATGATATTCGCCGTCAGCCCAAACAACTGCTTTGGAGTGAACCGATCCGCCTGCGCCGTTCTAACCCGATCCGTCGCCTGTGGAAGATGCACGGCCAGCGTCGCCAGCATCGGGTGATGCCGATCGCCCGATCGCGTCCGTCCATACCATCGCGACGATCCTCCGGCTTTGGCGGCGGCATTGCGATCGGCTTGGCGATCGCGCTGTTCGCTGGTTTGGCCTATCGCCAGTGGTCAGGGCTGGGCTTTGGATGGCTGGTGGATTCTTCCGATGCACCGGTGGATTCTCCCGTGAATGCGTCAGACTCTGCCAATTCTCCCACCAGCTCAAATTCAGCCAATTCAGCCAATTCAGCACCGATCGCCGATCCCTTTGCAGCAGCCGTGACCCTCGCCACCCAAGCCGCGATCGACGGCCAAACCGCCATCAGTGCCTCCGAATGGCTCGATCTGTCCGCCCGCTGGCAACGCGCCGCCGAACTCATGGAACAACTACCAACAGACGACCCACGCTCCAACACCGCCAACGAGCGAGCCGCGCTGTATCGCCAAAACAGCGCGATCGCCCAGCAGCGAGCCGCCCAATAATCTCGCCCAGTTATCGCCCAGCTATCAGAGTATGGGCATTTGCTCGCGAATCCCATAAATCTCAGCGTCTACCGGCGATCGCGCTGAAGCTCTGGGCTACCATTAACGATACGGAGCGGTAAGATATCGACTCAGCGATCCAGTCATTCTTGCAGTCCCTGCGTTTTTTTCGTTGGAACGGCACGCAAAAAAGATACGTTATGAGCGACCTTGACCCCAAACACCCGCTAGCGAGCGATCGTCAGACGAGCGACCATCACCCGATCGCAACCTCCGATCGCCCGTCTCTATCCCCGCGCAAAGGAGGACGCCGACGACGCCAGCGCGATTCCCGGCGTCGTCAGTCCCAACCGAAGGAACGGCGACAAATCACCACGTCCCGAGCGGTTGGGTTGGGGCTGCTTTTGGGGTTGACGATTATCGGCTCGGGTCTTGGGGCGGCGGCGATGTTGTTCAAGCTGCCGGACGAGGCCAACTGTCGAACGCTCTTTTTGCCAACGACAACGGCGTCTCGTCGGCTCTACTGTGCGCAAACCTACGCCGATCGCAATACGGTCGATAGCTTGCTCGAAGCGATCAACTTAGTCGATGAATTGCCCGACGACCATGCCTTGCGTCCAGAGGTCGATCGACAGCTCGAACTCTGGGCGCAGGCGATCTTAGATCTAGCCGAAACGGATTTCCAAGCGGGGGATCTCGATCAAGCCGTCGCTACGGCTGAACGGATTCCCCTGTCTGCGTTGCCGACGGAGATTCGCAGCCGCCTCGCGATCGTGATTGCCGATCGGGTGAAAGGCTGGCAGGGCATTTGGGATGAGGCGACCAAAATTGAAGCGGCGATCAAGCGGGAACTCGATCGGCAGTACTGGGGACTCGCGTTTCAACAGGTCACGCGTCTGCTGGGCATCGGGAATCGTTACTGGGAAACGACGCGCTATCAGGAGTATGCCCAGGCGATCCAGCTCGGGCGTCAGGATACCTCTAAGGTGGAACGCGCCCGAGGGATTGCGGCTCGTGATGATGTCGATAGCGTGCTAGAAGCCATCAAGCTAATCCAAGAGATTGGTCTCGCCAGTCCGTTGCGGATTCGGGCGCAGACTTTATTACGGGAGTTTGGTCAGCAGTTGCTTGATATTGCCGATCGTCAGCTCGAAGCCGATGATCTTCCCGGCGCGATCGCCACGGCTCGCAAGGTTCCGAGCGTGACCGGACTCAAACCCAAGGCAAACGACTTTGTCATCTTGGCGCGAGCGCGATACACCGCACGGCGACCCACGGCGACCAACCTCGAATCGGCGATCGCCCAGGCTCGCAGCATTGAGTTCAATAGTCCGATCTATGGCGATGCCCAAACTTGGATCAACCGTTGGCAGGAAGGTCTCGGCCAAGTCGCGATTCTCGAACGGGCGCGAACGTTAGCCAGTTCGGGTCAAGCGGATGATTTACGGTTGGCGATCGCCACGGCGCAAGAGATTCCCGCCAATAACGCACTCTGGGAGCGAGCCGAGAGCGAAATTGGCCGTTGGAGCGTCCAGCTTGATACGGAGCAGGATCGTCCCATTTTGGCGCGGGCGCGGGATCTGGCTAATCAGGGCGATCTCGAAGCGGCGATCGCCACCGCTAGCCAGATCCTGTCATCTCGTCCGCTCTACGACGAAGCCCAGCGCCAAATCTTGCAATGGCAGGGTTCGATCGCCCGTGAAGGGGATACGCCAACGCTGTCACGGGCGCGGGGTCTCGCCAACTCGGGTAATATTAACGCCGCGATCGCCACGGCTCAGGAGATTTCGTTCAACAGTCCGCTCTATGACGAAGCGCAGGCGGCGATCGGCGATTGGATGGCGCAAACTCTCGATCAGCAAGCCTTGGATGAAGCCTACGATCTCGCCGCCTATGGTACGGCGGAAGGCTTCGATGCGGCCATTCGTCAGGCATCCGGTATCTCTAGCGGTAGCTATCTCGCGGATGAGGGAACCCGCGCGATCGAGATTTGGAGCCGATCGCTGCTCAGTATCGCCACGGAACGCGCCAATACCGACCTGTTAACGGCGATCGATATTGCCCGTCGGATTCCCGTCACCTCCAATATCTATGCCACCGCTCAACTGCAAATCACCAATTGGGAAGCGCTGATCCGGGTCAATGCCAATCGTTAACCCGTTGTTTGTGGATCGTTTAGATCGATCAGTAACTGCTGAATCAACGATTGATCGCTGATCGATCACTTGTCCATCGATCATCGTTAGGTAATTTCGTTAAGATTTATCAAGCGATCAAGTTTAAGCTTTGGTTCAAGGATTTGGGGTGACGCGATCGATGCGCGATCAATCAACCACCCGTGACTTGATCGCGATAACGTTTCCTGGCGATCCCCATGACGGTTTCTGACTCTCCACTCCTGATGCCCTGGCCGCGATCGGCGGCGCTGATCCGACAGCGTTTGACTGGCGCGAAGCGTGGTACCCGGTGTTTTACCTCGATGATCTCGATCGCACTAAGCCGCAGCGCTTCACCTTGCTCGATCAGGATCTAGTGATTTGGTGGGATGGCGGACAGTGGCGGGCGTTCGCGGATATGTGTCCGCATCGGCTCGCGCCGCTGTCCGAAGGTCGCATCGCGGAGGATGGCCTGCTGGAATGTCCCTATCATGGCTGGGCGTTTAATGGTGAGGGTGGCTGCGATCGCCTGCCGCAAATCCCACCGGAGAGCAATGCCCTCGAATCGCCGCGATCGTGCGCGAAAACCTTTGCAACGACGGCGCGTCAGGGGTTGCTGTTTGTCTATGCTGGATCGCTGGACAATGCCGATCGCGCTGAGGTGCCGATCGTGCCAATCATCGAGGAAGATGCCGACGACTGGGTGTGTCTCAACACGTTTCGCGATCTGCCCTACGACGCCACCACCCTGCTCGAAAACGTCCTCGACGCTAGCCACATTCCCTACACCCACCACAAAACCGTCGGCAACCGTAAAAATGCCTCCACGGTAGATCTCGAATTAACGTCCTTCGATCGTCAGGGCTTCACCGGCACGTGGGCTGAAGGCCCTCGACGCGGAGCCCTCGGACGCCAGGACACCACGTTTATCGCGCCCGGTCTGATGTGGCACGATCTAACCTCGAAGCAGTTCGGGCGGACGTTAACGGTGGTGTATGCCACGCCGATCCGCAAGGGTGAGTGTCGCTTGTTTGCCCGTTTTCCGTTTAAATTTGCCTCGAAGTTGCCCCGTTTGGTGATTTCGCTGACGCCGCGCTGGTATTCCCACATCGGCCAAAATGGCGTCCTCGAAGATGATCAGATTTTTCTCCATTGGCAAGAGCGTTATCTCGAAACCCTATCCCGGACAACGTTTCAAAACAGCGCCCGCGATCGCGTCTATGCCCAAGCTTGCTATCTACCGACTAATGCCGATCGCTTTGTCCTCACCTATCACAAGTGGCTAGCGGAGTTTGGCGAGCCGTTCCCCGGTCAGCCGCTGCCGCCGTCGCAGTCTCGTGAGCAGTTGCTCGATCGCTACCACTCCCACACGCAGCACTGTCGGAGTTGTCGTGGTGCGCTGAAGCGGTTTCAGGTGGCGCGTCGTGTCTTGGGTGGTGTTGGGCTGGTGGTGTTGGCGGGGATTCCGGTGGTGTCGGCGATCGAGGTGTCGCTAGAGGTGGCGATCGGCTATGGGATCGTGACGGTGCTGCTCGGGGCGGTGTTCTGGGCGATCGGACGGTTTGAGCGGCGGTTTTATGAGGGGGTGTATCCGCCGCCGCGTAATTTGCCGGAGAAAAAATCCTAGGGGTTCGCGATCGGTGGGGGAGTGAGACCTCTGAGGTTTTGGAAACCTCCGAGGTCTGGTTGGTTAAAATGGGGCGATGGTTTTTGGGTTGGGTTGGATGACGCAAGCGGAATTATTGGATTTGTTGGCGCGGGCGAAGGCGGAGGGCTGGAAAAAGCTGGATTTGGCGGGGCTGGATCTGGAGGAGTTGCCGCCGGAGATTGGCGAGCTGACGGAGCTTGAGGTTTTGATTTTGGGGAAATTGGATGAAGAAACGTGGGAAAGCAAAGAAAATTGGCTAACCGCTCTCCCGCCGGAAATCGGACAGCTCTCCCAGCTCACCAAGCTTGATCTCTGGAATAACCAACTGAGCAGCCTACCGCCGAAATCGGACCAGCTCTCACAGCTCACCAGGCTTGAGTCTA
>JAAUPN010000032.1 GCA_012033105.1 Coleofasciculaceae cyanobacterium RL_1_1
AGTTGTCATGTAGTCAGGGCGCTTGTTTTGGTAATCCAGGTAGTAAGCGTGTTCCCACACATCCATCGTTAGCAACGGCACTTGACCTTGAGTCAGGGGATTGTCAGCATTTGCCGTTTTCGTCACCTTCAGGGTTCCACCATCCAGAACAAGCCAAGCCCAGCCACTACCGAACTGGGTTGCTCCAGCCGCTTTGAAGGCTTCGACAAATGCATCGAAGCTACCAAAGTCGGCCTCAATTTTCGCAGCAAGGTCACCGCTAGGTTGACCGCCACCACCCGGTTTAATACAGTTCCAATAGAAGCTATGGTTCCAAGCTTGAGCTGCATTATTAAAAATGCCTACTTTGTCCGCCTGACCAGCTACGGCTTTGATCACATCTTCGATCGCCATCTGATCCAGTTCAGTTCCGGCAACGGCGCTGTTGAAATTGTTGACATAGGCAGCATGGTGCTTGTCATGGTGAAACTCTAGAGTGCCTTTGGAGATGTGTGGCTCCAGAGCTGTATATTCGTAGGGCAGAACAGGTAGCTCGTATGCCATAACGCTTGCATTTCCTCTCAGGTTTAAGTTTGTTGTGAGTACTCTTTTCGAGTTCGATTAAGGCTAGCTCAAGGCTGGCGCTTACCGCAATTGACTCATCCCTATTAAGGGTATCCTATTGCTCGACTCCTGGCAGCATTTTGCTGAGGCGGCTGAATTGGGACTTGGGGAAAGCTTCCAATGATGGCGGCTTGAGTTCAGACAGTCACTCACTATGCGGAATGTTGTGACATTACGGCATCTGATACCACCTCACGGAATGAGAGTGCAGGAGGTTGCAGCGGATGGCTCAGAACAACGACACGCTAACCCAAAACCTTGACGAGAAACTCACGTAACACCGCGATCTCCTCCGGACAAATGCCGTGACTGATCGCGAATTCGCGAAACTCCACCCCAATCCCCACCTGTTTTAGCGCCTCACACACTCGACCCGCCGCCGCCAACGGAACCACCGGATCAGCGGAACCATGCATCACCAACGCCGGTTTAATCGTGATAGCGTCGGCATCAAGATCGGCGTGTAAATAGCCGCTCATCGAGACCAACCCCGCCAGCGGTAAGCGCGTCCCCACGTCCAGCGTCATCGCTCCGCCCTGGGAAAATCCGGCCAAGACTGTACGCGATAGCGGAATCGCGGTCTCGATCGCCACCTGCTCCAGCAGCGCCGCGATCGCCGCACGACTCGCTGCAATCCCTTCGGGATCGCGATCAAACTCCAACTGTGGCCCTAACTCGTACCACATCCGCGCACCGGGCATACCGGGATGGGCAAAGGTTGCATTCGGAAAAATAAACTGACAATCCGGCAGATTTAATTCTTGGGCGATCGAGAGTAAGTCGCGATCATTCGCGCCCCAGCCGTGGAGCAAGACGACGGTGCTGCGGATGTTGCCGCTGGCGGCGGGAATGGCGATCGAGGTGAGTTCCATAGGCTAAACCGAGGTTTCGTCGGGGGGATTGGGGTTCGACGGGGTTGGGGTTGGGGAGGATTGTGAGGGGAGGGATTGAGACAGCGGCGAGGCTGCTTGTGCCGTCGATTTCGGCGTTGTAGGGGGTGGGGTTTGCGTGTTTTTGGGTTTTATCGTTGGCGGTTTGAGCGTCGATTTGCTTTTGAGCCGGACTTTTTCTGGTTTGTCTTTTTTAGCATTTTGAACATCTTCGCTCTCTTCACGCTCCGTACGCTCCGTTTCGGAGGTTGCAGCCCCCTCCTGAGCTTCGCGATACTCGTCGAGTACCACCGTCGGAATATCGACCTTTTCCACTTCTGGAATTGTTTCGAGTTTTAGCCCGAGGGTCTTCGAGCCGGATAGCCGTTGCAGGAGTTTGGGCTTGGGGGCGTGAAAAGATAGATCAGGCGATCGCCCACCAGCCACGTGACCTGAGACGGCACAATCCGCAGCAGTTCGCTGCGCTGAAGCAACAGCGGCACGAGTTCATTCACTTCAATCAATTGTTGAATGTGCGCTTGCTGAAAGGCAAATCCAGCTTCCCGCAAGGTTGTTTCCCCCAGCTTCACCGCCCCGTCCCGTAAGCGCTGATTCCAGAGCTTAATCGGAAAATCCTGTTTCAGCGCCTGCTGAACCTTCGTGGCCTTCGCGCTTTTGGTTGAATCTTTTGGCAGTAGCGCCAGGGTGCGCGGTGGGCTAAATTCCTCGATCGCCCGTTGCGCCAGCACCGCATTCACTTCGCCGTTGCTCGTCATCGTCACAAACGTACCGATCGAGCTTAAACCCGCTTCCTCTAACACGTCCGTATCGAGCGCACTGCTGAGAAACACCGGAATATTTTCCCGTTCCGCTGCTTCACAGGCTTCGGCATCCGTATCGATTAAGACGACAAATTCGCCACGCTCTTGGAACAGTTGGGCGACCAGCCGACTGAGCGGGTTAGAGCCGACAATCAGCGCCCCGCGATCGCCCGTTGCTTGAACCTGGAGCAGTTGAGCTAAGGGTTTCGCCGTCAATCCTTGGACAATCACGGTCACCACGATCGTTAAAAAGACCAGCGCTTTAATCGCATCCCCACCATTGACGCCACGTTCAACCAGCAAAATCGAAAACAGCGACGAAACCGACGCCGAGACAATCCCACGCGGCGAAATCCAGCCTGCAAACAACTTCTGACGCCAGTTCAAATCGCTATTCCAGGTACACACCCAAATATTGACCGGGCGAACGACAAACATTAAAACCGCAACGGTGGCAAGACTACCCCAGCCGAGGGCGATGATACTGGCGATCGAGAGATCTGCCGCCAGCAGGACAAACAAAACTGAAACCGCGAGGGTGGTGAGTTGCCCTTTAAAACGACGCAGTAAACGCTCCTCAGGCAATGATGATGCCCGGAGTACCAAGCCCGCCGCCACCGTTGCCATCAAGCCCGATTCGCTAATGAGCAACTGCGCGATCGCAAACAAGCTCCAGACACCGGCCAACACGAATAAATTTTTAGATCGTCAGACAGAAATGAGGCTTTCTTAATAAACCAGCCCATCAGCCAGCCGCCCGCTCCGCCGATCGCCACTCCCAAACTCAAACGCAGCACCAGCCCGCCGATCAGCCCCACCAGATCCGCATCGCCATTGAGCACCACATCCAGCACCAGCACCGCCAAAATCGCCCCCACGGGATCGATTAAAACACCCTCCCCTTCCAGCAGGGTCGAAACCTGACGATCGGCCTGGACTTGTTTCAATAGCGGGCTAATGACCGTAGGGCCGGTGACGACGATCAGCGAGGCGTAGAGAAAAGCGATCGTCCAGGGAAATTCCCCGAGCCAGTGCGCCGCCATGCCGCCACCCACAAACGTGATCAGCGTGCCGATCGTCACCAAATTTCGCAAACTGCCAGAAACTCGCCCGAGTTCACGCAACCCGAGGCTTAAGCCACCTTCAAATAAGATCAGCGCGACCGAGAGCGACACCAAGGTCTCCAAGCCATCACCCAGGATTGCCGGACGGAGCCAATTTAGACCGCTCGGGCCTAGACCGATGCCGAACAGCAGCAAGAAGACAATGCCCGGAAGCTTAAGGTAGTCGGCGATGACTTGTGCGCCGATTCCCGCTGCTACGGTTAGCACGATCGAGAGTGTAATGAGAAAAGATGCGTCCATAAGCTAGAACCCGCCGGGTTAAGCCAGAGTGCTCCGAGAGCAGGCAATGGTCGTTAGAGAGGAGGGACAAATTGCCATAGCAGGGACAACACAACGCAAAAAGACGGACTTGGCCGGTAAGTCCGTTCAGAATATCACACTCAATTTACTCTGTCCGAATGAGGCCACAGGGCTTAGGCCTGGAATACATCTAGAAAATGATCCAGAATCTGATCCCTTTAAAAACTGCGATCGACACTCGAATTAAACACCGGCTCAAGGCGAATCGCCACTACTTCCGACGGACGAATCACCATATATTCACCCTGGATATTTTTGATCGGCACGTTGATAAAATCGCGGGAATCCGACTTGGGCTTGAGTTCGCTGCCGTACCATTTCTGAAAATCTTCGATCGTCGGGAACCGAATCTCTTCACGATGACCACCCGAAATCATCAGATGGACGGCATATTCACTAGGTCTTGGCATGGGTTAACGGCGATAAAAAATCAGGAAAAATCGTCGGCAATCTAATAGACAACCCAGACAACCTTGATACCGTCTCGATCAGGCTAGTTGATTAGGTCTACCACAAAGCTGATGACTCCGCGCTAGGCTTTGAGCTTAAAGCGCTGCAACATCAGCGCGATCGCTTCAGGCAAGACACGGGCAAGACTGTCCGGACTCTCGAATTCTAGTTGTTGGTAGGTTGGCAGGTCAAAGGGAAACTGGCCGCTCAGGTTTGGGCGCTGCATGTAGGCCAGGACGATTTGCTCCGGGCGCTTGCACTGGATGGCGTAACCAATCTCGACGCAGACGTTCGGGCTAGGGAGGAGCTGCGGTGGATCGCCACCGACCACGCCGAGCGGGGTGATATCCGCAACGAAGAGCAGACTTTTGCGGATATTGTCGAGGGTGCGACGGTTGAGGCGCAGGGGATTTTCCGCCGATCGCAGGGCTTTGGTGATCCGCAGTGGGAGCCGCGCGGTTTGGTTAAAATCGCGAGCGAAGTCATCGAGACGATCGCTCAACGCCTGACTCGATCGCTCGAAGTGGGTTTGATGACAGAGATAAATCGACGGGTCGAGATGCGCGAGACCATCCAACTTGGTGAAATAGATTTCGTGGCTACTCAAATCGATATTTGAGATGGCATAACTGCCGCTACCTTCGATGTAAAACTCGATCGCCTCCCCCGCCAGGTAACGCTGAAACCAAACCGATCGCTCGATCTCCTGCCGCTCTTCGAGAAAATCTGCCCGTAACCCAGCTTTGAGCAAGCTATTTTTCGCGAGACGCAGATCGTGGGATCGCTGCTGTAGGGTTTCGAGCGGTTCGTATTTTTCGAGATACCAAGCGCGGAGGGCAATGATAGCCATGACGGTTCGAGGGGAGGCGGGGAGTCTAGGAAGTTGAAGGAAGCGTGAAACAAACAGAGCGCCGATCGCACTCAAGGATCGGACGCTCTGCCCTGTCAAAGTCACAGGTTAGTGTAGCAAGTTAGATGTGGTGTTAGGAAGCAATTAAAGTTGTTATTTAACGCTATCTGTAGCGTTGAATAGAACAGACCTCAATCACCAATTACGACGTTTGTACGACATTTGTAAGGTTTACGACGCGATGGAGTCCGATCGCACAAACCGTTGGTCACACAAATGCAGCAACCAACCTGCAACAGCGAGCTTAATCGTTTCCAAGCCCCAGTAGCTGATGTGCATTGCCTCCATACCCGTCGGTGAACCCACGAGCGGTTCAAACAGACTGAGTTCTAGACCAAGGGCGCTCATCTGCGGCGTCAGGATATAGGTATAGATCACAGTGATACCCAGCAGAATGCAGGCTAAGACCGTTGCGCGACGGGTCACGGTTCCAAAGCCGTGATTGTGCTTGGAAATGGCGAGGATACCAGTGAGTGTGGCCGCTGCTGCGAGTAGCTCAAGATGATTAAAGCGCTCGAAGGTCGTGAATCCTGCCGCTGCAAAGTTGGGTGAAGCCATCATGCCTGCTTCCATCAGACTGGGCATAACGACAAAATCGAGGACGAGGCTACCACCCACCCAAAAGGCCAGACAGAGGGTGATGATTTTCGACCAGGGCAGCGAGGCACGATCGTGGGGAATGTGAAATAAGTCTTGAAAATTGGGAAGTCGGTTAAGCATCAGTGTGTTTGCCTCCGCTGAGGGCAGCATTGCCACGACACCGACGAGGTCTCGATTTTTCGCATCATGATTGAAACGAAAATGAGAACGAATAATCAACGAGGTCGATCGGGGGTCGTCAGTTCTTAGATTACCCAATTTCCTGGCGGTGTAATGTGAATTATTCTTGCTAAAAAAACGCGATTGTAACGGGGTTTGATCGCTGAAAGTTGCGTGCATAATTCACCCGGAATTCTCATTTAGCACCCTGAAAACAGAGATTAAGAATTCGATCATTGCGTCACGTAATGTAGATTTCCCGCTGTCCGTAGCCTGAACTCTCGGGGGTCATCACTTGGAAATTCCTTAGAGCAGTTCGCTATAGTGACGTTAAGGCACATCCTGCGCCTAGGGGAGCATTATTTGCGAACGCTCGATCCGGAGATTTTCCGCCTGATCGATATTCGACGCTGAGACAACAGGGAACCTGCCATGACCTCCTCCCCCGTGGACGAATGCAACTGTATGCGAGATGACGCTCATGAAACGCAACATAGTGACGTAATCCGCCATGACACCGAAAAAACGAAAGCTGAACTGATCTCAGAGCTAGAACAACTCCGAGCTAGATTGGCACAGTTTGAAAGCCCTAGAACAGACGCCAATCTGTCCGTATCCGTCCGGGGAGAGCGACCACCGGGGGATGATGATTCCGCTGCGATCGAGGACAGCATCCGCGCCACGGACGCGCTTTTAGACGCGCCGGATTCGGGTTTGCAGCAGTCCCTCGATGAACGCACGAGTGCCTTGCGTGAGGCCAATGATCAGCTTGTGGCTGAAATCGTTGAGCGCAGCATGGCCGAAACTGCCCTTCGTAGCGCCAAAAACCAGCTCGAAACCCTGCTTGAAGCGGTTCCCGGTGTCGTGTCCTGGATTAGTGCTGACCTACGCTATCTCGGGGTGAACCACCACCTAGCTAGACTGTTTGACGCAGAACCCGAGGAGTTTGTTAATCAAGATATCGGGTTTCTGGGAGCTGGAACGGAGTTTCGGGATTTTGTCGAGGCTTTTTTGAGTTTCCCACCCAGGAGGCGTCCCAGGAAGTGAAGGCGATCGTCAATGGCGAAGTGCGGAATTTTTTGATCGTGGCGCAGAAGTTTGATAACGATCGCGCGGCCTTCACGATCGGCATTGACATCACCGATCGGCGTCGGGCCGAAAATGAACTGCTGTCAGCGAAAGATCAGCTTCAAGCGATTCTGGAAGCGGTTCCGGGGATGGTGTCCTGGATCGATCGAGACCTACGCTATATCGGCGTCAATCGCCACCTAGCCGAAACCTTCAATTTACCGCTCGATTCCTTCAGCGGCCAAGATATCGGTTTTCTCAGCACCAGTGCTGTGTTTAAGGGGTTTCTCAAGGACTTTTTTGCCGATGAAGCGGCTCAAGAAGCCCTCAAAGAAATTGACACCAAAGTGTATGGTGAAACCCGCAGCTATCTGATCGCGGCGCGAAAATATGATCGCGGCAACGCCACCTTTACCGTCGGTATCGACATCACCGAGCAGCACCGCGCCCTCAGCGCTCTGCGCCAAGCCGAAACCAAATACCGCAACATTTTCGAGAACGCCGTTGAGGGCATCTTCCAAATCTCGCTCGATGGTCACTACCTCAGTGCCAACCCCGCCCTAGCCCGCATCTACGGCTACGAAACCCCCGAGATTATGATCGCCAGTCTCAGCGGTTTCGAGCAGCAGCTTTACGTCAATCCACGCCAGCGAGCCAAGGCGATCGATCAACTCCACCAAGAGGGGCAAATCGGTTGGCTTTGAGCAGCAGATTTATCGTCGCGACGGGACAACCACCTGGATTTCTGAAAATGCCCGTGTGGTGCGAGATGCCGATGGCAACGTCGAGTATTACGAGGGGACGGTCGAAGATATTACCGATCGTAAAAACGCCCAGGAAGCCCTCCAACGCGCCAACGAAGAACTCGAAAGCCGGGTCGAAGAACGCACCGCCGCTCTGCGCCAATCGAATCAGCGCTTAATGCTCGAAGTCAGTGAACGTCAGCGCATCGAAGCGGCTCTTCGTAACTCCGAAGCCGAGCTTCGCGCCCTGTTTGCGGCCATGACCGACGTGATCACGGTGTTCGATGCCCAAGGTCATTACGTCAAAATCGTAACGACCAACTCAGAAACGCTCTATAGTCCGACCAGCGATCGTCTTGGGAAAAGCGTCTACGAAATTTTCCCCCCCGCCAAGGCCAGCATCTTCGTGCGCCACATTCAACGCGCCCTCAACTCCGGTCAAACCGTTTCCCTGGAATACTCCCTCGAAATTCCCGAAGCACCCGAGGGCGAGCGCGAAGTTTGGTTTGCGGCCAGCGTGTCACCGATGCCGGATAACTGTGTGATTTGGGTGGCGCGGAACGTGACGGAACGTAAGCGTGTTCTGGATGCGTTGCAGGAAGCGGAGGAAAAATTCCGCAGTATTTTTGAAAATGCAGCGGAGGGGATTTTTCAGATCGCCCCCGATGGGACGTGTCTCAATGCCAATCCCGCGCTGATTGAGATGTATGGCTACGACTCGTTTGCCGATCTGCAAGCCTCGGTTCAGGATATGGCTTCGGTGTACGTCGATCGCGCCCACCACGAAGAGTCCCTGCGCCTGCTCAATGAAAACAACTCGATCGCCAATTTTGAGTCCCAAGCCTATCGCAAAGACGGATCAATGATGTGGATTTCCGAGAATGCGCGGGCAGTGCGCGATCGATTCGGGACGCTCCTCTATTACGAAGGCACCGTCCAGGACATCACCAAACGCAAACGCGCCGAGGAAGCCCTACGCATCGAGCAAGAAAAATCGGAACGGTTACTGCTCAACGTCTTGCCGAAATCGATCGCAGAACGTCTCAAAGCCGACGAAACCCACATCGCCGATCGCTTTGAGGAAGCCACGATTCTGTTTGCCGACTTGGTTGATTTCACCACCCTATCGGCTCAGATGCCACCGAGCCAGCTCGTTGATGTTCTCAATGAAATCTTCTCCACCTTCGATCAGTTAGCCTTGGCCTATCGCCTCGAAAAAATCAAGACGATCGGTGATGCCTACATGGTCGCTGGGGGGATTCCGAAATCCATGCACGATCACGCTGAGGCGATGGCCGAGATGGCGATCGAAATGCAGTGGGCGATCACCCAAACTCTGGGGGAAAACGGCGAATCGTTCAAGCTCCGCATTGGCATCAACACTGGCCCCGTCGTGGCTGGGGTCATTGGCATTCGTAAGTTCACTTACGACCTGTGGGGCGATACGGTGAACCTTGCCAGCCGTATGGAATCTCACGGCCAGCCCGGTAAGATCCAGGTGACGGAGTCGTTTTATCAACGGGTTAAAGACCGTTATACCTTCGAGCCACGTGGTGCGATCGAGGTCAAAGGGCGTGGGTTGATGCCGACATACTGGCTCTGTGGACGGCGTTCTTGCGATTTTAGATCCTGTTTAGCCGGTTTGAGCAGCTATTTTCAAACCGTGCAATCACCCTTGTTTTATGCGGTTTTTAATAAGTTTGAAAGTCATTTAAAAACTGTTTTCACGCAGCTTAAATTGGCTCATTTTAGCTTCTGTGACCCATCTCACAGCCGAATAGCAGGGTCTCTAGTAAGCTTAGGCATTTCTGATTAACATCTAATCACATCTACTTACCGTGCTGGTTGCATCTCTTTACGATCGTCTGCTGGGAATGGTTTTCGGTTTGGTGGCATCGGTCGAGCGAGTGGCGCAACCTGACACTAAAATCGCGATCGAGGACAACCCATATTTGCAGACCTGGGTTGCAAGTGTCATCGGACTCCACCATACGCTGCGCGATTCCCCACAGGATCAGTGGACTCTCGATCCACGGGAACTGATCACCCACGTTGTGACCGACACGTGGGGTAATCGAACCCGATCGAACCTGGAGCGTGTCTTTGCGCTGGTGGTTGGGGTCTTTTGCTGGTGTGACCAAGAGGAGATTTTGGCAATCTGGCGTGAGGTTTTAAGTGCGGATTGCCCCGAAGATACGCGGGCGGGTATTGACGTGTTTACGATCGTCTTGCGCAGCTTCTTGCACGAACCGCCGGGGCGTACCATTTGGCTCCCCCTCAAACGTAAAACAACGATCGCCGCACTACGAGATTTTGCACCCGAAGCGCTGACCGAACTGCAACTCACGAAGTATTCGATGAGCCGTCAAAATAGCGATGTTTTTCTGGCAAGTACGGCGATCGCCTGTCAATTGCCGTGGTACAGCTCCGCCTGTCAATTGGCACGACGCCAGAGACAGCCACTAGAGTCGATCGCCATCATCGGGTCGTTACTCGGAGCCGCGTTTGGGTCGATCGCCTTTCAGGAAAACCAACGCGCCTTGAAACACGCAAACGAATATCAGCAGGCCGTAGCAACTGCGATCGCGCCGCTGTGGAAACTCTTGACGGGGAGCGGCGACGACAGGGTACTCGCAACAGTCTCGCTACCGGTCGAGTGTGTGCTGTCAAGAGGTGGATGATTCAGGGGATGGTTATGCATCGGTTAGCTGCGGCGCGATGCGATCGATGAAGTTCAGTAGAATCTGTTGATGCGGTTTACCAATGGGACGGATTTGTCCAGCCACATCAGAATAGCGATCGCCACGCCGCACATCATCCGCCGTCCACAGCCCAAAATCCCAGCCTTCCATCAAGGTCAAATCATCGAGTTCAACGGTTAGCGGCGCATAAAACACGTGACGTTTAATCCCCGCTTCCACTCGGCATTCAAACAGCGTTACCTGCAGTGCGGTGTAGCCGATTTCCTCTTCGAGTTCGCGTAATACCGCTGCTTCTGGATCTTCGTCGGGTTCCATATGCCCGCCGAAAAATGTCCAGACACCGGGGTAGACGATATTGGGTTTATCGTCACGAAGCTGCATTAGGTAGCGATCGCCCTGGTAGAGAATGGCGATCGCCACAGAAACGGGTTCAGACATGGGTTAAGGCTCGATAAAGTGCGCCCAAATGTTGCCATTCGGCCCACAAACATTATTGAGATAGGCATTCGGATACAGCAGCTTACGACCCTCCGTATTGCGATACCCCGTCAGCGCATTACCCCAGGGATCATTCACGATCAATCCCTCCGGACGGTAGCCGATCACCGTCACGATATGACCCGTCGCGGTAAAAATCTCCCGCCAATACCACCGGATGGCCTGCGGCAATCTCAGCGTCAAGTTCGCCCCACTTGCGTGTGGTGCTAAAGCTCGTTTTGTAACCATAGGCTCTGATCATCGCAGTCATCACAGCATGACTAGTTTGCGCTCCTTCGCCGTAGCGCGTCAAAATCCACTGCAATAGTTCATCTTCAAGCTGGTCGCTATACTGCGGACGCAAGCCGTAGTAATACAGCACCATCGCGATCGAGGTGACGTTACAGGTTGACCAGTAAAAACGCGGATTATTGCGCTGCGAGAAATACGGGACGTTGAGTTCGATGCGTTTGGGTAACTGGGGAAACACCTCGATCGTCTGACTGCCTTGGCGCAACCAGATATGTTCGGGGAACAGATAGCCGGTATTGCCATAGCCGGGGATTTCCTCCGTCAGTGAGACGCGCACATGATTCGACTCAAGGTCGGTTTCATAGCTGGCGACGCCGTAGACCCGCCCAAGGGGCAGCGTCGTTTTATCTGCGCTGGCTAGCGAGCTTGAGGAAATGGGCTGGCGTTTAAGGACGGTGGGCTGACGGATGGTGACGGTGAGGGATTGCGGGTCGTAGGCGAGGGTTTGGCGATTTTGGAGCAGCGCGACGTGTCGCCAATAGACGAAGCCGACGTTCCCGAAGCCAGGAACAGAGTCGGTGAGGGTGACGCGAAAATGTCCTGAGGTGGAGGCGTAGCCAAGTAAGCCAAAGGTCTGGCCTTGGAAGAGACGAACTTTTTGGCTATTGCTAAGGCTGCCGGAATCAACGGGGCTAACTTTGAAAAACGTGGTTGTACGGACGACCATTTGACCGCTAATGGGGGTGTCGGGTACGTCTTCGAGGTCGAAATGCAGGACGCTGTTGCCTTTTTTCAGGCGGGCGTGGTCTTCAAAGATGTAGCCAAAATCGCCGACGGGGGTGATGGAGGTGTTGAGCCGGAGTTTGAGGTGACCATCGACGAGGCCATAATTCCGAACGGGTAGGGTTTGACCGGGTTTGAGGTCGATTTTTTGTTCGATCGTCAGGTCTGCCGCATCGATGGGGGCAACTTTAAACACAGTGGTCTTGAGGATCTCCAGAGAGAGATCGCCCGGTTCGATCGCGGCTGTGTCGCTGACTGTAATGTAAATGACCTGGCTATCAACGGCCTTGCCCTGGGCGTTGGTGGCATTCAGGCGTAGCCAGCGGAGTCCAGCATCATGAAATCCTTGGTTTAGCTTGGTTTCCCAGGAGCCGATCGCGGTATTTAGTGTGATCGGCAGCGGATATTTACCCTCGGCGCTGAGGGTGATGGCTTTGACTTCAGCGGGGTTAAATTCGCCAGTGAGGGTGGTTGGTTGTTTGGCGAGGAGTTCGGAAGGGCCGGTGTAGCTGAGGGTCGGTAGGAGGCGGATGTCCTCTCCAGCACGATTGAGTTTGACGTGGTCGAGAAAGATATAGCCGGTGTTGCCGAAGCCGGGAAATTCTTCCGTGAGCGAGGCTTTGAGGTGTCCGGCTTCGATCGCGAAACTACTGACACCATACACGCGCCATGCGGGTAGTGTTGTTACCTCATTGGCTGCGAGGAGTGACGAATCGACCGGACGCTTTTTAAAGGCGCTCGATCGCAGCATCGTGAGCGTGGTCGCCTTCGCGTCGTAGGCGATCCACTGGTTGCCTCGCTTCAGTTTGACGTGTGGTGCAAACACATAGCCCGCATTACCAAACTGCGGGATCTCCATGCCAGTAGCCAAGGTCACCCGAAAATGATTGCGTACCGACGCATAGCCATTGATGAAAAACACCTGGCCGCCGGTCAGCGATGCCTTTTGTAGCGGAGACAGCACAGCGGAACTATCGGGCTTGAGCTTGATCTGCGTATTGCGGCTGACCCATAGGATGGTCTGATTGGCTTGGAGTTCGGGCAGGCGGCGATCGTCGAACACCAGTGGCAGGCCACCAATGGTGAGCTGGGCGTGCGGCTCATAGATATAGCCAAACGTGCCAACGGGCGAGAGGCGATTTTGGAGGTCAACGGCAATGTGATTGCCGTTCAGGGCGTAGCGACGAATGGGGAGGCTGGTTCCAGGATTGATGCGCACGCGCTGGTTATCCGCAAGATCGCCGGAGTTCAGTGGCGCGGCTTTAAACCAGGTAGTCGCCTGAATCTCGATCGTGCCGGAATCCACTGCGATCGGCGGCGTGCTGCTGACCGTGAGATAAATTCTCGATTCCTCAACGGTCTTCCCATTCACATCCAGACCCCGCAGCCGAATCCAGCGCACCCCCGCCTGACTGAGACCGCGCCCGAGCTGAATGTCCCACGCCGATTGGGTGGGACGGTGGGTCACAGCAAGGCCGTATTTATCCTCAATCGAGGCGGTGACCTTAGCGATTTCCGCCGGTCGGTAGGTTCCAGATAGGACGTCGGCGTATTGACGGCGACTTCGTAAGGTCCGAGATACGTTAAAACACCCATAAGCTCGCGAAGGGTTCGACCTAATTAGAATTAGTGGCGCGATGGCGGCAGTGATTGCAGGTTTGATCGCGATCGCGCGATCGCGAATACGGCTCCTAGCTTAACTCAGTCGTTTTCCCACTGAAATGATTGACGCGATGATCGACGTGAGAATCTACGCACTCATCAGTGAAATTTGCGATCGACAACGTTGCGAGATCCTGATTGTAGGGCGCGAAAAATTCCGCGAGTTTAGTGCGGACACTGGCCTCCGCAGCGGGATAGGAACCGGCATTGTAGGGACGGTAAGAGTCGAGGGCGATCTGGGGCAGGCCGAGAAATTGGTGGACTTCAGCCATGATCGAATCCGGCTGTGCGAAGAACGTTTCAGCCTGAAGAATGAGCAGCCGATCGTGATCCACATGCTGAAACCAGCGGCGCAGGTGTTGGGCGTAAAACCCAGAGGTTAAGGCGCTGAGTGTGGGCGATTCGGGATCGTGGGCAAAGGTTCGGAGCAGATCATCGACGGCGGTTTCAAGTGATCGAAATTCTGCGTTCTGTCGTTGGCGGTGATAGAAGTAAGAAACGACGCGATCGACTGGATCACGCAAAAGAATAATCAGTTTAACCGTAGGGAGCGCCTGAGCAAGGCGTTGCGGTGCGGGTTCGGAAACAAAATAGGACGGGCTTGATTCACCCGATAGCCATTGTCCCTGAGCGGGATGGGGCGCGAGCTGCGATCGATACCACTCCAAACCGTAGTCGGCATAGTGAGACCAAAAATTGATTTCCTTACGCAAACTCGACAATACGTTCGGATGCTGAACCAGGTAGTAAAACAAGGAGGTCGTACCGCATTTTTCGGCGCCAATGATGATGAAGTCCGGGTCACGATCGCCGTCCGGATGCCAGAGTTCATCGAGAAACCGTCGATCGTTTTGCACCAGGCGATCGTACATCGCCTGACGATAGGCCGCCGCCGCCGCGCTCATTTTTCCCTGACGTGTCAGCACTTCGGCTAAATTCAGTCGAATATCGGCGCGTTCTCGATAACGACATCGTCTCACCTCGCCGATCGAGGACTGTGATCAAGTCGGCTTCGAGACGGGGCAATTGACCGGTTGTTGCGAGGACATCCCACAGCAGGGGATGATAAAACCACTGGCGCGTGGGATCGCAGCGAACCGCCGCTAGATAGCTATCGATCGCCGCCTCATAACCCCGCACGTGAGCCAACAAGCCAGATAAACGAAACCAGGCGACGGCGTGGTTTGGATTATGCTCGGTGACCTGGGTGTAGACAGCGATCGCCGTGTTCCAGCATTCGAGCTGCACCAGCACTTCAGCATAGGCACAGCCGATCATGGTAGTTAGTGTGGGATCAGTATGGAGCGGCGAGATCGCCCGCGCCCAGCGGTACATCCCCGCAGCAAGTCGCAGATATCGCCGCGCCTCACACTGTCGCGCCCCCGAGACGATCGCCTTTGCTAGACACGATCGTAGTACACCGACCCAGCGAAAACCGTGTCTTCTGGTTTCGTGGCTCATCTCTCCGCCTCTAAACTTTCTAAATGTTCTAAACTTTCTAAGTTGTCCAAGCGTTCTAAGTGATCGAAAGCCTGCGGAAAGCACATCCTGTTCATCCAAAATTCGCCCACTGATGCCAAAAACTCAGCCATCGGTTAGCTCGGCATAGCGTTGCCGTAAATCCTCGGGTAGCAAATCGCGCAGACTCATGCGGGTATAGCCCAACAGGTCGCGATGGAGACGGTGGAATGTGCGGAAGCGCCGAAACACGCGAGCCATGATCGCTGGCGGCAGTACCGTTGCGAGCCAGATGCGTAGCCAGAGTTTGATGATAAAACGGCGATGCTGCTGGATGAGGGTCGGCTCATTGTCGAGGACGACCTGAAAGAGTTGTAGCGCGATGCGAGCCGAGGCTTGATCGACGGGGGCATCGAGCTGTTTAAATGTCAGGTATTTGTAAGTATTGGCGAGCACTTGGCATTTGTAGTAGGGCAGGAGTTCCGGCAGTTGGGTAAAGGGAAAATTGTCCGGGGCGCGATCGAAGGCCGCTTCGATGACGCGACGCTGCGATCGTTCCATGCGGGTGACGTTGGCTGATTGGGATTGCGGCACTTGGCGATATTGCAGCAGGGGAGCCTCGATCGCCACAAAGTGAAATTTTTCCGCCAATCGTAGCCACATATCCCGATCCTCAGCGGGCGGCAACTCGGGATTAAAGCCGCCGACCATACCAAACGCACCGCGCCACAGCATCAAATTTGAACCGCCCGCGATGAAATCACTCAACAATAACTTGTCGTAGACATAGCCCCGTCGTGTGTAGTCGCAACCCCGCGCCATAAAGCGCCCATCTTCGTCAATGTGATCGATCCAACTGTAGGCCACCGCTGCCTTAGGATGATCGCCGATCGCCTTGACCATCCGCTCCAGCTTGTCCGATGACCATAAATCATCCGCATCGAGAAATGCGAAAAACTCCCCTGTGGCGTGGCAGGCTCCCCGGTTACGGCTTTCGCCCTGTCCCGCATTGGGATAGCGATAGACGTGAATACGCGGATCGCCGATCGCCTCGACGATCGCCGCTGTCTCGTCCGTTGATCCATCATCAATCAAAATAATTTCCCAATCGCGTAGGGTTTGCGCTTGGACACTGGCGATCGTTTCCGTAATGGTTTTCGCGCCGTTATAGGCGGGAATGATCACCGAAACGAGGGGATAGGGCGAGGATTTTGTTTCCTGGAATAACACCGAGAAATCACACTGATCCTCGGGATATAGACGATGAGCCGTCGGTTGCGGGAGGTGAATATGGGTCAGACAGGCAGAAATGAGGGGCTGATAGGTTTCGGGTTGAACGAGCCGATCAAGGTCGATCACGTGCTGGAGGTACGTGAGGGCTTGCCGACAGCGATCGGGACTCCAGGCAGAGGCCAGGGTGCGATAGGTCAGATAACGATACAGATTGGCGAAGCTGTCGGGACGTAACGCCTGAAACACCTGGGGGAGTCGGGCAAAGGCGCGATCGAGAACTGAACAGCAGCTCGATTCCGTCTGGCTCACCTGAGCGGAGGCGGATAATGGCAACACGCGATATAACACCTGCGCCTGTGGCACACAGACAAAATGCGTCGCCCAAGCCAAGCGCAGGGCATAATCCCAATCTTCCGCCGGAGTCATGACCGGATCAAACCCGCCCACCTGACGAGCCACAAGAGTTTTTACCAACAGATTGGAGCCATTTTCTAAAAAATTAACGAGTAGCAAATGCGCTAGAGCATCCCCATTGACCGTGATGTGAGCGCCCTGACGTAACGGATCACCCTGAGCATCGATATAGTCCACCCAGCTATAGGCCACGGCTGCCCCCCCGACGGCCAGACGCGGCTCCCCTCTAAGGCATGACACTGATGCTGGAGTTTTTCGGGTGTCCAACAATCATCCGCATCGAGAAAGGTGCAATAGCGACCTTGGGCGAGTTTGATACCACGATTGCGACTTGTGGACACGCCTGCATTTTCAAAGGAATAAACCCAGAGCCGATCGTCCGCGATCGCCCGCACACGTTCCAGGGTGTCATCCGTAGACCCATCATCGATCACCAAAATCTCGAAATCTTGGCAGGTTTGAGCGACGACCGATTGGATTGTGCTGACGATCGTGGCGGCTCCGTTAAATACCGGAATGACCACGGACACCAACGGCCACGGCTCTAGCTCCAGCCGATCCAGTACGCCCACGAGTAAGCGATCGAACTTTGCTGTCCACTGTGCCCACTGTACCGAGTGTACCGAGTGTGTCGAGTGTGTCGAGGTCAGCCCCGCTGTGCAAATTGCCAGGAGTTGATCCGCTGAAGGATTTGGATTCGAGTCGGCCTCTAGGCGTAACGCGAGAGCCTTGAGTAGATCGGTTTGGTGAGCCAGGCTGTGATCGTGCGTGATTAGCGCCTGAACCCAGGCGGCACAATGCGGCTGACCGGAGCTGATCGCGTGGAAGCCGTGCCAGCGCAACAGGTTACGCCACGATCGCGATCGCAACCGTCGGTAGGGATCACCACGATCGGCAAACAGATGATCAAGCCACTGCTCACAGCGTGTTGGGGTGATCTCTGGATCGGGGCGATAGGAATACGTACAACAGGCAAGGCGATCGTCGGTGGTGTTCGCCGCCCCACGGGTTAAGCACTCCAAAGACTCCACCGAACCCAGATCCGTCAGTCGCGTCGCCAAATCCCACACGCTCCATTCCAGCGGTAGATCCTCCGCCAGTCCCCCCACCTGTCTCCAGGCGTCCGTTCGCACGCTGATGTTGGCGATCGTGCCGCAATGATTCCAGGCCAATAACTTAGCCAGCTCAGAATTAACCGGCTCGGGACGCACACAGGCATTGATCGCTGCCCGATCGATCAACGGTTCGCTCTCCAGTTCTTCAGGGGATGGAGTCCGCCAGACGCACACACCCTCTTGATCCGTGACCCGCACCGCACCGTACACCGCCTGAAGTACCTGAACCACCTGATCCCGTTGCCACATCGCCCGATGACTCGCAATCCAATCCTCAGACCAGACTACCCCCGCTTCCAAACCCATCAGCCACGGCGTCTGCACGGACTTGACCGCCTCGTTATAGGCTTCAGTCTTGCTGCGTCCAGCGTCGATCGGAATCACCCGCGCTCGATCGCCCACTTTCTCCGCATAAACTCGTGCCAAAGGTTCCTCACCGACCACCAGCAACTGCCAATCCGGGTCAGTTTGAGCTAGCAAAGCTGCGATCGTGCTAGACATCCAGGAAAACTCATGATCCTCCAGTGCTGCCCCCCCGACCTCTGGACGATCTCCCCTCTCAACGCAGAGAATAATGGACAGTTGCAAACAATCTAGTTCTGAGCGTAATTGAAGTACCAAGGTTCTTACTCTTTTGACTTATAAAGTGAATAAAATCAGATTTAAATTTAAATGCTGGTATTTCTATTAATTTGATAATACCTGCTCCGGAAAAACTTTAATTTCATTTAAGAGTTGTCGTTGAATATCCAGTAAAGTAGGAAAACGATGCATCCAACGATAGACTCGCTGCCCTGAAAAGATTGACCACAATGCTATTTTAAGTAGAAGGGCTGACATAAATGATTTGTTTAATAATTGTGGATCATAGTAAATTGCAAAAATCATAAAACGTGCAGCTATCCAACCGCGTCGGCGTCGCGTGGGATAGCCAAACAGCGACTTCCAAGCAAACCCTTTATAGCGGTTAGCTAAAATGCCACGGCGGTATCGTTTCAGACGATCGGGAAACGCCGCAACTTCACGCTCTACAATCTGTCGGCTAAATTTTTCATGACAGAGAACATTCGATGAAATTGATCCGATTTCGGTGTACTGACGATAAAGAATTTGTGTCTCTGGTACAACCGCAAACTCATAGCGAGCCGCCAATCGAATCCACAGATCCCAATCCTGTGCCGCAACAAATGTTTCATCGAAGCCGCCAACGGCGATCATGGCCGATCGCTCTACAAGAGGATTGGAGCCATTGCCGATAAAGTCAGACAGGAGCAAGGGCAGATGAACATTCCCCTCGAAAGATGATCGACAATGAATGGGTAACGGTTGATTGGCTTCGTCAATGTACTGTGTCCAGCTATAGGCGATCGTGGCCGTGGGGTGTGCTTGAATTGCCTGGTACTGTTTTTCAAGTTTTTCGGGTGTCCACAGATCATCGGCATCCAAAAAGGCAATGTAATCGCCGATCGACAGTGATAGTAATTGATTGCGCGTGGCTTGCACGCCCTGATGAGGAAAGCAATGAATATGAAGGCGTGGATCGGTATATTCTGAGCGCAAAACGCCAACCGTATTGTCCTGTGAGCCATCATCTCCGACCAATACTTCTAAATCTGTCCAGGTTTGTGCCAAGACCGAAGCGACCGTTTCAATAATGGTTGTTTTGGCATTGTAGGCTGGAATTAATACAGATATTTTGGTCACGGTTTTTACGTTTCAGTTCTCAGGATCGTGTAAGAATTCGGACGGCTAACGAGTTTTGCGTCAGTCCTATGGGTCGGTCGGGTCGGTCGGGACTGATGCGGCAATGGGTTAGAGATTCCTTCTTTCCTGGGGGCGATCGGCTTGTCGCTTGTCTGCTTCTACCATTTACACGCTTTGTGTGAGTCCTAATCCGTATGGGTCTTGAGGTATTCTGCCAGTTGCTTGCAGGCTCGCGGTCTTCGCGACTAGAGTGAATGAAAACTGCACCAACCGGCGATACCTTGAGTCGCGACCTTTAGCACCCTATGCCTAGCCCTCAGACGGACATTCAGGAACTTCGCGATTACATTCGATCGCTCCAAACCGAACGGGCTAATCTGTGCCAAGCGATCGCACCAGTTCAGACCAGCGATCGCCCGGATGAGATCATCCAAGCGTGCCGCGACCGGGCGCGATTAACGATCGAGCAATCCGCCGAATTGAAGGGGATCGATGACGCGATCGCGGCGCTCGAAGCGCAATTGTTGGAAAAACAGGCGGGGTTGCTAGCGCTGGCGGATTCACGCGAAGATCAGCAACGCGCCGAAATCGAGCAGGGAAAACTCGCAGCGCAGCGCCACGTCGAGCGGATTAACGACATCGCGATCGAGCTAGCACAAGAGGTGCGGGCATTGCGTGACATCGCCGATCGGCTCAGTCCATTGTATTGGGACATCGAAGGACGTCCATTTATTACGGGGTTTAAACGGGTGACGGTTCCCCAGGTGCGATCGGATCGTCGGGTGTGGACGGTGGTGAATCGCGTTATTTGAGCCTGATTTGAAGCTGAACCTCAGAGCCGATCGGCGGGCGAGGTTATGCAGATCCGGCAAAGACCCGAATCGTACGGGCGGCGGCGGTTAACTCACGGGCGGCAGTTTCGTCCCAGTGGGCTTCGCTGCGCCGCCCGGTGCGTACGATCAGATGCAGCGTATAACGATCGGGAAAACCTTCCGCTTCGAGCCACAGTGTCTCGGTTTCGGCTTCACAGGCGATCCGCTCTTCGTCCATGAGTTCCGCCGCGATCGCCCGCAGTGTCTCGGCAAGCTGATCCACCAGGCGACAAAAATCGTCCAGTTCCGATCGCGTCAGCTCAAAAGCCCAGCGATCGTTACCAACCAAACCGCAAAACTCCGACGCCCCCGGCATCCCAGCCAATTTGCCAGCCGTCGCCACGTTTGATCAGGCGTTCTGTGAACGGGGTCATCGAAGTTATGTTCTCGTTGGATTTGGGTGTTAGGGGTCTGATGGTTGATCGGAGGTGGGGAGCGATGGCGATGAGAGTGATGGCGATGCAGCGGAAATCCGATTCGGAACCGTGGGATCGGGTGCTAAATCGAGGGGGCTTGAATCACCAAAGGTTTCGTCCAGTGCCACGAGAGCATCGAGGAAGGCTTGGGATGCGGAGACTCGATCGGAATGGTCGGACGGGTCAGAATTAAAAATTGCCATGACAATGAAGATTACTGAAACCCCTGATGTTTCAGTCGGAGATCAATTTAGGCTTAATTCTAGAGGTGGGGGTCTGATATTGCTGTGATTTCAGTCCGAGATTGCCAGGATTGCGCGATCGATGGCTGACTTGAGCTGTTCGGGTTCGTCCGTGCCGATGCGAAATCGTTTGCCGGAGGCGAGCTGAAGCTGCACGGCATCCAATCCCGAGACGTTATACATCCAGCCGTCTGGTGTTAAGCGGATTCCCCAGCCGTAGTACCAGGGATTGCGCACGCATTTGATCGCGTCAATTTCGATCAGGGAAAATTGGCGAGACAGCAATCCAAAACCGAAGTGAGTTTCAACCATATTAGGGGTGACCTGCACGGTGAGACGGGCGAAAATGCTGAGGCAGAGTAAGGCGATCGCGATGATGGTGATGTAAGCGCTGATCGGTAGGGAGGTGGGGGCTGATATTGAGATGGCGATCACGATTGCGATCGCGCACACGAAGGCCATGATGATGACAACGCCGGTCTGAGTGTGGTGGTATAGCATGGGAAAACTCGCCAAGATGTTAGGGGTGCGTTTTTTTGATGAATATTTTGATGGATCTAGAGTTGAACGGGCGATATGGTCAGTTCAATAGACCTCTTGCACGAAGATTTTAGGTTTGAAAAAGACGAAATCTCGAATGCTGGCCTTTGCGATTCATGCAAGAGGTCTAATAAAAAACGAAACATCCTGACTCTGTTCTGCTTTACCAAGAACCGCGTTATTCGCTGCGCGAAGGCTACGCCCACGACTCCGCTCAACGCTTTCGATCTGTTCTGAAAATGATTGAACTGACCCTATCGCTGTCGAGATGCGAGCCTATCACTCTGTTGTAGCTTCGATCGAACAGATTGCACTCTGGGCGGAAAGGGCGGTGGCAGTGTCGCGGGGTGTAATCGTTAATTCAACTCGTCCGTCGATCGTCTGATGAAAACTGTGAGCTTCTTGGATCGAGACGTCGTTCAGGGGGTGAGTCTGAGCGGCATCGGTCGTATTGCGATCGAGGTGGGTCACGGCGAACGGCGGATCGGTGAGCTGATCCGTGAAGCGATTAGCGCTGAGGCCAAGCGAACGAATCGGATACGGGAGACTGCTGGCATCCATCGGGGTCGTCGCAAATCCACCACGTCCGCTGAGGATAAAGCGATTGTCCGATCGGGTTTGACAGAGATCGAGAATCAGAATGTCCGAATTGGCGGTTTCTGTGGTCAGATCGATTAACGATAGACCGGTATTGAGATTCGGGCTACGAATGGCGATCGTACCAGATTGACCAAAATTGGAACTCGCCGACAGCCTGCTATCGGGCGAAAGAAAGAGACCGGGCGTTTGGATGGCAATTTGGCCGCCATTGCCAAAGTTTGCATCGGCACGAATCGTGCTTCGATCGAGGCCGACGATCGCCTCGGAAAAATTGAGACGTAGATTACCGCCGTCGCCATTCCCCCCCGCCGTGGCTGTGACAAAGGATCGATCGCGGATGACCAGTCGCTCGCCGGAAAGTATCGCATTTCCTCCCTGCCCCGAGGCCGTCGCTGCCGTAATATCGCCTTCATTCGTTAGCTCGATCTGACGTGCGACGATCGATAAATCTCCCGCATTTCCCGTACTGGTTCCCCGCACGCCAATCTCCGCTCCGTCTCGAACTCGTAGCTGATCGGTGGTGATCGAGACATTGCCCGCATTCCCCGCGCTGCTGGTGTTTGCCTCGATGCCGCTGGGAATAATACCGTCACCGATCACCCCAAAAGACACTGCCTCGACACTCGGGTCAATATCGGTTCCCAGACCACTCAGATCGAGCAACTCGGAGATACTTAACCGCACACCTCCCGCTGATCCCGCGTTGCCGATCGCAGCGGAGATTTGACCCCCATCGCGGATGATCAATTGTCGAGCCGTGAGATTGATCGAACCCGAGGAGGCGTTACCTCGTGTGCCTTCGACGGTCAGCAAGCCCGAGGAAGCAAAAATCCCCGAAAGAAAGCGCCCGTCTGATGTGGGCGAGCCGATCTCGATCGTATCCGCCCGTAAGGTCAGATCACCGCCCCGTCCCCCGCCGGACGAGGAGACGGAGACTTGACCACCACCATCGAGCAGCAGCGATCCGGTGTCGATCGTTAAACTGCCTGCATTTCCCGTTCCCAAGGTTGTCGCCAAAATTCCCCCCGGAATCGGTGACCCTGCCGCCGTGTCACGCACTTCGATCCGATCGGCTCGGACAACAAAATCTCCCCCATCCCCGCTAAATTCACCACTCGGCGAAGTATTGAACACACCACCACCAATACTCAATAAGGTTCCGGCATCGATCTGCATATCTCCCGCTCTACCCGGTGCAACGGTGGAGGTCAGAATAAAGGTTCCCCCAGCAGCGAGCAGGGTATCCGGCGCTTGGATGATAATATCGCCACCCTGTCCAAAACCAACGACAGTCGTAAAAACGGATGCGCCATTGGTCAGGGCGATCGTCGGAGCCTGGAGATGAATATCGCCACCATCACCGGTGTTGGCGACTAGAGCATACAGCCCACCGAGACGATCGCTCACGCTAAAGGTATTGGTCAACAGTTTTCCCACCGTGAGATAGGGGCCAATCCCCTCGATCGCGATCGCCTCACTAAAATTCAAACGCATCCCGGCATTAGTACCACTGCCAAAGTTACTCGCGCTCAGAAACGACTCGCCCAGCGTGACCAACCGCTCGCCGCTCGCCACAATGCCCCCACCCGTCAACGCACCAAACGTATCCGCATACACCCCCGCCCCATTGATCAGCCCAATATCCGCGCCAAACAAACGCACACCGCCACCGCTCAATCCCGACGTATTCAGCACTCCTCTATCCAGAGCTACCGATCCACCGATCACCCCTCCGCAGCCGACTCCGTCCCCAGCGACCACACCCCATCACGAATCGCGATCGCCTCAATTTGCCCATCGATCGCCGTCACAACTCCCCCCGCGATCGCCACATTCCCACCGATCAAACCGATGGTTTGGGTTGGTGTTGCACTTAAGCCCACGGGAGTCGGGTTACCATCCAAGCCCACACCGATCGTCTGGGAACGGTTGACGATCGCCCCGGTATTGACACCAGAACGACCGGCGATCGTCCCAAAGCCCAAACCGATCGGAACATTAAGACTTAACAGTGATGGGTTGAAGTCAAGCTGTGATGTAAATGTGAGGCCGTCGGCGAATTCGAGGGTGTCGGCAGTGGTGGCATAAAACGCGCCGGTGACTTCGATCGCGGCAGTTTCACCAAAGATAATGCCGTGGGGATTGATCAAAAATAGGCTCACGGGCGATCGCAGGGTTCCGTCAATCTGGGAAATCTCCGAGCCGGTCACGCGACTAATAATCCGATCAATCCCCGCGCTGGCTTCAAACTCTGCCGTTACGCCGATCGGGATCGAAAAATCCTGGAAACTATGGAAAAGATTCGCGCCACTCATCGATCCCGCCTGAATCGAGATCGTGCCTGTCGTTTCTAGCGCACGGTCATCGACGATCGTGCCTAAACTTCCATCCAGCACAACTTGCGATCGAACCGGCAACACCCCCCCCAGCAGTATTCCACCCCAAACCAAGACAAATCCCCCCACAATCCGACGAATGAGCTGGATGGATTGAAAACGATGCGATCGGCGCTTGTGCATGACGCCAAACCTGGGCATAAGACCGTGTTTATACTTGTAGGCCAAAACTTGTCCAGTTTTAGCACGTTCGAGAATTTCCTTCATTTCAAGCATGGCATTTTCTCTTAGCTCTGCTCCCAGGAGCCTCCTGAATCCGTGAAGTCTCCCATCTCTCACTGCGGTCTTGCCGGTTAGACCGCTCAATCCGTTACACTCCCGATTGGCCTAGGCGTTAAAAATTAATTCAATCCCCCAGCATTCAGCATCAATCGAAACGAACAGCGTTAGGCTTAGGGTTCCACAAATCTTTGCTATTCCCTCGTCGGCTATACGTGTCCAATCCCATTTACGGCAATCTCAAAGGGCTCAAGCCCAGCCAAATGAAACAGCTTCAACGGCTGTATCAACAGCGAATTCCGGGCGATCGCCTCACTACGCCCGAATTTGCCCAGCGGATTGCCGCCATCTCGACCGATATCAGCCAAGCCGTTTCGGTCTATCTCGATCGACGCGGTCGGGTTATCCGCGTCGGTGTCGGCACACCACGCCAAACCCAAATCCCCCTCAACGAACTACCCCGCTACGGTTCCGCCCGTCTCAGCGGCATTCGCTGCGTCACGACCCAACTCAAACCGGGTGAACCAGGCACCGAGTCCCTGACCTCGATGGCGATGCAGCGTCTCGACGCGATGGTGATGATCACCGTAACCGGCGAAGGATTCCGCCGTCGTGGCGGTGGAGATACTGGGTATGTCAAACAGGTGTATATCGCCCATCTGGTTCCCAACACCGAAGCTGCGAGCTGGTCGATCGCCACACTGCCCGATCTCGAAGCGCTCGAAGCGGACGACTTTATCGAAATGGTCGAGTCGTTGGAGGCTGAATTTGAGCGTGAATTTGTTGCCCAGCAGGTCGATGACGATCGCGATCGAGTCTTGCTCGTTGGCCTCAAAACCGACGACATCACACCACAGCAATTTGAAGACGACCTCGCCGAAGCCGGACGCTTAGTCGATACCGCCGGTGGAACCGTCCTGCAAACCCTGCGCCAAAAGCGATCGCGCCCCCACCCCCAAACCGTCTTCGGTGCAGGCAAGGTCGATGAGCTGGCGATGCTGACGCAAAATGTCGGTGCAAATTTGGTCGTGGTCGCGCGGGATCTTTCCCCCGCCCAGGAACGCAGCCTCGAACGCGCCTGTGGTGTGCGTGTGGTCGATCGCACTGAAGTGATTCTCGATATCTTTGCCCAACGCGCCCAGTCCGGAGCCGGTAAGCTCCAGGTCGAGCTAGCGCAGTTGGAATATATGTTGCCGCGCTTGGTCGGACGCGGTCAGGCGATGTCCCGTCAAGGCGGCGGCATCGGCACACGCGGCCCCGGTGAAACCAAGCTCGAAACCGAACGGCGAGCCATCCAGCGACGCATCTCGCGCCTTCAGCAGGAAGTGACCCAACTCCAAGCCCATCGATCGCGCCTCCGCCAAAACGCCAAGCCCACGACGTACCAACGATCGCTCTTGTCGGCTACACCAACGCCGGAAAATCCACCCTACTCAACACCCTCTCCAACTCCGACATCTACGCCGCCGATCAACTCTTTGCCACCCTTGATCCCACCACTCGCCGCGTCGGCATCACCGACGACGACGCTATCACCCCCCGCCAGCTCCTCCTCACCGATACTGTCGGCTTCATTCACGATCTTCCCCCCGCTCTCGTCGATGCCTTTCGCGCCACCCTCGAAGAAGTGACCGAAGCTGATGCCCTCTTGCACGTCGTCGATCTTTCCCATCCGGCCTGGATTGGTCAAATTCAGTCTGTGATGGGGATTTTGTCGCAAATGCCCACGATTCCAGGGCCGATTTTGTTGGTGTTCAACAAGGTCGATCGCGTCAGCAGTAAAGCGTTAGAGCGAGCAAAAGACGAATATCCCCAAGCCGCGTTTATTTCTGCCGTTGAAGGCTTCGGCCTTACGACCCTGCGTCAGCGACTCTTGCAGTTGGTTGATTACGTCACGAAGGGATAGCACGATCGGCTACCAATGCACCCCGACAAGCAATGGACGGATAGACAAATAAGCCTGCATTTGCCCTAGGGTTTTTCCGTATTCCGCAATTCATACGTATATGTACGATCGCTCGATCTGTGGCAGATCCGCATAATCTCTGAAATACCGAGCCAACACATTCCTTGATCCTGCGACTGTTACTTGAACCATCGCCAGAATCAGCCGAAGTGTGTCAAGAAAAATGCCAAGAGTAGAGTGTCCTGTTGAATTTTGATCCGAGTTTCACGCCAGAAGCTTATATTTTCTTGCGTATAAATAACTAAATTACGCATTTTCCCTAACAAATTTATTCGTAATAACTCGTAAATAGCCAATTCGGTAAACACTTAATCCAAAACTCAAATACCCGCAAAACAACCAATGACGTGAGAATTATCTTCGTTGTCCCTCTACCTCCATCGGCAATGGTGTTTATATTTGAGTACAGTAGATTTATCCAGATTATGATCACACACTTGATTATTTATGTGACTCAAATCACAAGTCAAAAGCTTGAGGCTGGAAATTAATCCGCTCCTAGACATAGACAAAATTTGCGCCCCTACAGTTGGCGCAAGCCTTTTTCCGGAAAGCGTCCAGGATTCATTCTAGAAATCGTTAAAATGACCTCCAGCGCCTGTTAAAGGTTCTGTCTAAAGTCCTTCTAAAGGGAGAAGCGTGTGATTCTTAGAACTACTTAAATATCTGTCCTTTTCGGCTAAGTCTTCACCTTGGCTTTGAACGAATGAACAACAGACTGAGCTTCGTTTAAGTGTTGATCA
>JAAUPN010000033.1 GCA_012033105.1 Coleofasciculaceae cyanobacterium RL_1_1
ATTTGCTTAGGACGTATCAAAAAAGCTGAGAGCACTGAGCGGAGTCGTTGGCGTAGCCTTTGCGAAGCAAATAGTACGGTTTTCAACTTAGACAAGAGTGTCCTAATCTAATCGGCTTCTGCTATATCAGCGAGAACTGGTGAGTCTTGTGACTGAGCTGCACTCACGAGTCCTTAGCCGAACTTACCCAGACTTATTGGAACTCATCCCTTTGAGGCTTGCGATGGTTCCTCTTCGGTTGGCAGTTTTGGCGCACCGATCGAAGCTTCGATCACCTCCTCCACCACATCCGGATTACGCACCGAAAACCCCCAAGCAAAAATAATCAGCACGAGCGAGATCGTCACCCACTGCGGCGGCACAAAGCTTTCGTTAATCGTCCGCACCAACAGCCGTAGCCCCACCAATCCCACCGTTATATATCCCGCGTCTTCGAGGTGGCGATAGTCTTGCAGCCAGCGGATGAATAACCCCGCCATAAACCGCAGGGCGACCACCCCGATCGTGCCGCCCATCAGGATCAGCCAGATTTGATCGGAAACCGCGATCGCAGTTGTGACGCTATCGAGGGAAAAGGCCAGATCGGTAAAGGCAATCAGGGGAATGGCTTGCCAAAAATTGTCAAAGTGACGACTCGTATTTTCTTCCTCGCTGGATCGATGGCTAAAGAAATAGCTACCGACCAGCCACAGTAAGTACAGCGCTCCAGCCAGTTCAAATTGCCAAAACTGAATCACCCAGGCCGCTGAGATGATCAGTAGCACCCGCAAAACATAGGCAATTAACAGCCCAAAGTTGAGCGCTTGACGCTGTAACTCGCGGTTATCAAGCCCTTTGGCGATCGAGGCTAGAGCAATGGCATTATCTGCCGACAAAACAGCTTCGAGTGCGACGAGGACAACAAGCACCAGCAATGATTCAACACTGAAGTGAGGGGAAAAATCCAAAGAGTCGAACATGAATCTAGGAGCACCGAAACCGCTGCAAACAACAAGGGGAAAACGTACAGGCGACCAAAAATGTGGTGAGGAATAACTTAATCGACGCTGCTACTAGTCATGATAGGGGTTTGGGTTCGATCCATGTAAATTCTGCGTATAAGAGTTTATGGAACGGGAGATCGTGATCCCCGATGTCTAACCGGTGAGCGCAGCGAGGGGGTGGGTCGCTCGATCGACGCTGAGACTAGCGCTGTGGCGGATCGAATGGACGTGATCCTGGGGTGAAACCTGTGTGAAATATTATTACAGCCTGATCGTAATCCTTGGCTAATCGCAGACAGTGGTGAACGATCGAGATCTTCATAACAATCGGAGTTTTACGTCATGGCTCTATCGGACACTCAAATTTTTGTGGCCCTTGTGATCGCTTTGGTTCCTGGCGTTCTCGCCTTCCGCCTTTCGACCGCACTCTATAAATAGTCCTGATCAATCGTTCGCAAGACGATTACAGATGATCACCGACAATCGCGGATAGATCGCAGATGATCGCAGCGGTTCCTTGACCTCGTCATAATTCTGCTGCGATCATCTCGCTCGTTTTGACCCTAAATTGGCAATTAGCCGAGCTTCGCTTTCATCCTTAACGTTTTCGGGCTTGTCGATCAGCCTCAGATTAAGACAATCTTGAGTCTGAAGCGCAAGCCCAAACGTTGGGTTTGGTGTCGCTCGGTTTTGTTGCATCAACCCACAATTGATGAGCGTCAAGCCTTGCCCTTCCAGAGCAGACTTACGTAATATCGTTAGCAAGTGCCAGTGCAGCCTGCTCAACTTATTCAACCCGACACCAAGCCAGCTACGGTGTATACAAATCTTGGGATTAACCTCAAAAAACTTCTATCCTTCCTATGCCTCATAGGGGAATGCTGACGATGAAACCCACCCCTCTTTTCCAAACTGCGCCCCCGAAACCCTCTGAGCGATCGCCCATCACCAAACTGCATCCGTCGCGCTCTGGCTGGTGGGAGAGCGGACTTCAGATTGGCTTTAATGTGGTGGTATCCGTGGTCGCGATTAGCGCCCTGGTGCAGATCTTGCCGGAGCGTAACCCTCGCCATGCAAGTCTTGCCCAGCTCGAAGCGGATGTTCTAGAACGAGAAGATCGTGTCGATCGTCTCCATGAGCGGTTTGTCTACTACTTTGACCCGTCTCAGCTACAGTCGATCGTCCGCGAAGAAAGCCAAAAAATTCATCCGCAGCAGCGCCCGATCGTCTGGGTTGATGCTCCCTAAGTCTTAGGATTTTGCCGCTGATTTGAAATCCATGGCTTTGACCGCAATCGTAACGAAGGGAATTCACATAGAACCCATCGCCACAGCCTGTAAGATTTGGTGTGGCAAGACTCACGCAGTTTGATGAACCCAGAATTTTGAATTTCAGCGATCGCTGAGACGTGTTAGAACAGTGAAATTCCGTTCTGTTTGGCTAGATCGGTGCTTCTATCGCTTGGTTTGGGCTGATTCAGTCATTGCGGATCAAACCATGCGGTGTCGTCGAGGGTGCGCGAGAAATGTTAGGTTTTCGTCTTGAGGTACAGACGCTATCGCGTCGTCATCTCATCTGGAATGCTCTCTTAACCGGTAGTTTTGCTGTCGGGTTGAAGGTACTAGGAGCCTTTCAGGGTCTAGATTTTGCCCTATGGGATATGTGGCTCCGATCGCAGCCGCAAGCAACGGAACCGGCTCAGGTTGTGGTTGTAGAAATTACTGAGGAAGAAATCCAAAGCTTTGGAGCATGGCCGCTGCCTCAGGCAACCTTGGCGGAGGTGATCGCCAAGATTGAAGCTCAAACACCACGGGCGATTGGTTTAATTTCTCCAGCAAGTTTATCGGTACGATCCTCCCGTAGCTTAAATCCTGCGACGCTGGCACACAGCCCCCTAACGACAACCTCCTCGACGGCAACCTCCTCCCGTACTGCGATCGCCCGAGATTCGGCCATCCGAACCGAGCCCGTCACACCGACTTCTCTAGCGATGTCGGACACGGCCTCGCCGCAAAGCAGCGATCCACTCTTGAGCGAGTTTGCCCGCATTCCCCACCTCGTTGCAGGGTTTGAAGATTTGGGTGCGGATAAGTTGTCACCCCGCATCCCCACTCGGCAGCTTGGAGCGATTGATGTTGTACTCGATCCGGATGGCAAGTTGCGGCGAAACCTCCTCTCGATCCGAACGAGCGATCGCCTACCTCAAGCCAGTTTTGCCCTGCGTCTGAGTCTGCTATACGTGCGTCATGAGGCGATCGACCCCCACTCCCTCGATTCAGAGCGCGGCTGGTTTCAATTCGGCGCAACTCGGCTCACCCCCCTCACAGAAACGGGTGGCGGCTATGTCAACGCTCGACAACAGGGCTATAACATTCCGCTCATCTATCGACCTCCGCTGCGTCAATTTCCCCGTGCAACCCTCTCGCAGGTGCTAAAGGGTCAGGTTGACCCGGAGTTATTTCGCGATCGGGTGGTAATTGTCGGCACAGCAGCACCTCGATTTAGCTATGCCTTTGAAACACCCCTGACCGATACCGCCAGCGATCTCAGCGACCCGCGCCACACGCTGCCCGATCTCTGGATTCAGGCACAGGCCACCCAGCAATTATTGGATATTGCCCTGAAGGGACAGGGTACGATAGCAACCGTACCCGATTGGCTTGAAGCCCTAGGGGTGTGGATGTGGGCTGGGGTCGGCACGATCGCCAGCACAATCCTCATTCGACGGTGGCAGCAACGCTACGAGCAGCAAAAAATATGGCGCATTCTGTTTGGCTCGGCGACCGTTATCACCGTTGGGGGTTCGTTGATTACGGTTGGCGTGGGCTGGGGTCTGATGGCGATCGGGCTGTGGCTGCCAGTGGCGGGTATGTTGGGCGGGTTGTATGCCGGTGTCTTCGGGTTCACTTTGCTAAAAGTGCGTCAGATTTATGAACAACACAATGATCTCGCCGTGATTCTCGACACGACCCTACAACACGCCGAGTTAATCGAAGGCGAATTTGCCCGCGATCGCGATCGCTACCACAACGAAAGCACCCTGAAGTCGGAGCAGATTTTGGATGCGATGCCGGTCGGTGTAACCTTGTTTAACGCGCGAGGCAACCTCGAATATGCCAATGATCGAGCGCGGGTGCTACTGGGCAAACAGGCCTTGTCCGAACCGCTGAACATTGAAGACTTTACAACGGTTTGCAGAGTCTATGACCCCAAGACCAATCAACTCTGTACCAACGATCAACTACCCGCCACCCTCGCCCTGAAGGGAGAGGTGAGCTACGTTGGCAATCTGGAGATTCGGCCAGCCGCTCCCCTGTCTCTCGATCGACCAGAACTCAGCCTCGACGTTACGGATAACCTCGATCACCCCGATCACTCCCGATCGTCGCCAGCTCAAACAACGCAGGTCGATCGCATCCCAATCGAGGGTTGGGGACAGCCCATTTACAGCCTCAACGGCTCGATTCAACATGCGATCTTCGTGTTTCAGGACACCCTGAGTCAGGAAGCCGCCTGGAACGAGCGACTACGCCTCACCGCCGATCTCGAAGCTAAAAATCAGGCATTGCAAGAGGCCGATCGTCTCAAAGATGAGTTTCTCAAGCGCACCACCCACGAACTGCGCACACCGCTCAACGGCATCATTGGCTCGCTCCAAATCGTGCTGGATGACTTGTGTGACGATCGCTTTGAAGAACGAGAACTGCTCGATCAGGCTCACCAGTCGGCGCTACATCTGTTTGAGATTGTCAACGATATCCTTGATTTTAGCCGCATCAAATCCGGTCATGTGGTGCTCGATCTGCGCAACGTTGATTTACATGCCTGCTTGACACAATCACTATATTTACAGCTTGCCAATCTACGCCAAAAAAAGTTGACACTCATCAAGAAATACAGCGATGACGCCATTATCGTTTTGGCCGACCCAATTCGGCTCAAGCAAGTGCTGATCAATACGATCGGTAATGCCGTGAAGTTTACCGATCAGGGCAGCATCACAATTCGCACCTCGATCGAAACCATAGCCCAACCCTCTGGCACATCCCAAGCCTATGGCATCGTCGAAGTTCTCGATACAGGCATTGGAGTCGATCCACAAATTCAGCCAAAATTATTTGAAGCGTTTGTGATGGCTGACGGTTCGAGTACCCGTCGCTACGGCGGTAGCGGCCTTGGCCTGACGATTTGTCGCCATTTGCTGAGTCTGATGCATGGCACGATCGAGTTGAAAAGCGACGGGCGCGATCGCGGTACAGTAGTGCGCCTATCCATCCCGCTCCACACCAGCGCCAGCCCTGCGGAAAAGGGTGCTTAAACCTTGCAGTGCTGTCAAGCCGCGATGAAGATCTAACAACCCCGAAGTCACAACTAACCGATACACGTTGCGGTAACCTGCGGCCAAACATTGAATCTAGGATTAATACGGATACCGAATCCTAAAAACCTGTGCCAAGATTGAACCGAGGTTTCCAAGCAGAAGCCGCGATCGTGATTCACCTGTCATTGTTGAATAGCTGAAACTCAGTGGCTAGATTGGTAATGACGGTATCTTTAAGTGCTTCGTTTGGGATGATTGATTAATTCGATTGATTATTTCGTCTGTCGCTACGCCATGGCCATAACCATGATCCCAATCATGGTCACCCTCGCCTAGCTCATACTCTAAAACTCATAGCACTGACCCCTAAAGACTCAATCGATCAACCTCCATCGATACCGCTTCCTCAACGGCTACGGCGATCGTGACCCCTTCGACGATTTCCCCACAGCCCGTTAAGATAGCCACGTTCGATGCCTGAGCGCCATATCGTTCGCAACATCTACCCTACGATTATCTCGTTCTCCGTTTTACGATGACCCATCCATCCCCTTTCAGAGTGCCCGCGCCCTGCATCATCAACGTTGGCACGATCGTTCATAAAAGCGATATGTTGCGCGTGTTGTCTCGTTTGAACCACGTGTCCTACACCCATATGTGCAAGGGAGAGCGTCGATCGCAGGGCACTGCAACTCTGGTTGAAGTGGTCAATGATCCTCAACACGCAACGCTTTTAGCCGATCGTTTACTGCACTTAAACATCAGTAGCTTTGACTATCTTGAACTCTTGCAGGGCAGTGATGATCAGCAAACTCAGTTTGTACTTGTGCGTGGCGATGAGCAACTGCGCCTAGAGTCCGTGAACCACCCCATAGACAACGAAATTGCCGCGTTCGATCAACATAAAACCTTCGGGGATAGCTCCCTAGAATTTGCTCTAGCTCACATCATTGCTGCAAAACTCGACGCGCATCTTGACGCCAGTAGCGACATTGACGATACAACGTGGTAAATGTTTCGCAGGGTCTGGAGCGCTTGGGCTGAAGTCGTGGGTGTTTTAGGGCTAGGGTTGTGCCTCCTGTTCTAGGATCAGCGTAACTACCATTTCTAATTGCCCATGCGATCGCGTTTATCCCTGCTGCTTTGGCTCGCTACGATCGGCTATATTGCCATGCTGTTGCTCGCGCCTCCGAATCTACTTCCTGGCGAGCCGATATGGGCGATCCGTCCAGAAACGATCAACGAAGTCCTTGGCGAATCGCTCAATTTTTTCTTTGTGTTGCCGTTGCTCAACGCGATCGGGGTGCATCTGATGGAGGCCGCTACGCTCCATCCGGTGTCGGAATCGTTTTTTAATTTTTCGGAAGCCTGGATTTTTATGTTTTTGCCGCTGCTGTGGGCGGATACCAAGGGCGATCATCTGCCACGTACGGTGATCTGGGGTGGGGCAATGTTTTTAACCAATATTTTTCTGATGCCCTATATGGCGTTGCGGCTACGGGCTGAAACAGCGGACGTAGTTGAATCGGAGATTCAGCTAGAGACTCAGCCAGAACGTGAATCCGGGATTCAGCCAAAATGTGAACGGACGATTAACTCTCAGAATGCGAACTCGACCCAACCGACGCGACCCAAAGGCACGATCGCCCAGGTGTTCGGTTGGGTGGGGATTGTGGTCGGGTCGATCGCGGTGTCATGGGTTGTGTTTGCCCGTCCGGAGTTTGGCTCACTGACCGATCGCGGCGCATTTTGGCTCGGTCAGCTAACCCACGATCGGGTCACACTGGCTTTTTTCTGCGATATTTTGCTGTTTTGGGTGTTTCAAATTTGGCTGATTGGCGACATTGAGCCACTCAGTAGCCCCATTCGCAACTTACGATGGATTCCCTTTTGGGGTTTAGCCTTTTGGTTGGTCTTGTGATCGAGTCAAGGTTGGTACAATCGAAGTAACACCGAAACACTGCGATCGTACCGTGACGATCGTTAACACCCAGTGAGGGATGCATCCCGATCCACGATCAAACAGTCCACGCACGCTACACAACCTAGGTCTAGGCAACGATTAGACTATGAGCACGATTCTGATTGTGGAAGATAGCCACCCACAACGCGAGATGATGGCCAGCCTTTTAAAAAAGAAAGGTATGACCGTCATTCAAGCAAAAGGTGGTGAGGAGGCATTGGAATATCTCAAGTCGTCCGTGCCAGACCTGGTCATTCTCGATATCGTGATGCCGAACCCCAATGGCTATGACGTTTGCCGGAAACTCAAGGCGAACCCCATCACTAGTGCGGTTCCGGTCATCATGTGTTCCTGCAAAAGTGAAGAATTTGATCGCTACTGGGGCATGAAAGTCGGTGCGGATGCGTACATCGCCAAGCCATTTCACCCGAATGAGTTGGTGGATACCGTTCAGCAGTTATTGTTCTGATAGTCGATCAGGTAAATATGTCGCCCGATTACCTGCGCCAACGCCTGCTTGACCTCGACGGCCAAAGCTACAAGGCGTATAAAGATTTGCGCGGATCGTATGAGTTTGAGCGCTACAGCCTCGCGATCGATCATGTGCAAGGCGATCCGTTTGCTTCGCCCAGTCGATTGGCGGTGCGTCTGTCGCTGGCGGTGGCGGGTTTTCCGATCGATCTGTGGGCGATCGCCGAGTCGTAGCCGCGCCCTGTGCGACTATCTGGCGCGACAACTCGATCGCGCCTGTTATCAGCAGTCCAAACCCATGGGAACCGGGAACAGCGGCCAGTTTTCCGCCTGCCGCGCGGGTCAGGAGATTTTAGACCGGACAGCGGTGCAGATTTTTTGTGACCCAGAGCAAACGGCGGCGGGGTCAACCTTAGAACTACGCTTTTTCCTCGGTTTACCCGCTCAGGGACGCCGCGCCCTTGGACGAGCCGCGATCGCGCTGATTTACGATCGTCTGCCGCAGATCATCGAAAAATCGGCCTATTTTGCCAATCTTGACGCCGATGCGATCCGGCAACAGGTGGAAACGGCGGAAGATGCCGACGCGTTGCGATCGCAGCTTGCCGATCGCGGCCTGGTGGCCTTTGTGGCCGACGGGTCGATTTTGCCGCGCCGGAGTGGCATCGACGATCGTCCCTTAACCGAGGCGGCGATCACCTTTCGATCGCCCGAGTCCCTGCGCGTCCGCTTCACCTGTCCCAATCGTGGCGAGATTACGGGGATGGGTATCCCGGCGGGGATTACGTTGATTGTGGGCGGCGGCTATCACGGCAAATCGACCCTATTGGAGGCGATCGAGCGGGGCGTTTACGATCGTATACCGGGCGATGGTCGTGAGTTGGTGGTAACGGAAGCCAGCGCGATAAAAATTCGGGCAGAAGACGGGCGATCGGTGGCCGGGGTTTGGCTCGAACCGTTTATCAACCATCTGCCCTACGGGCGATCGACGCGAGCTTTTTCCACGGAAAATGCCAGCGGTAGCACCTCCCAGGCCGCCAGTATTATCGAAGCCCTCGAAGTCGGGACGCGGGTGTTGTTGATTGATGAAGATACCTCGGCGACGAATTTTACGATTCGCGATCGGCGGATGCAAGCCTTGATTGCGAAAGATCGCGAGCCGATCACACCGTTGATCGATCGCGTCCGTCAGCTCTATGACGAGCATGGTGTTTCGACGATTTTGGTGATGGGCGGTAGCGGTGATTATTTTGATGTGGCGGATACGGTGATCGAGCTGACGGATTACGTACCGAGTGATGCGACCGATCGCGCTCGGGCGATCGCGGCTCAGTTTGCCACCGGACGCCAAACCGAAGCTCTCGAACCCTTTGGCGCGATCCCGGCTCGCCGCTTACGACCCAGTTCGATCCCCACCCATCCCAAAGCCCACGGCCTTGACTGGAAAGCCCGCAGCGCCAACGCGATCGAAATCGCCAAAGAGCCGATCGATTTATCGGCCATTTCGCAGATTGTGGACGTGGCACAGGCGCGGGCGATCGCCAGTGCGATCGTGTTTATGCGTGATCATGTGTTCGACGCAACCAACTTGACCCTGGCGGAAGCGATCGAACAGGTTATGGCGGTGATTGATCGAGAGGGACTCGACGGGATTTCTGTATTTCCCCAGGGGGATTTGGCGGAGTTTCGAGCGATCGATTTAGCGGCAGCGCTGTCGCGTCTACGAACATTGCAGACTGAGCCGTGTTAGCTCAACATTTTTCCCCGATCTCGAACTTATGTCACGTACGTATATTCACGTATATTCTCTTAGTCAATGATCGAGAGGCGACCGCGACGCACTGCGTGCATCAAGCGAGCCGTAACCGTATGCGTTTCTTCATCAATCACTTCAGATAAGAGCGTGTACCAGTCTGCACGGCGAATGTAACCGGCATCCCAAGCATTGGTAAAAATTCGTTCTGATGTGGTGGTCGTGAACATTTCGATAACCTCGTTTCTCTTATGGGTATCAGTATCCGTGTTTTTTGGTATTGACGAAGCGATCGCAAGCCGTACTTCTACGTGATACTAAGCGACATTTTTAAAGATATCCATCACCCTTATGACGTGACTTCGATCACAAGGATTCTGTGGGGATTACGACTGATGATGGGTGAGCCATTCCGTCAGATCACCGCAAACTGCTCGATCGAGACTGGGCGAATCCGGCTTTTGGCCATGACCGACTCGGCGCGTTCCCGTGGTGTGGAGTAGCCCCAATCGGCAAAAAATAGCTCGATATCGTCTAGGTCAGATTCGCGATCGACGGCCTGCAATGTTTTGAGTCGATCTTCAACAAACCAGATGCGCCGCAAGCGATGGTTAATCGGTCGATCGCGCCGTAACTCGCGCAGGGTTTGATATTTGGGGCGCCCCACTTCTTTGCCGAACAGCCGATCACCCAGTTCAATCTCGATGCCCCGATCCCCCAGTAAGCGGCGAACAAATCGCCCCTCCTTCGTCGTCACAATCCACCAATCCACACCGGCTAAAGTCCAAGCTTGGAGCTGCTCGATCGTGCCGGGATAAAACTCATGGAGCGCCAGCCAACCGTCAAGATCGTCGGTAATCCAGCGATCACGCAGTTGATCGAGGGCGTAGGCCAGGGCTGGCGGGTCGATTGCGTCAGTTTCGACGATGCGATCGCGTATCGTGACCCAGTCCGTGAGGATTTCATCGTGCGGTATGTCGGTCAACAGCGCTCGTACCAATACGGGCATTTCCCAGCCCGTTTCAATGACCGGACGCAACTGATAAAATCGTCGCGAATGTCCATCTCGGGACGATCAATTGGGTTTGACCAGTAGTGTTGATAGGTTTTCCAGGCGGTCTGAAAGTATTCAGCGAGACCGTTGCAGATGACGCCATCAAAATCGAGAGCGATCGAGTCAGGAGGGACAAACACGGTAGGTATGGAGAGGGTTACTTCAGATGCCGACGCCGTAGCCAGGAGTTTTGTGTGATGCTTGGCTTTAAATCCGTCGGGGAGCAGCACACATCACGGCTTCTGCTGATCTAAACTTATACAGGGAAATCTCGAAAGAGTTTTGGAAGAGTTTCTAAGGGGTTGCTCATCGCTGTTTTTATGGTCTTGTGCTGGTCTTGAATGGGTCGTAAACCGGTCTTGAATGGATTATTCCATCACCGGTTATTCATTGGTTCGTCAAGTTTCTGAATTTTTAGCCAGGTTGCGAATTCTGGGGTGGTGCGAATTGGGTCGAGATCTTGATCGCTGCGGACAGACTGACGGGTGGTCTCGGGATTGCAAATCAAGGACTGTTGCAGCGACCCGATCGCAGCGCTGGAGTTGCCCCCAAGTGAAAAGCAACAGGCGCGGTTGTACCACAGGACAGAATCATGCGGATCGATTTTGATCGCGTAATCATAGCTAGTGATGGCTGCTTCTAGCTGCCCGAGCTGCCGCAACAGGTCAGCACGTTTGCACCAGCCCCAAAATCCCGTATCGTCAATCGCGATCGTGTGGTCATAGCATTGGATCGCGGCTTCACGCTCGCCTAGTAAGGCGAAACAGTCCCCACGACGTAACCACGCCCAGTAATCATCCTGACGCTGGGCGATCGCCCGGTCATAGGAACGTATCGCCGCCCGGTATCGTTTGGCGTAGCGTTGCGCATTGCCCCGCCGATACCACGCCCAAAAGTCCTGGGGACGTGCATCGATCGCGGCATCAAAACACTCGATCGCCGCATCAAACCGCTCGAATTCCTCCGCTAGCAAGTACCCTCGGCGATACCAGGCCCAATAGTCATCGGGATGCAATCGAATGGCTTGCTCGAAGCTCGCGAGTGCGGCGTCCGGTTCGCCGAGATATTCCCAAAGAATGCAACCGCGACCATACCAACCCCAATAGGATTGATCATCCAGTTCGAGCGCTCTATCGAGACTTTCGATCGCCTGATGATAGTCACCGAATTCGACGAGAACGTTGGCACGACGATACCAGCCATCAAATTGACTCGGATCAATTTCGATCGCAGCTTCATAGCGCACCAAAGCTTCGCGGTAACGTTCCGCCTCTTCGCAGGCACGACCGCGCTGGTAGCAAGCGCTGTAGGTTTCCCAGTACGATTCAAAGTAGCGATCAAGGTCAGTTTCTGCCGGGACTGATAACGGACGGGACAGATCGGAAGTGTTAAATGCGGTCACGGGTCGAGCTGTGGCGAAGGGGAGCGATTGCTTCACTCTAACCCGAATTGTTTGGTGTGCAATTTAGCAGCGGGTTAACGATTGCACCATGCGATCGAACCCTGTTATCTTGCCGCCAGGGAAACCATTCTTAAGCCTGTCTTTAAGCCCCACGTGGGCTTTCCCGAAACGTCGAACCGGCGAAAAAGCGTGATAGGATCGAAGGTAATATTGCTCAATCGCAGGCCAAATCTAAGCTTCTAATGTGTCATACCCATGACAGATTAGGACAAGCATTCTGGACTCTGCCGCGATTCGAGTGGGTTTCTTCAATTTCAAACTTATTAACGCTTTTGCCTCGACGTCCAGCCCGAGGCCGTTCGCCACTATGACGCAATCCGCCGCTAATGAATCCTCCACGTTTTCGTCACGCAACGCCACAATTCTGGTAATTGGGGGAGCTGAGGATAAAGTTCACGGGCGCGAAATTCTCCGCACGTTTTTTGAGCATTCGGGCGGCATCGAGTCTCGGATCGCCATTATTCCGTCAGCTTCACGCGAGTCCGAAGCGATCGGCAGTCGCTATCGCACGATTTTTGGCGATATGGGCGCTCAAAATATTCAGGTGCTCGACATTCGCGAGCGCTACCAAAGCGAAGACCCCATCTGGCAAAACTATCTCGACGACTGCACTGGCGTTTTTATCACGGGTGGTGACCAGCTTCGTCTATGTTCGCTGCTGGCGGATACACCGCTGATGGAAAAACTATTGCTGCTGGTACAGCGCGGCGAGGTGACCCTGGCGGGAACGAGTGCCGGGGCTGCGATTATGGGTCACCATATGATTGCGGGTGGTGGCAGTGCTGAATCGCCCAACCGTTCGTTGGTGGATATGACCACGGGCTTGGGATTTTTACCGCAAACGATCGTTGATCAGCACTTCCATAACCGCAATCGGATGGCTCGTCTGATTAGTGCAGTGTCGTGTCACCCCGATCGCATCGGCATCGGCATTGATGAAGATACCTGTGCCATGTTTGAAGGGCACGATACGATTCAGGTGGTGGGTAAAGGAACGGTTACGATCGTTGATCCTGGTGAAATGAGCTATACCAACGCCAAGCACATCAGCTCGATCGATCCAATCAGCATCTTCAACCTACGCCTGCATGTCCTGACCCACGGTGATCGCTTTAATCTACCCCAACGCGCGATCGAGTTTCCCGAACAGCAACAAATGACAGCGTAGTTTGCTCCGGTTCGGTTTGACGATCAGCAATCATGATTAACTCGCGATCCGTCGGTCGAGGCTCGATACACCCAACATCGTCAAATCGAACCACCTCCGCCGACGCGATTCGCGTGTCTTCTTATGCATGGCTACATTCCGCCCGATCGTTTCTTTCCCTATCTAACCTGGAACGAGATCGCAGCCCTGCCCGATCGCGATCAAGTCGTGATTATCCAGCCCTGCGGCGCGATCGAGCAACACGGCCCCCATCTTCCCCTCATCGTTGATAGCACAATTGCCTGTGGTGCGATCGGTGCAGCCTGCGATCGGCTTCCCGAAGCTCTCCCCTGCTACGTTCTACCGCCACTGTATTACGGCAAATCGAACGAACATCAAAATTTTCCCGGCACAATCTCGCTACGAGCCGAAACCCTACTGGCTGTCCTGCACGATCTGGCCGACAGCCTCTATCGCGCCGGTTTTCGGAGATTGATCTTCGCGAATGCTCACGGCGGTCAGCCCCAGATTATGGAAATCGCTGCTGTCGATATTCACGCGCGTTATCCTGATTTTTGGGTGTTTCCTGTGTTTATTTGGCGCGTGCCGAATGAGACGAAATCATTGCTGACCGAGATTGAGCGCGATCGTGCGATGCACGCAGGCGACGCCGAAACGAGTCTGATGTTAGCCCTCGATCCCGATCACGTTCGGACTGACCTCGCGGTTTGCGAATATCCACCCGATTGTGCAGAGCTGTTACAGACCAAAGGTTCACTGACCTATGCTTGGTTGACCGATGACATCAGCCGCTCTGGTGTGGTGGGGGATGCGACGATCGCGACCGTAGCCAAAGGCGATCGGATGCTCAACTCTCTCGCCGAGGGCTGGAGGCGCGTCATCGTGGATGTTTTTCGGTTTGTGCCACCCAGGCGATGCACGTGAGCTGAGATTTGGGGTGATCCATAGCAATCGATCAAAAAGCGGAAGCTAAAACGCAACACCTCAAGCGTCGTAGACTAAGCCGCAGCCACAGTATTACGGAACGATTAGGTTCTCGAATTTGTTGAAGTAGATCTTCTAGAATAGAGGTGTGAGCGGTATCCTTTGTTACTGAAAAATGTAAAACAATGAAAGCCATGATGTCGATCTTCCAAACCGGACTGCGACGCCTACGGCAAAGCTGTCGTAGCATTCCACCAATTCGTCTTTTGCTAGATGTTTCGGCAGAGTTCTACACCGCAGAAACGATGCTCCACCGTCGTACGAACGGTTAAACACGATACTTCTAATCGTTCAACGGTTCTCCATGCTTGCTCGGTTTCCGTCGATCGGGCGAAAACAACCGCAGACAGAGAAGCCACTCTTACGATGACAATCCACAGCCTTGATCGTGCTGCCCAGATTGTAAACAAATGTGAATAACGTTAAGATTGGTTATCCGTCAGTGAACTAGTATTAGATTATGGGCAGTCAAAACCTACCAGAGCCCAGCTTGCTCAAGACCGTTTTAGAACCACTGTTGGATGACTTCCAGTATTGGTTTGATCGGTCTCGTACACTCCTAGAGCGAGAGCCGATCGCATTCTTGGGAGAAGCCGCTCAAGCGGATCTCCTTGCTCGTGTAACTCAAGCACAACAGGAAGTTGCCACCTCGCAAATGTTGCTCAAGGCAACCGGTTGTCAGGCAGGCGTCGAAATGTCTGTGCTGATGCCGTGGCATCACCTGCTTGCAGAATGTTGGAAGGTATCTGCTCGTTTGCGTACAGAGCGCAATACGCTCAAACCCTAAGACGATGGCATTGATGTCCATATCCGATCGCTCTAATCTCGCGATCTGTCTGTGGTCATTAATTTTTAGCTTTCGTTCGTTTCCTGACTTTCGTTTATTTCAAACTTAAATGAAGGCTTTGTTTGAGATAGACTGCCTGGAAACCTCAAGTCGTCATTGCAGCCGCCATTCTCAATGCAACGATTGATCACAGTTGATCACAGTGCCGCCGATCGCAGTACCGATCGCGATCGCTCTGTTATCCAAGTCTTACTCGAAGCCTTTCTCCTCGTTTTGCTACGCCTGCTGACACGTCTGCCAAGTCTCACCTATGCTGCAACTTCTCTACATTCTGGCTTTTACGTTTCTGGCTTTTATCGCCGTCGGGAATCTGATTCGGAACTTGCTAGCGTTCGGTAACGAAGCTCGACAGCCAGTTCGTAGCGTTCCGACCACACGACGCACACAGTCGATTCCCCATCCCGAGATGCTCGATGACGCTGGACGAGTCGTCCAAGAGCCGCTACTTGTGATGCGATCGATCGGCATTGATGATATGCGCGATCGCCTCGATGCCATCTACGATTCATCTCCCGAAGGGTCTGCACGTCCCAATGAAGAAGACGAAGACGATCGGCCTCCCCTAGCTTCGATCTAGTCCCGATCTAGTCTCGATCAAACCTCAATTTCGGGTCAAGCGGGCAGATCTAGTCACGATAAATCGCATCGGCCACGCGGCTGATATCACGCATTTCCGCCACATCATGAACGCGCAGGATATCGGCTCCCGCCGCAATGCAGGCACTACAGGCCGCTCCTGTTCCCCAGACACGTTGTTTCGGATCGGGGCGGTCTAGTACTGTGCCGATGAAGCTTTTGCGCGAAACACCCAAGAGCAGGGGGTAACCCAATTGGCGTAGCTCAGAAAGACGTCGCAGCAAGGCGATATTTTGCTCGTGGGTTTTGGCAAAGCCAATGCCGGGATCGAGGATGAGTCGATCGCGATCGATGCCTGCCTGGTGGGCGTGGTCGAGGCATTGGCGTAGCGCATCGGCCACATCGGCGACCACATCATCGTATTGGGTCAGGGACTGCATCGTCTTGGGTGTGCCGCGCATGTGCATCAAACAAGCTGCAACACCGAGTTCTGCGATCGTTGGCAACATCGCGGTGTCACTCTGTCCGCCGGTCACGTCATTCACCAGGTTAGCTCCGGCGGCGATCGCAGCACGAGCCACGGTGCTGTGGTAGGTATCGATCGAGATCGGAATATCACTTTCTGCGCGAATAGCCGTAATCACGGGAATCACGCGATCGCATTCAATCTCCACACCGACTTCCTCCGCCCCAGGACGGGTTGATTGTCCCCCAAGATCGAGAATATCGGCTCCCGCTGCAATCATTTCACGAGCGCGAGCGATCGCGGTATCGACTCGATCACATTCACCGCCATCGCTAAAACTATCGGGCGTCACATTCAAGATGCCCATGATGTAGGTACGAGTTCCCCACACCAAGCGATGATGGCCGAGCTGAAGCGCGGATGATCGTGAGGTCGCGTCGAGTGGATGATCGCGATCGGGAATGGGAGCAGGAACGATCATAGCGAAGGATTAAGCGTTGCCTTGGGCATAGACGGTATCGATCGCGAGGTCAGAACCATGAGACGCCGCGACAGCAAGCTGATCACAGCGTTCATTTTCGATATTGCCCGAATGTCCCTTGACCCAACAAAAATCAACCCGATGCTGTGCCGAAATCTCAAGTAAGCGCTCCCATAGATCCGGATTTTTTGCCATTTCTTTCTGGTTTCGCTTCCAACCATTCGCACGCCACCGCTTTGCCCAGCCCTGTTTCATGGCATCAACGATATACTTCGAGTCCGTATACAGCGTTACCGCACAGGGCTTTTTCAACGCTTCTAACCCGACGATCGTTGCCAGCAGTTCCATCCGGTTATTCGTGGTGCGCTGAAAACCGGCAGATAACTCTTTGCGCAATGTGCCGTACAGCAAGACGACACCGTAGCCACCAGGGCCAGGATTGCCGCGACAGGCTCCATCGGTGTAAATCGTAACGGGGGTGAGGGACGAGTCAGAAGAGGCCAAGGGTTATCTCGCGGGCGATCGGGCAAGGATAAAGGACGAACGCAAATCATGGAAACTCATGGGTACATCCCGGCGATGCGAGTCGGGTTAACCAGAGTCACATCAATGACAGCGTATGCCCAGGGCATTTTATCGTAGTGGGTTATCGACGATCGTACGACATCGACAGGACTGACGCACTGACCGGCTAGAACCAAGCAATGCTGTGGGCACATTGCCATGACGCCCCGACGAGTTTCGATAGTTTGCGTAAGTCCTGCCTAAGTCTCACACCAAATTTCGCCCGATTTCACCCCAGATTTCACCCCAAGTCTCAAACCTCTCAAACCTGGGATAAGTAAGCCAATAGATCCGCCATTTCCTGGGGTTTGGGTTGAAACTGCGGCATGGGCGGAGTTTTACCACTCGTCACTTGCTGAATCAGGCTGGCGGAGGTTCGACGTGTCGCGATGCCGTGGAGCGTCGGGCCAACCAAGCCATCAGCTTGGATGCCATGACATCCGGCACAGTTCATCTGAAAAATTTCTTGACCGTTCTCCCGTTGCCCCTCCAGACTGAGAACGCTCCGGGTGTAGGGATCAGAGGCTTGCCATTGGCTGACCCCATAGATCGTAAGGCTGATGAATAACAAGCCTGCAATGACAGCCAAGGCTACTCGCTGAAACGGGATATCGAGTTCAATCTCGGCAATCTGGTTATTCAATGGACTCAGGGGCGTCAGGGGCTGTACAAAAATTTATGAATCTATGTATCAATCATAAAAGACTCACTAGCCAAAATCTAGGATCTGCGATCGTCAAAGCTTAAGATCTCTTTAAAGTCCAGCCCGGTTTGCCTCGCGATCAACGGTCTCACGCCTTAGCCTTCGGCGATACCGTCATACGTGGTCAAAAAACTTATAGTATGTTTGAGTTGTTCTTGCTTGGTTTTAGGAGTTTCTCGACATGATCGAACCCCTGCTTTCTGGTATTGTGCTGGGTCTGGTTCCGACGACCCTGATCGGACTGTTCGTTGCTGCATATCTTCAATATCGCCGTGGCGACCAACTCGGCTAAACCTGCCGGTTTGAGGGGGTGGGTTGTGTTTGTTTAACCCACCCTAGCCGGTAAGCCACAATAAGTTTTCTTGATTTCTATTGATTCCAGATTAAGTTTTTGGGGAGCGGCATCAGCGAGAGGTGCATCGCTTTGCCATAATCGTGAGGACACGCTACAACTGTCATCACGGCGTTTTCGTTTGGCTCATCTACTCCTTGAATCGGCTTAGACGAGTTTGAATGAGCCTGATTTTTTGCATGGGTTAAATGAGTTTGGCATGGGTTGGAGTGAACCGCCTTTAGCGTGACTGGGTGCGCTTTTCCCCGCAAGCCGTTTGCGATCTTGAGTGACCCTTGAATCAGTGGTTGAACCGTCTAGAGGAATGCGCGATCGTGTGGAATTTATCCCGTCAACGACCACAACGCGACCAAATTTATCCTTGCCCGACCTGTCGTCGGGGTGAACTGTATCGTTTAGAAATGATGGAGGCTCATGGCTGCACCTATTGCGGAAATCTGATTGAGTTGGATCTGCGATCGCAGATCGCCCGATCACTCAGCACAGCCCCGGCGCTGTCCTATCATTGGCAGCGCGATCGCTGGTTACCAACCTACCGGCGAGACTTGCGCCTGAACGGCCTCGCGATCATCAGCCTGCTGGTTTTTACCGTCCTGCCCACCACGATTGCAGGGCTCGCCGTGTACCTGTTTCCGCCGCTGGCGGGGTCTCGGGGGGCATGGGTTCCCCAGGTTTGGGTGATTTCGGTGGGAGCTGCGCATTGTATTTCCGCGCTGTGGCTGTTAGCGGAATGTTACCAGTGGCCGTGGCGATCAGCGCGAGGTTCTGGAAGTAGCGAGTCAGCCAATCTCAATAATTGGGGCAGTTAAAACCCCATTGCGCTGCGTTTACTCGCTTGCCAGTGCTGCGCGACGTTCGATTTCGCCCTTTAAGGCTTGCATCAGTTCAGCCAGGGAAGACTGGAAGGCATCACGAAAAATATCGCCCGGAACTCCATCGGGTGGTACGACCGTTACCTGTTGTTCAATCAGCACCGCCGTCGGCTCGGCGCCGGAAAATAGGCGCGATCGGTTCGATTTGCCAGTAACCGTCGAGGATGGGAAAATCGCCCTCGATCGCCCGAAAATCAATCCGTCGCTCCCCGGACGCAATATTTTCGCTGCGAATACGCGATCGAAAGGTGAAAAACAAAATTTTGCGTTCGCTGACTTGTTCGACGATCGTGCGATCGCCGTCTGTTTCCAGCACCGTACTCGACACCATATTGGGGGCATAGGAGACGCTACCTTCATAGTCCGTTAGCACCTCCCACACTTGAGCTGCCGAGGTTTCTACCAAAACTCGTGTGGTGTAGAGGCCGTCTTCCGTCACACTGACGGTCACGTCTCCATCGCGCAGAGCCACTCGGTCATTCACGGGTAGGCGATCGAGGGCGCTATCAAACAGCTCGGCATGAAGCGGACTAAAGCCTACGCTCCAAACGACCAGCATACAGACAGCAGAGCTAAGGGTGTGACGGAAAGATGGGCGCATACAGTAGAAAAATCGGGCTAATGGTTGGTTCTTGAGCTTTTCTGACGCGGATCACGTCGGTTTTGTTCGCAGTCACTCAGTGTAGCGAGCTTTAGCATGGTTAAACCGTAGTCTGAAATTTTTTAGGAGCGATACGCTCTTCATGAACTCGTAGATTTACGGATATAAGTTTGATAGTATGGGAAGGCCACCCTCAAAATCCACTAAGTATACGTAGCCGGTTTTACGAGATGGTAGAAGCGTGTCAGAGTATCGCATCACCCTGAGGGCATCCCCACATTTGCCGTAAACTAGAGCAGGATAGACGTCATGAACAGCCTTAATTTGCCCCTCGATCCACAGCTTGACGATCGCGAGCGGACTCATGAAGAGCGTGTTGGTGAAAAACGCTTGCTGGTTTATCTCTTAGAATCCGGCCTGGTTGTTCAGGCTCAATTACCGGTGCTGCAATACGATCACGAGATGACCGGTAAGTCTTTCTCTGAGATTTTGATCGATCGCGGTTGGGTGCGGAAGCAAACCCTCGATTTTCTAGTTGAGCGGGTGATCATCCCCGAGCAGCGGGCGCGTCAGCGTCGCGCTCAACAAAGCAAACAACGAATGCAGCCAATCTCAGCCCTCGGTAAGCAATACTTAGAGCAAAAGAAACAGCGTGCAGCCGAAGAAGTGAAATGGACGTTTGATTAAGTATTTTTAAGGAGCTGTTAGCGAATGGTTGTGGAGGGGGTGTTGTGGGGGCGATTGATCGGATCGTTTCAGACCGTTGATGTTGATCGCGTTTGCGAGGTGCTTTAAGGTTAACGACCGAGATTGTGGAGTTCGGTGATGCGAGCGGCGCACAATTGGGTGACGCGATCGAGTTCGCTGTGTGTGGTCGAGGTGGGAGGATCGATCGGTTCGCCGATCCGAATGGTGACGGGAGCCGGACGCGGAAAGCCACTGCGCAGAATTTCCTGTGTACCCCAAAGACTAACGGGCAAGAGCGGAACGCCTGCCTTGGCGGCGAGCAGCGCTGCGCCAGTTTTGGGTTTGGTGATCGTACCGTCCGGGGTGCGCGTTCCGGTGAGGAATACCCCCGTTGACCAGCCCTGCTCTAGCATGGTGAGCGCTGTTTTGATGGCGTGGCGATCGGCCTTTTGGCGACGTACAGGATAGGCTCCGTACAGTTGGATCGCCCCACGCAGCACAGGATTGCTAAACAATTCTTCCTTAGCCATGAACGCCACCGGACGACCCACCGCACAGGACAGCAGCGGCGGATCGGCATAACTGGCGTGATTGCTAACGGCGACGAATGCGCCCTGAGCGGGGACGTGTTCCGCGCCGTAGATGCGACCACAGAAATACAGACGCAAGAGGGGATTAACCACCGGCCATTTCAGCAGGTGATAGAGCATGAAGCTACTGAAGGGCTCGCGATCGCGGGTTTCGAGATTGGCCGTGGTCATGGTGTCAGTCTGGGCCTGTAGTGGTTAAACGGCGACTGCTGTGAGATCATTTGCGCCTTGGATATTCACCAGTTCGAGGTCGCTGACGGTGCGGCCAATCAGACCGGTTAGGACTTTGCCGGGGCCGACTTCGACGACGCGACTAACGCCGAGTTCGGGCAAACTGAGGGAAATTTCACGCCAGCGGACTGAGCCGGTCATTTGGCGCGAGAGGCGATCGTGCAGGGCAGCGGCGGCAGTTTCGGGAGTAGGGTCTACGTTGGACATCACGGGAATCGTGGCGTCGTTAAATTGAACCGTGGCAAGTATGGTGTCAAAGTTCTGGGAGGCGGATTCCATGAAGGGTGAGTGAAAGGCTCCGGAGACGTTGAGTTTGACGGCACGGCGGCTTTTGACGGTGGCGGCGATCGCGTCAACGGCCTCGGGCGTACCAGAAATCACCGCTTGGAGCGGGCTATTATCATTGGCTAAGACGACGCCCTCGGTGGCGGCGATCGCGGCTTCGAGCTGCTCGCGATCAAACTTCATCATCGCCATCATCTGTCCCCCTTCGGCATTTTGCATCAGTTCGCCGCGACGCTTCACCAACCGCAAGCCCGTTTCAAAGTCGATCACCCCGGCAGCATAGAGCGCCACGTACTCACCCAAGCTATGACCGGCAACGACATCGGGTGCTTCTCCCGCTGCTTTGAGGAGATCCACGAGGATGCATTCCACGGTGTAGAGGCAGGGTTGGGTGTAAATCGTTTGGGAGAGTTCGGTTTCGTCACCACCGATGCGATCGTGCACAGACCAGCCGAGGATGGCTGCCGCTCGATCGAAGGTGTCACGCACGCCGGGGCGATCGAGTAAATCGAGACCCATGTTTTGGGCTTGCGATCCCTGTCCCGGAAAGACCCATACGGTTTTAGCCATGATGTTAAATAATTGCTCCTTGTACTGTGATGAATTCGATCCAGTTAATTAAATCACTCGTCGTTTTGGCTGTAATTTTGACCGTGATTTGGGCTGTGATTTGGGCTGTGATTTGGGCTGTGAATCCGCCACGGTTTAGTCTGCCTTGCTTGCAGCGTAGCGCTAGAGACCCCAGCGGAAAATCGCCGATCCCCAGGATAAACCCGCCCCAAAGCCGGACGCCGCGATCGTATCGCCCGGTTTGACCCGCCCCGATCGCACGGCTTCATCCAGCGCCAGGGGAATCGAAGCAGCAGACGTGTTGCCATACTCGCTGAGATTGCCCAAGGCGCGATCGATGGGAATTTTTAAGCGTTTGGCAACCGCCTCCACGATGCGCTGATTGGCCTGATGGAGCAATAACCAGTCAATATCCTCGATCGTCAGGTCAGCCCGAAACAGCGACTTTTCGATCGTTTCCGGTACGCGCGTCACGGCAAATTTATAGACATCTTTGCCCACCATATCGAGGAAGCCATAACGCCCCCGATTGGCCGACATGCCGTCGATCAGCGGACGTTCTGCCGACTCATAGCGCAACGTGAGGCAACCGTTTTGACTGCCATCGCTATGCAGATCAAACCCCAGCAAACCGGGCGAATCGGGATTGGCCTGAATCACGATCGCACCCGCACCATCGCCAAACAGTACACAGGTACGCCGATCGTCCCAGTCCACCCAGCGCGAGAGGAGATCCGCACCGACAAGCAACGCATTTTTGTAGACGCCAGTTTGGAGAAACTGCGACACCGTCACCAAGCCAAACAGAAAGCCCGAACAGGCCGCCGTCAGATCAAACGCAACGGCCTGCTTCGCTCCGACGGCGTGTTGAATCGAGGCGGCACTACCAAAGAGATCATCAGCCGTTGAGGTCGCTAAAACGACGAGATCAATCTGATCCGGATCGATATCGGCCATGGTGATCGCCCGTGCGCTCGCTTGCACCGCGAGATCCACCAGGGAAATATCCGGCGACGCGACGTGACGACGACGAATGCCGGTGCGCGTCGAGATCCAATCATCGGAAGTCTCGACAAGTTTGCCGAGGGTATCGTTGTCGAGCACGGTCGTGGGAGCGGCAGAGCCGCAGCCGACGATCGCTATACCGGGAGTCGCCATAGGATCGAAACACTAACTGAGAAAGAAAAACAGACGGGCGACTCAAAGACCTTCGGAGACCCCGCAGCCGGTCTGACCAACAGACAGGCCGTAACCCCGTAACTCACTATGGAGTCACCAGTTCAGCTTCACGCAGGCGATCGATGACGCCGCGTTCCACCGCATCTTTAGCTAAACGAATACCGTTATAAATCGTCGGTGCTTTCGACGACCCGTGACCAATAACACAAATGCCATCAATCCCGAGCAGCAAAGCGCCGCCGTGTTCCACGTAGTCAACGCGCTGCTTAAATCGTTTAAAACGCGGGGCGAGGGTCGCTTTGGTGGTGTCGTCGAGATCCGTGAGAATTTCTTCCTGGCAAAGCTGAAGCATGACATCGCCAACTGCTTCGGCAAACTTCAACAGGATATTGCCGACAAAGCCATCGCAGACCACCACGTCAAAGTTGCCCGAGAGGACATCCCGGCCTTCGACGTTGCCCGCGAACGGAATCTGGGCGTTTTCTTTCAGGAGCTGATGGGTTTTCAGGGTGAGGTCGTTGCCTTTGCTCGATTCTTCACCAATGCTCAGAAGACCGACGCGCGGCGATTCAACGCCAAGGGCGTATTTGCTATAAATCGTGCCGATGCGGGCAAATTGTTCGAGGTAGCGAGGGCGACAGTCCACGATCGCGCCAACATCTAACATCAGTAGCGGGTGGTCAGGAATTGCCGAGGGCATGATCGCGCCGATCGCCGGACGTTCGATGCCCGGTAGGCGGCCAATTCGCAACAAGGCCGCTGCCATCGACGCGCCGGAATGACCCGCCGAAAAGACGGCATCGGCCTCTCCTTGCTTGACGAGGCTCATCGCGACGCTAATCGACGCTTTTGGTTTGCGCTTGAGGCCGCTCATGGCCTCGTCGTGCATGTCGATCACGCCTTCGGATGCGACGATTTGAGCATCCGTGGTCAAGCCTTGTTTCTCCAGAGAAGCCGCGATCGTCTCGGGGTCGCCAACGAGGATGACATCGGCTTCGAGTTCGGCCTGTGCTTGGACGGCTCCCGCTAAAATTTCATCGGGCGCGTAGTCCCCGCCCATTACATCTACTGCAACTCTTGCCCTTGCCAATGCCATCTCTCGTTAACGGTGAAAGTCTCACAGAATTCTACCAGACGACTTGACAGTAAATATAAAAGCCTGAGATGACGCAATTTCAAGCGATCGGGCATGAATGGTTTTACTCCTCTGGCCTGAATTCCCCACGTCTGAGCGGATCTCTGCTTGTGGTTGAGTTTGGCTAAAAACGGGATGGACTCTGGCGATCGAGCGGTTGATCGTGGTTTTAGGGTGACGCCAAGGGCAGGGGAATAGGCTCGCGATCGATGAGCGATGGTTTAACCTGAGGCAGTGGAGCAACACCGTTCCCAGTTCGGGTGAACGTCCCGCGCACAACCTCACGACTTTTTAGGCTTGATCGTGCTCGAATTAATCAGTTCTGGTTTACTTTCACTCTGGCTTGAAACAGCAGGCATCGAAGCCTCGGCCTCACGCAGTCCCCTGCCGCCACCGGATGCCTGGGGGGTTGCGGTTCCCCAAACGGATCTAGAGGTCAACCGGACGATCGATGCGTATCTGAAGGCGCTGGAGGGGGCGGGGATGCAGCGTCAGGATCAGGGACTGTGGTTGCAGGCAGATATTACAGGGCTGGGGTCGCACCAGGGGATGGAGGTGCGACGGGCGGCGTCGATTACGAAGTTGGCGACGACGCTGGCGGTGCTGGATGCGTTATCGGTGGATTGGGCGATCGAGACGACGGTACTGGTGCGCGGTGAGGTGGAGGACGGGACGCTGTACGGTCAGCTTATTGTCTCGGGCGATCGCGATCCATTTTTTGTCTACGAAGAGGCGTTGGAGTTGGGGAATGCGCTCCAGGAGGCGGGGATTGATCGAGTGGTGGGCGAGATCGTCGTGGAGGGGGATGTGATGCTAGAGGGGGAAGATGATCCGGAGACGGTGGCGACGATACTGCGCCGGACTTGGTCGCCGGAGAACTGGACGCCAGAGATTGAATCGGCCTATTTGCGCATGGCGAAAGGGACGCCCCGCCCTAAGATTCCGGTCAGACGCGATCGTCGCCGTGGTAAGAGCAATCGCCTGGGTGATCCGGAGCCGGTGATCGTCCATCGATCGCTGAGTGCGATCGGCTTGCTAAAACACATGAATGTTTACAGCGATAACATCCTGGCGCAGGAGCTGGCCGATCGGGTGGGGACGCCCGAGGCCATCGCTGCCCGCGTCGCCCAACTGGCTCGTGTTCCAGTGATCGAGATTCAGCTTGCGGACGGCTCAGGACTTGATCGCAATAATCAAATTTCCCCGCGTGCGGCCTGCGCGATTTTGGCGGCGATTCAGCGTCACCTCTGGCCTCATGGCTTAACCGTGGGGGATGTACTGCCGATTTTTGGCCTGGATGGCGGCACGATGGACGATCGATCGATGCCGATCGATACCACGGCGAAAACTGGGACGCTCTGGGATACCAGTGCGCTGGCGGGGGTCTTCCCGACGCGCGATCGCGGCCTGGTCTGGTTTGCGATTTTCAACGAAGGCGAAGATTACACCCTAAATTTTCGGGAACAGCAGGACACGCTCTTACGCGCTCTCGAACAATACTGGGGCAAGACCGATAGTCGCCTCGATGCGATCGCCCCTCGCCTGAATAATGAAACCGAGGCTCGCCTCGGCGCTCCCGGTCGCAATCGCATTGTGCGATCGTGGTAGCTTCGACCGATAATCCCCTCAGATCGTATAGCTCTCCGGCGATACGTCCGATCCATGGCAAACAATAACGAAATTTGACGATTGCCTGTAGGATTTCGCTAGCCGCTGTAAAGCGTAGGATTCTTGCTGTTATATACGCCGTCTGGTCGTTTTCCCTACTTGTGACTGTCTCCCGCTTGTCTGTGTCCCGCTCCTCGCACCGCTGGGCTTCCCTGTGGCCGCGTACGATCGCCCTCCTGGTCGTGATTACGCTGCTGCTCATGCCCTATAACTGGACATTTCAGCCCCTCAGCCACGAAATCAAGGTGTTAACGATCGCGCGTCAACTGGCCGATCCAGGGTGGTTACCGCAGGATTGGTATCTGAATCAGGCGGTGAGTCATCCGGGATTGTTTGACTGGCTGACAGGCACAAGTGCGGGGCTGATCGGCATGACTGGCACGATCGTCCTGGGGCGCTTGGTTTGCTATGGCCTCTTAGCTCTCGGACTGGCCTTGATCACGCGCCAGCTTGACCTACGACTGGGTGCTTCGCTCCTAGCGGTTTCGCTTTGGCTTGGCTTCAATCGTTTAGTGCCGATCGACAGTGCCGCACCGGTCTATTTCGGGTTTGCAGGCGTGACGATCGCCTCGCTGTTGCTGGTCTGCACCGGACGTTTTCCCAACCTCAAACGTCACTACCTCAAGTTATTTTTGCTGGCCTACGGTCTCCTGCTCGCGGCCAACGATCCCCAAAGTGTGATCGCCGATGAAGTTCTCCTGCCGGACTTTGGAGCGAAGTCGATCGCCTATGGCTTTGTGCTAATCGCGATCGGCCTGTTTTTAGGCGATCGGCGCTACCTCGCGGCACTTTTTGCCGGGTTCAGTGCATCCTTTCAATTGTTGGTTGGTGGTTACGGATTTTTTGCGATTCTGACGAGCTGTTTTCTGGAAGACGTGTTTCTCGGAACATTGCGGACAAAAGCGACCTGGAAAGTCATCGTGCCGTTTGCGATCGGCGCGATCAGCTCCCTACCAGACCTGTGGCACAAATTCCGCAGCACACCGCCGATCTCCGATGTCTTCGCCTCCGAAATCACCGTCTTCTTCCGTTTCCCCGATCAGCTCAACCCTGACACCTGGTACACCGCAGGCTGGCTCAAACTCGTCACCTATCTGATCGTGCTAGCCCTATCGGTTTATATGATTGCGGTCACCCAGCGACGCGCGGCCTTGGAGATCGATCGCGGCTTTGCCAAGCGTCGCGCCCTGTTGGTTGTTCTGATCTGTGCGGTTCCGTTTGGGCTGGGTCTGCTGATCGCGCCCACAAACGACACAGGTTCATTGTTGCAATACTCCCCGTTTAGCCTG
>JAAUPN010000196.1 GCA_012033105.1 Coleofasciculaceae cyanobacterium RL_1_1
AACCTGGGGAGCGCCAGGTCTGCGGCATGGTACTCCCCAAGCTGGGGGGATTTTGCCGTTGGTTACGATTTCTGAGCCGATCGCAAACAGCGCCTGCTGATAGTGATCCAGCGCAGCACGTGCAGCTTCGAGATCCTCGCCGACCATCACTTCGCGTAGAGTCCGGCCTTTTTCCTCCACATCCACTTTCATTTCCTCGCGCACCATGTCGGCGTTGTGCTTGAGGGTGTCTTCATAGTTGTAAAACAGCGCTTCCGCCTGGTTACGCAGTTCGATCAAGGCTCGCTGACGGGTATCGCGATCGGCGTTGGCTTCCGCCTCCTGACGCATTTGTTCAATCTCACTGGCGCTGAGACCGCCGGTATTGGAGATTTGAATGCTCTGAGCGCGACCTGTGCCTTTATCCCGTGCGGACACGTTCAAAATACCGTTGGCGTCGATCTCAAATGACACTTCAATTTGTGGGATGCCGCGCGGTGCAGGCGGAATGCCCATCAGGGTAAAGCTTCCGAGGCTTTTGTTATCGCTCGCTAAGGCTCGTTCGCCTTGAAGGACGTGGACTTCGACGGAGGTTTGGCCATCCGTCGCGGTCGAAAACATCTGCGATTTACTGGTCGGAATGGTCGTATTGCGCTCGATGACTTTCGTGAAGACTTCGCCAAGTGTTTCGATCCCGAGCGAGAGGGGGGTCACATCGAGCAGCAGCACATCCTGGACTTCACCGCCCAAGACCCCGGCTTGGATGGTGGCTCCCGTGGCGACGGCTTCGTCGGGATTGACCGATCGATCGAGAGTTCGACCACCGAAATAGTTCGAGATTGCTGCCTGAACCGCAGGAATTCGCGTCGAACCCCCCACCAGAATAATTCGGTCAATCTCGTCCGGCATGAGCCCCGAATCCTGCAACGCGCTTTCCACCGGGCCGATCGTGCTATCGATCAGAGGCTGGGTCAACTCCTCAAATTGCGATCGGGCAAAGTCGAGTTCGAGGTGCTTCGGGCCGGTTTCATCAGCGGTAATAAACGGCAGATTAATCGACGTAGACTGAGCGCTCGATAGTTCAATTTTGGCTTTTTCGGCGGCCTCGCGAATTCGCTGCAAGGCCATCTTGTCGCCGGACAGGTCGATATTGGTCTGGCTCGCAAACTCTGCCACCAGCCAACTCAGGACGGCATTGTCAAAATCATCGCCACCGAGGTGATTGTTACCGGCGGTGGACTTGACTTCAAAGATGCCGTCGCCCAGTTGCATGACTGAAACGTCAAACGTGCCGCCCCCGAGGTCAAACACCAGAACGGTTTGCTCCGTGTCCTGCTTATCAAGGCCGTAGGCCAAGGCTGCCGAGGTCGGCTCGTTGATGATCCGTAAGACTTCAAGTCCGGCGATCGTGCCTGCATCCTTGGTGGCTTGCCGTTGGCCGTCGGTGAAGTAGGCCGGAACCGTGATCACAGCTTGCGTAACCGGCTCGTTGAGGTACGCTTCTGCATCTTGCTTGAGCTTCTGCAACACCATCGCCGAGATTTCCTGCGGCGTATGGCGGACACCGCGAATTTCCACGTCAACCGTATCGTCACGCCCCAGGATGCAGGTGTAGGGAACCTGCGATCGCTCGGATTCCGTTTCATCCCAACGCCGTCCGATGAAACGCTTAATGCTAAACACCGTGTTTTCAGCATTGGTGACCGCTTGACGCTTGGCAAGTTGACCGACGAGTCGATCGCCATTCTTGCCGAAGCCGACCATACTCGGAGTGGTACGCCCACCTTCTGAGTTGGCAATCACGACGGGTTTACCACCTTCTAGCACTGCTACGCAGCTATTGGTCGTGCCGAGGTCGATTCCGATGACTTTGCCCATGAGCTTGAATACTGCCTGGGGGTGAGACTGAAGAGGACATTTTGACATCTTCCCCGGCCAACCGGCGCGGGGATTCCCTAGCAAGCGAACAAGCCAGTTGCTCGACTTTTAAGTGGGTTTGCGCTTCATCGACGGCTGCTGGTAAACCAGACTAACGATTGCCTCCACGCACGTTTTAAGCCTCCGAGTGTCCCCGGCGGCGATTTGATCTTGATTTTAGCGTTAAGATTGCGGGCACGTGGAACAGATTCGACCGCTGTATCCTGCGTGCATCGAATTTTGACGCGATTGCTTGCGGTTAAATTGTAGACAAAGCGGCCTAGGAACCCGAAACAACACGCCCGCTCGATTTACTCAGAACTTTCGCTGCTAGAGGTATCCGGCGCTTCACTTGGCACAAAATCGGGAGCCGTCGCCACTTTAACCATGGCATGACGCAGAACCCGATCGCCCATCACATAGCCACGCATGAGTTCTTCTAGCACCGTACCATCGGGATGCTCATCGGTTTGCTCACGCATCACGGCTTCATGCAGGTTCGGGTCGAAAATCTCCCCTTCCGGACGCATCGCCGCAACCCCAAGACGCTTCAGTGCTTCCACAAGCTGTTTATAGACACTTTGATAGCTTTTGTGAATGGTCATTTCGCCATCACTTTGGGGTTTGATGTGAGCGCGGGCGCGTTCAAAGTTATCGACCACGGGCAGTAACTCTTTGATGGAGTTGCACTTTGACTGCTCCTCGAGATCTTGCTTTTCTTTCTGAGTCCGCTTACGAAAATTCTCAAAATCCGCTGCAAGGCGAGTGTACTGCGCCTTGAACTCCTCAAGCTGCGCCTGGGCAATCTCTGCGGTGGTCTTCAAAGCTTCGAGCGCTTCGATCGAAACCTCGGATGAAGCTTCCTGAGCCGCTTCAGTGGCTGCTGCGGCTTCTGCGACCAGGGGATCGATCGCATCGTGAACCGGAATCGTATCGGCATCCATCCCCGCATTGGGTGGCGTCCCGTCCGCGCTCGATGCGGCATCCGTTGCCGACGTATCTGCGTCTAGCTGTTTTTCATCTTCAATCATCGTTCGCATTCCTTCCTGGGGGGGGCTGTAGCTACAACGAGATCTTAAAGGTTGATGACGACAAGTGGCGAAGTAAGCCACTAAAGCAAAGCAATGTCTGAGTCTGACCCATAGTCCTGAGTCTTGATCCAGCGTTTTTCACCTTGCTTCGTTGGTGTATAACCTTCAAGATCTCAAAATCTTCACAGAAAGATGCCCGAGCTCGATCGAGGCCGAGACGTTTAACACCATAACCCAATCGATTATCAAGACGATCATGGCTAGCCGAAAAACCCAGATAAATTGCGTAGAATTTCGTAAGCTACACTTGAAGACGAGTGACGAACGCAACCGCTTCACGTTTGTCACAGTGACACTTGCCATCTGATGCGCCTCGATCGCGACCTACTGCTGCAATCCCTCACCATGACCAACACTTCTTCCAGTGCGTCTCAATCTTCCAAAGCTCGCCGATCTTTGGTGGTTCAGACGAACTTCTCACCCTTCGGTAACAAACTGATCCGAGCGGGGCATGTCAGTCCGGAACAGATGAACCAAGCCCATAAAGAATGTCGGCGCACCGGTCAACCACTCACCGAGGTGATTCAACAAATCACGGGAAAGCAGCTACCGCCAGATTTAGTCCTTCAGTACAAACGACAGCAACTCTTTGAGCTAAAAATCTTGCACGGTGTGGATTCATTTGATCCGGACGTGGCCGACATGAAGCCCGGACACATGAACGCATTACTAGACGCCGTGCCGGTCGATACCTGCCGCCGCTACAACTGTCTGCCCCTCGAGCGATCGGGTGATCACGTTTCGGTGGCAATGGTAGACCCCGACAACCTTGAGGCACAGGACGAACTCCGCCGGATTCTACGTAGCCAGGATCTTCAGCTTGTCCGTCGTGTGATTTCCCTCGAAGATTTTCAGCAGACGATTTCGTTGTATCTAGACGAGCAAGTCAAGCGTGAAGCGGCATTACAGGCACGGGAAGCAGACGAAAAGAATGCGATTTCCGTTGAAGATTTTAGTCCCTCCACAGGTGAGGATGGTGAACTAGAAGAAGCGCCTCCCGAAGCACAAGATCTGGAAGAAGAAGGCGACGCCAACGATAAAAGCGTGGTTAGCCTGGTGAATAAAATTCTGCGGAAAGCTTTGAGTGACGGGGTTTCGGATATTCACGTTGAACCACAGGAAGAGTATCTTCAAATTCGGATGCGGAAAGACGGCATCTTGTCGGAGCCATTCCCACGCTTACCGAAGCAAATTGTCTCGGCGATCACATCGCGCTTCAAGATCATCTCGGATATGGACATCGCCGAACGTCGGCAAGCCCAGGATGGTCGGATTCGCCGCATGTTCCAAGGCCGTGCGGTTGACTTTCGCGTTAACTCGCTCCCCAGTCGCTACGGCGAAAAAATTGTCCTCCGAATTCTCGATAACTCGTCAACCCAGCTCGGTCTGGACAAGCTGATTACCGATGAAGAAACCCTCGCCAAGGTGCGAGAAATTGCCGGTCGGCCTTTCGGTCTGATTTTGGTGACGGGGCCGACGGGGTCGGGTAAATCGACGACGCTGTATTCCGTACTCGCAGAGCGTAACGATCCGGGCGTCAATATCAGTACGGCAGAAGATCCGATCGAGTATGCGCTACCGGGTATCACCCAGTGTCAGGTGATTCGTGAGAAAGATCTCACGTTTGCCAATATTCTGCGGGCGTTTTTGCGGCAAGACCCGGACATCCTGCTGGTGGGAGAAACCCGAGATAAAGAAACGGCGAAAACCGCGATCGAAGCTGCACTCACCGGTCACTTGGTCTTAACCACCCTTCACACCAACGACGCTGCCGGGGCGATCGCTCGCCTCGATGAAATGGGAGTCGAGCCGTTCATGGTTTCGGGCGCACTGCTCGGGGTTTTGGCTCAACGCCTCATGCGTCGTGTTTGCAGTGAATGTCGCGAAGCTTATCAACCCAGCGACAATGAACTCGCACGCTACGGTATGCGGGGTAAAGACGAAACCGACTCCACGTTCTATCGCGCCAAGGTGATCCCCCCCCAGGAGCGCAAAGAACTAGCGGCCTCCGGTGAACTGTGCGAAAAATGCAACGGCATTGGGTATAAAGGCCGGGTCGGGGTGTATGAGTTTCTCCAAAACTCGGAGGAAGTGACGGCTTTAATTAACGCCGGTGCGCCAACCGAACGGGTGGCAGAGAAAGCCGTTGAAGAGGGAATGACCACCCTATTGGCCTATAGCCTCAAGCTCGTCCGTCAGGGACACACCACCTTTGAAGAGGTGGAACGGGTCACCTTTACCGATACGGGTCTTGAAGCCGAGATGAAAGCCAAACGCAAAAGTTCACTGACCTGTAAAACCTGTAATGCAGGCTTACAGCCGGACTGGATGGAATGTTTGTATTGCATGACGCCTCGGTTTGAGGATTGAGGTCTGCGATCAACATCAACGCTATCTTGGGTAAGCTTAAATTGAGCCAACTTGGACGGATCAATTAGATCACTAGCAGATCACTAGATTCAAGAAAGCGATGATTGATGTAAACCCCGACGTGATCTAGCGGGTCAGGCTCAAAATAGTCTGAACGGTCATGCTATTGATACACCGTTGTTGATCAAGTCAGCCCCAAAATTCGCGTCAGGCTTCGCGAATCCTTCACCCGTCATCCACCGTCCACCACTCCCACTTGAGAATGCTGTTGTTCAGCGCCGACGCATTCTAATTTCTGGACAATCTGACAATCTGACAGCCGGAAAGTCTACAACTGTCGCTGGCGATCGAACCGACCCATAGGAGAACCGTACTCATGGATTTTGTAATCGAAGATGTAATGGAGTCGCTTGTCGAGCAAGGTGGTTCCGACATGCACATTCAGGCGGGAGCGCCGATTTTCTTCCGCATTAGCGGTAAGCTCACGCCTCAGACACAATTCGGTGAATCCCTGGCTCCGGATGAATGCCAACGGCTGATCTTCAGCATGTTGAATAACAACCAACGGAAAGACTTAGAACAAAACTGGGAACTTGACTGCGCCTACGGGGTGAAAGGTTTATCGCGGTTCCGGGTGAATGTCTATCGTGAGCGGGGCTGTTTTGCGGCCTGCTTGCGGGCTTTGGCCTCGGAGATTCCCAATTTTGATAAGTTGGGCGTACCGGAGATCATGCGTGAGATGGCGATGCGTCCTCGGGGCATGGTGCTGATTACGGGACAAACGGGATCGGGAAAAACCACGACGATGGCGGCGATTCTAGATTTGATTAACCGCACCCGATCGGAGCATATCCTGACGGTGGAAGACCCGATCGAGTATGTATTTCCCAATATCAAAAGTCTGTTTCACCAGCGCCAAAAAGGTGAAGATACCAAAAGTTTTGGGAATGCACTCAAAGCCGCCCTGCGGGAAGATCCCGATATCATCCTGGTGGGAGAAATGCGAGACCTCGAAACGATTTCCCTCGCCATTTCCGCCGCAGAAACCGGTCACCTCGTCTTCGGAACCCTACACACCAACTCTGCCTCAGCGACGATCGACCGGATGCTCGACGTTTTCCCTCCGATTCAACAGCCCCAAATCCGCGCCCAAATGGGTGGCTCTCTGGTGGGGGTCTGCTCGCAAAACCTCCTCAAGAAAGTCGGGGGCGGGCGTTGCGCGGCTCACGAAATCATGGTGAACACCCCGGCGATCGCCAACCTGATCCGGGAAGGCAAAACCACACAGATCTACTCGTCGATTCAGATGGGATCAAAAATGGGGATGCAGACGATGGAAATGTGTCTTGCCCGTTTGGTCAATGAAGGCAAAGTGACCTACGAAGACGCGATGTCCAAAACCTCAAAAATTGATGAATTAGCGCGTCTGGTTGATCCACGCATCCTCAAAGGTGGTCAGCCCAGTGCGCCAGCAAAAGCCAAACGCTAACCCCAGCGCCACCCCCTAAATCCGCCCTGTCGTCTCGCATACCGATACTCTATTCCTATGACTAGTGCCTTCCCGAAAGAAGAAAAGAAAGGGTTTGATTTTGAGGCGCTGGAAGAAAACATCAGCGCAGCCCTAGCGAGTATTACCGTCAAAGACCGGGCGGTTTTTTCCCGTCAATTTGCGGCCATGTTTAATGCTGGGGTCGGGATGTTGCGCTGTTTATCTGTGCTAACGGAACAGTGCAGTAATGCCAAGCTCAAGAAGGCACTTAAGGCCATTAGTTCTGAGGTGGAACAGGGCGGGAGCTTGGCGGAAGCGATGGGAAAGCATCCCGATTGTTTCGATAAGCTCTACGTCAGTATGGTGGCGGCGGGAGAAGTCGGGGGGGGTGCTGGATGAGGTGCTGAACCGGCTGGCGATTTTGATGGAAAAATCGGCCAAGATTCAAAACGAGCTGAAGTCGGCGCTGTCCTACCCGCAAACGGTGGGCGGCATCGCCGTGGTGATCTTCCTGGGGATGACCATTTTCCTGTTGCCGACGTTTACCGGGATTTTCGACCAGCTTGATGCGGAGCTGCCGATGTTCACTCAGGTGATGATGAATATCAGTTTCTTTTTGCGCGGGCCAGTGATGCCTGCCGAAGATCCCGAGGCGGAGAGCTGGCTGGAGTTGCAAAATTTTGGGATTGTCTTTTTTGTGGCGGGTTTGGTGGGTGTGGCGTTTGCGATCGCCACGTACTACAAAACGCCGGTGGGTCGATTCCAAATTGATGCGCTGCTGTTGAAAGCGCCGATTTTCGGTGACCTGATCGAAAAAAGTGCGGTGGCGAGCTTTTGTAATGTGTTCGGGACGCTGACCCGATCGGGTGTGCCGATTTTGAACTCGATGGAAATTGTGCGAGATACGGCGGGTAATGAAGTCATTGCCGACGCGATCGACTATGCCCGTTCCCAGATTCAGGAGGGGGGAAGCATTAGCGAAGCGTTTCAGGAAAAAGGGGTGATGCCTGCCCTGGCGATTCAGATGATGGCGATCGGGGAAGAAACCGGGGAACTCGATAAGATGCTGGGTAAGGTTGGCGAATTTTATGAAGATGAGGTCGAGCAGGCGATTAAGGGTCTGACCAGTATGCTCGAACCGCTGATGATTGTGGTCATTGGCGGCATGGTGGGATCGATTCTGCTGTCGATGTACCTGCCGATGTTCGCGGTGATGGAAAATATCGGTTAAGTCAAGACGTATACCATCTCAGAAGTCCGACTTTTTGGAAAAGTC
>JAAUPN010000197.1 GCA_012033105.1 Coleofasciculaceae cyanobacterium RL_1_1
CCGACATCGTCTTATTTTGCGCGACGCGACCGGCTCATGTAAATCTCAGCGAATTGTTAGTCGTACCGACGGATCAGGCGACGGCGACCCAGGTTTCGCGTCGGGGTTAACCTATTTTTTTAGGGGGATTAACGCCGAACTTTAGTGTTGCTCATTCACGCCCAGATCTGCCATGTCTCGCGAATTTGTCCACTTTTCCATCATCGGCACACAAAAAGGCGGCACGACTTCGCTCGATCGCTACCTGAACCAACATCCACAAATCTGCACCGCCCCGCAAAAAGAAGTCCACTTTTTCGATCTGCAATTCCAGCTTGGGCGTGACTGGTACGAAGCCCAATTTCCGATCGACCCCGCCAACCCATTCGAGGCAAACCTGACGATCGGTGAAGCGACGCCTTACTATCTGTTTCATCCCGGCGTTCCCGAACGTATGGCGACGCTGTACCCCCACGTCAAACTCATCGTCATGCTGCGCGATCCCGTCGATCGCGCCATTTCCCACTATCACCACGCCGTGAAGTATGGGTTTGAATCCTTAAGCCTTGAGGCCGCGATCGCCGCTGAAGCCGATCGCCTCGCTGGGGAAAGCCTCCACCTGCTCACGCAGCCCGACGCGAGCAGCTATAGCCACCAACACCACAGCTACCTCGCACGCGGTCGTTATCTGGAACAAATTCGCTGTTGGGAGCAGTTTTTTCCGCGATCGCAGTTTCTCTATATCAATAGCGCCGATTTCTTCACTCAGCCCGATCGCGAACTTCAGCGCGTCTGTACCTTTCTCGGAGTTACGGCCTTTTCTCTCCCCGACTATCCCTGCCATAACTCCGGCAGCGGGAACGATTCAGCGATCGATCCGTCACTCAAAGCGCACCTGATCGATCACTTTCGCCCTCATAACCGGGCTCTATTTACCCATCTCGGGCTTGATTTTGGCTGGCCGACCTAACACGTTTTCCCTTCCAGAAGTCGGAGTTTTTGAAAAACTCCGACTTCTCCCCATGGAACTTAGTCGCGTGCTTGCTTGTCCGGAATGCCCCAGGATGGCAAACTTAGAGCCAGATTTGTCGTAACGGGTTCCTGATTACGACTCATCATCGATCGTCGTGCGACCTCGCTGTTCCCCATCATCTCGATTTCAACCAAAATGCGAATTCTCGTCCTACATCCGAACTTCCCCGCCCAGTTTCGGCATGTGATTGGCCTCCTGGGGAAAGACCCCGAGAACGAAGTCGTGTTTTGCACGAAGAACGAGCGCCCCGAATGGAAGATTGCGGGCGTTAAAAAAGCATTGTTTACCCCGAGCCGCGATCCGAGACCGGAAACCCATCACTACGTCCGTGCGCTTGAATCGGCGGTACTGCACGGTCAAGCGACGTTTCGGACGTTGGAAAAGCTGAAGGCCAGCGGTTTCACGCCAGATGTGATTTACGGTCATTCGGGCTGGGGGCCGACGCTGTATACGAAGGATGTGTATCCCGACTCGCCGCTGATGTGCTATTTCGAGTGGTTCTATCACGCACGCGGCAGTGATGCGGATTTTGACCCGGCAGATCCCCTAGAGCCTGATGACTATGCCCGTATTCGGACGAAGAATGCGCCGATTTTGCTGGATCTGGCGAACTGCGATTGGGGACTGTCGCCGACCCAGTGGCAACGATCGCAGTTTCCCCCAGAATTCCAAAGCAAAATTTCGGCCATGCATGACGGGGTCGATACGGAATTTTTCAAACCCAAACCGGGCGCTAAGTTAAAGCTGCCGAATCTGGATTTGTCCCATGTGGATGAAATCGTCACCTACGTTGGGCGTGGGATGGAACCCTATCGTGGTTTCCCCGAGTTCATCGAGTCGATCGCCTACCTGCAAGAAAAACGCCCGAATGCCCACGTGGTGATCGTCGCTTCCGAGCGGGTCTGCTACGGCAAATCTTTGCCCGACGGTAAGAGCTATAAAGAGCATATGCTCGAAAAAGTGCCGCTCGACCTATCGCGGGTTCACTTTGTCGGAACGCTGCCCTATCACGAGTACTTGCAAGTGATTCAGGCGTCTTCAGCACATATTTATCTGACGCGGCCATTTGTGCTGTCATGGTCGTCGATCGAGGCGATGGCGACGGGCTGTGTGGTGGTAGGTTCGGCGACGCCACCGGTGGAAGAAGTCATTAAGGATGGTGAGAATGGGTTCTTGGTGGATTTCTTCTCGCCGAAGCAAATCGCCGATCGGGTGGCCTACGTACTCGACCATCCAGAAGAGATGAAGCGCATTCGTGCCAATGCTCGCAAAACGGTACTGGACGAGTATTCGCTCGACGTGCTGTTGCCGAAGCATATCAAGCTGCTGGAAAATGTCGCGAACGGCCAGTTGCCGCCAGATGAGCATGTGATGCATCCGGCGAAACGCACGGGTTTTGCGATCGCCTAGATCGCCTGGGTGAACATCCCTCACTCGACACGCTCAATTTGTCATTGGTGGGCGATGCTCACCCCATACGCTCAACGTCTAACGTTGAATCTCGTAGCCCAGGCGTCTCGCCTGTTCCGGTGTGGAATAATGTCACGCCACCCAATTTTTTGCTTCCCTTTACCCTCCCGACGATAAGCGATGATCTCTGCCGCGACCCTCGACACCGCGATCGAACACCACCAGTCCGGCGATCTTGATCGCGCTCGTGACCTCTACCAAGCCATCCTCGATCGTAATCCGGATGATGCTGCCGCACTACATGGCCTAGGAGCGGTGCATTACCAATCCGGCGAGTATGAACCGGCGATCGGTTTACTGGGGCGAGCGGTATACATCGCCGATCATGATCCGATTTATCACAATACCCTCGGCTTGGCCTATCGCGCCCAGGGCAAACTTGACCAAGCCTGCTGGCAGTATCGCGCGGCTCTGGAACGTGATCCCAAACATCAGGGCATTCAGAAAAATCTGAGCCGTGTGTGGGGCGAGTGGCTTGAACTCGATCGCCCGCAGGCGATCGCGTTTTTGGAGGGGATGGCGCATATGTATCACCGGGCGGGGTTGGAAGACGCCGCCGAGCAGCTCTATCGCAAAGAAATTGAGTTTGATGCCCAAAGTGCGGACGGTTGGCATGGTCTCGGGTTGATTGCTCAAAATCGGGGACAGCACGACCAGGCGATCGAACTGATCCGAAAGGCGATCAGTTTTAATGATCAGAATGCTATCTTTCACCACAATCTCGCTTTGGCTTACCATGCCAAAGGCCAAACGGCGATCGCCCTCCAAACCTTATCGATCGCGCTCCATCACAATTTTCACCTGATCGCGCCGCGCCAACAGCTTGATACTTGTATCAGCGCACTGTTTGCCCGCGATCCCCTGAAGCTGAAACACACCCTCTGGGAAGACGGGCAAGCCTGGGAACGACGCGGCGATCGGCGTTTGGCGCAGTTTATTTATCAAAAACTCATCGAAAAAGCGCCGGATGTGGCGGAGGTGCGCTACGCCCTGGGGCAAATTTGCTACGCACAGGATGAGAGTTACGACGCGCTGACCAACTTTCAAAAAGCGGTCGAGATCAAGTCGGATGTGGCGGAGTATTTTCGAGCGCTGGGCATGGCCTATCGGATGCACGCGCTACCGAGTGAGGCACTCAAATCGCTGAGTAAGGCGCTCGAACTGGAGCCGGACAATTCGGAGATTCAACGCGATTTTAACCAGATTATTGCGGATGTGAGCGATTACTTCGATGAGGTGATGCGGGTACATTACGCGCTGGAAAATTATTCGCAGGTCGCCGAGCTGGAATACCAAGCGGGCAATTTCATCCGCAAACATACGGGTAAGGTCAAGGCCGCCTTGCGTCACTACGATCGCGCCCTTGAACTCATCCCGACCTACGCTGAGGTGCATCGCACGATCGCCGAGATTTACCTCGAAGAGCAGAACTATCATGAGCGCTCGACCCCATTCACCAAGCCATCCAAGCCCAGCCCGCGATCGCCGATGGTTACCGGCTGCTGGGTGATGCTCTGTTCGGTCTGAAGAACCTCGCCGGTGCGGCCAATGCCTACCAGCGATCTCTCTCGATCAACGCCAATGATGCGCGAACTCTGAGCAGCTTGGCACGGGTGCGATCGGATCAGCAGCAGTATGATCAAGCGGTTGAACTGTTTAACAAGGCGATCGCGATCGATGGCAATCGCGCCGATGTGTATTGGTATTTCGGCGAGACCTATGAACGCATGGGCAAAACCGAGGAGACGATCGAGTGTTGGCGTAAGGCGTTCAATCTTGACCCGCATTATGGCGGCAAAGACTGCGGCGAGAACTATCGCAAAATCGCGGTTAAGTTTTTGGCGGCGGATAAAAAGCAAGAAGCAGTTCTAGGACTCAACAAGGCGATCGAACTAAAGCCGGACTTGGCCGCAGCACACTGGTCACTGTGCGAAATTTTCAACACCACCAATAGCTTGCCCCAATCACGAGCCGCAGCGCTGAAGTATTACGACAGCGTTAAAAGATGACGAGCAAGTCATGGCGGCGCTGATGGTGATGAAATCCCATGTTAATTCGGGCGTTAGCCATGTGGCGATCGAGATGCTCAAGACGATCGAGCCGCGCCTGTTGGAACTGCTCGATCGGGCGGATATGAACATCGGAATGCGGCTCTATCTCAACTTGATGTTTGATCTGCCCCACATTCGTGATGATGTCCCGGCCAATAGCACGCTGGTGAAACGCCTCGCCCACGCCTATCTGCGCTACCTTGACGCTAAAGCCCTCGCAGAGGATCACTACGCGATCGACTTTCCCCGCGACACCAACCCCAACCGCCCGCTCCGTATTGGTTTCATCTCAAAACATTTCCGCCGTCACTCCGTCGGCTGGCTTAGTGTGGATGTGATCGAAGAGTTGGTCAAACTGACGCCCCATGTGTTCCTGTACGTCACCGGCGACATGAATCGCGATCACCTCACCGAACGCTTTGACGCGGCGGCGGAACGCTTCGTCCATCCCGAAAAAACCCTGAGTACAGCGGACTATCTCAAGGAAATCGCCCAGGATAAACTCGATGTACTGGTTGACATGGACTCGGTCACGGTGATGCCACACCTGGAAATCCTGCACCGGCATCCCGCGCCGCTCTGCCTCACTTGGCTGGGCTTCGATGCACCGTACCTCAATCCCAAGCACTACTATTTCGGCGATCGCTACACCCATCCCGAAGGCGTAGACGAGCATTACATCGAGCAAGTCGTGCGGCTACCAGACTCGTTTGCTGCCACCAAGGGACTGCCGATCGACACCACCAAGGATCGCGAAACGATTCGTAAATCCATGCGAATCGCCCCTAACCAAGTCGCCTATCTCTGCGTCGCCACCGGTAATAAATTCTGCCCGGAGATGGTTTCTGCGCAAGTCGAAATCCTGAAGCGAGTCCCCGATAGTTTGCTGCTGTATAAAGGACGGGTCGGTGATCTCGATGCCATCAAGCAGGAATATCAAGTGGAATGTACCAAGCAGGGGGTACGCATTAACCGCATTCACGTCCTACCGCGCACGGCAACGGAAGAGGAACACCGGCTGATTTACCAGTTCGCCGATGTGTTGATCGATTCCTATCCCTACAGTGGTGCGACCCACGTGGTTGAGGCGCTGTGGTTTGATATGCCGGTGGTGGCGAAGGTGGCCGATCAGTCCTTTGGACGTCAGGCGTATTCGCTGATCAAGGCGGCGGGATCGGATATGGGTATTACCTTTGATTGGCCGAGCTATATCGACTGTGCGGTTAAATTTGGTCTCGATGCGAATGAGCGTCAGAAGATGCGATCGCAACTCGAACGCGGCAAACGTCCGGAAAGCCTCGCACCGCTTTGGAATCCGGCCAAATTTGCCCGCGATTTCCATGCATTATGCGAGCAGCTTTTACCCTTACAGGAAAGTTAAGGACTGAGATTTGACCAGAGCTGCAAAATGTTGGAAACATTGAAGCTCGATCGAGAAAAGCTATGCTGAAACAGCACGATCACGAGGGCGAAACTCATGCTAGCTAACGAAAATCTGACGCTACACCCACCGGCCAACCACGAACTCAGCGACGACTGGTTCTTTGACTTTTGCGCTGCCAACCGCGACCTGCACATCGAGCGCACTGCCCATGGAGAAATTTTGATTATGGCTCCCACTGGAGGAGAAACCGGATACCGCAATTCCAAGCTTTCTTTTCAATTGGAACTGTGGAATCGCCGCACAAAGTTGGGTGTGACGTTTGATTCTTCGACCGGGTTTCGTCTGCCGAATGGTGCTAATCGATCGCCCGATGCCGCGTGGATTCCAAATGAGTGGTGGGAGCGCCTCAGCGGAGAGGAACGTCAGCGTTTTTTACCCCTGTCGCCATTGTTTGCGATCGAGCTGCGATCGGCGACCGATACGCCCAGCACCCTACGCGCAAAAATGCAGGAATATATCGACAACGGTACAGAGCTGGGCTGGCTGATCGACCCCTTTGAACGCACGGTGGAAGTGTACCGCCCCGAGGCTGAAGTGACGGTATGGCAGGGCGTTCAGACCATTAGTGCCGATCCTATCCTGCCAGACTTTGAACTGGAACTAGATGATATTCTCTGAGTTGCGAGACTGGTAAGTGTCCCGGCTCGGTTCATAGTGCGGGCAATTGATCGCCGCTTCAGATCCCGCCACGATCGGATCAACGGAACACTTCAGCCGGTGATCATTGGTAAAAAAGGCACAGCGCGAACAGGGGATTTGATGCATGGTTCGCATACGGTGTGCCGCTTCGGTCAGTCCGACGATCGCATTGCCGATCGCCGCAAATACGGTCAACCAGGCCACCGCCACGCAGATAATCCCCAGATAGGGCGAGAGGATTTGCCCAAAGGCATGAAGCTGCTGACCTAGCCGCTCTAGGTTCGCGACCATCTCCGGATCGAGAACCGGAGGAACTGCCGACAGCAAGAACATCATCTGGAGCGAATTGAGGGTCGTCGCGATCGCAAAATTGATCATGGCAGAACCATTCAGAACTATTCAGAACAAAGCAATACTCAGCAACACAAACGCGAAGAGACCTCTCCATCACGAGCCGCCCCCGCTTCAATCTACAGCCGATCGCCCACAATCATCATGAGTTGGGTCGGCATCGTCCCCCGTCGGCACACTGGAACGACATCGCGCTCATTCCTGAATCTGACCCAAGCAAAACGGTCTAGCGATGACGGTCAGTCAATCCTAGCGGAGTTCACCATAACCGCGTGGCTATGTCAACAACTCGTGAACAAACGCGAAACAATTCTGTAACATTTAGAACAAACGTAACGAACTATCAAAAAGTGCTAAATCCCGACCGGAAAACCGTAGATTTTTTTGGGGATCGCAGTAAAATTCGACGGTGTCTTGTGTGAATCAAGTCTTATTACGATCCGTTCCGCAAACACAGCAAGACAGCACTACATACTGGAGTTCACGTTAATGACGCTGCAACTGGGCGATATCGTACCCGACTTTACTCAAGAATCTTCGGAAGGCACGATTAATTTCCACGAGTGGATCGGCGATAGCTGGGCCGTTCTGTTCTCGCACCCCGCAGACTATACGCCGGTTTGCACCACCGAACTCGGTGAAGTATCGCGTCGCCAGGACGAGTTCAAAGCGCGTAACGTCAAAACGATCGCCCTCAGCATCGATGACGTTGAGTCGCACAAAGGTTGGATTTGCGACATTAATGAAACGCAAAACACCACCGTTAACTATCCGATTTTGGCGGACGTCGATAACAAAGTTGCGACGCTCTACGGCATGATCCACCCCAACGCTGACGCCAAAGTCACCGTGCGATCGGTCTTCATCATCGACCCCAACAAAAAACTGCGCCTGACGATCACCTATCCTCCGGCGACGGGTCGTAACTTCGATGAAATCATCCGCGTTATTGATGCGCTGCAACTGACGGACAACCACCAAGTTGCGACCCCGGTGAACTGGAAAGATGGCGATGACTGTGTTGTCGTTCCGTCGATCTCGACCGAAGATGCAAAAGCGAAATTCCCCAAAGGCGTCACCGAAGTTAAGCCCTACCTGCGTATGACCCCGCAGCCGAATAAGTAAGGCTT
>JAAUPN010000198.1 GCA_012033105.1 Coleofasciculaceae cyanobacterium RL_1_1
GCGAAGGCTTCCAGGATTTCAATACGCTCTGCTGGGGAATCTATAGGTAAGCTCGTCATCTTGTTCAGATATCGTAATTGCGCAGAACTTCATCCTACCTGGTATTCAAAAGAATGAAATGGCCCTGCATCAAGGGTTAATTCAGACTTGAATTTCAGACCTTTGAGGTTTTGGAAACCTCAAAGGTCTCACTCTCGCGATCCATTCATTTTTAGACCTGAGCCATCCTAAAGATATGCTCATTCTGTGCAAAATTAACTAATGCTTAAGAAGGTAAGTTCATCTTTTTTGGTGAAATATCAATTTCAGTCATCACATCATCTTCAATCGTTTTTGCGCTACTAACTTCTAAGCTTTCAAATCGACGTATTTGCGGCAAAACCATACTTTGATACGAGCCAGCAACGGAGTTATAAGCATCGACAGATTTGCTGAGAGAAGATTGCAGCTTAGAACAATGGCCTAACATGGTCGCCATACGCTTGTGAAGTTCCTGAGCTAGCTCACTAATTTTCTGCGAATTTTCTGCCATAGATTCCTGTCTCCAACCATAGTAAACAGCCTTAAGTAGTGCGATTAGGGTGGTAGGAGTCGCAATGATAATTTTATTTTCGACCCCAACTTCAATGAGGCTCGGATCACCTTGTAAGGCAGCACTAAAGAAGCTTTCACCGGGCAGAAATAGAACGACGAACTCGGGAGATGGTTTAAATTGTTCCCAGTATGATTTTTTGGATAGGTCAATAATATGACGACGCACTTGAGAAGCATGTTTCTTAATGCTGATCTTCAGTTCATCTTCACTATCCGCCTCTAAAGAATTAAGATATGCATCCAGTGGAACTTTAGAATCGACAATGATATTTTTCCCGGAAGGTAACTGAACACGCATATCAGGGCGAATTTTTCCATCTCCTGTTTCAGCACTTTCTTGCTCAAAAAATCGCAGTATGAATGCATTCCAGCCAACTCAGCAACTCTGCGTAACTGAATTTCACCCCAACGACCTCGACCAGAGGGCTCTCTGAGTGCTTTAGATAGTTTCTCGGCCTGCAACTCCATATCTTTTTGAGATTGCATTAGAGAATGTATCTGATGTTTTAATTCGCCGTGACTTTCTGTGCGTGACTTCTCGACACGTTCCACATATTGAGACAACTCTGAGATTTTTACCTTAAGAGGTTCTATAACTGTTCCCGAAATTTCTTCGGATATTTCCTTTTCATTTTCTTTTAAAACCCTAATAGCTAAAGCCTTGAAGGTTTTAGAAAGTTTTTCCTCTGCAACTAAAATGAGCTTTTTCTGATCCTCAATATTTCTCTGACTCGCCTCTAGTTTTGTTTCTGCCTCAACACTTCTAGATTCCAATTGAGTGTTTGCGGCTTGTAATTGGGTGAGCTGAGATTTTTTCTCAGCCGCATCTCTCCGTACTTCAGACAACTGAGATTCAGCCTCCGCAGCTCTCGCTATGAGCTTGGAATTTTCTGATTGTAATTGTTCAGCACGAGATTTGCTTTCGTTAGATATCTTTCGAGATTCTACTAGCTGAGATTCAAGGTTTACAACCTTTGATTCCAGTTGAACGTTTTTGATATGCAACTTCTCGAATTGCTCTTTTCCGTTATCAATACGGTCACGAGTTTTCGCCAGTTGAGATTCTGCCACAGCTCTAGCTGACTCTGAAATTTGAAGTCTCTCATTCAAAGAATCTTGTTGTTTTAAGGATTGCGCTAGTTGATTCTGTATTGCAATCCTTTCCATATCAGAGTCTGCTCTCCTTTTTTCTGAAACACTGATTTTTTGATTGAAGGAGGCTTGATTTTTTTTATCAAATACAAGCCAAGCTATTAACGCTCCGAGCGCAAGCCCAATGAGTAATCCAAAAATGAAGTTCATATTCTACGTTCAAAAAATATTGTTGATTTCATGCTGTCTCGTTCGCTATCCCTACTATATACAACATTTTAGATTTTTGAGAACATCACGGCGCATCAACTCAAATAGTATCTACAAAAAAGCTGTGGTCTTAGCGGTTCGGCACAGAAATGAGGTACGAGGACGTAATAGATAGTGCGCACTCAACCCACTGAATAACGCTCAACCAACGATCGCACCGCCACCTTCGAGCCGCCATAACTTACGATCGCCACATCCAAATCCCAATCCCGATATCGCACCAACGCCCGCAAAATCGCATCGACAATCCAGTCAAGTTCATTCCCAAATACCCCACTCAACCAACGTCAAAAATACCGAGGAATTCCCCATTTGTTCGCGCACCGATAAGCTTTGGGGGGCATCAGCTTGATCGCGATCGAGCCTGCGACTTAGCTTGGCCAGCGATGGCGTCTCCAATCGCCCATAGACGCAGGATTTTGGGTTAACGATCGACGTTAACGTATCCCCTCGATCGCGTGCGCGAGCAAATCGCGATCGGGGGAAGCTTCGCGAAAGCCGGTTAACCGTTCAAACCACGTCATGGGTTCTCTAGCATGTCAAAACTACGCTTCGACCGGCGCTGGATTGGGCTGAAGCAAGCTCACCATGTGACCCTCCGGTGTATTCATCGCCGCGACCTTGCCAAAACTCGGCTCGCGGATTTCGCCGTTGAGCGTCGCGCCCAACTCCTCCAGCGTCGCCACCGTCGCCACCACATCCTCGACGACAAAGCTCAAGATCGGCGATTGGGCGACGTCCTGCTGACCCCGTGCTAGGTGAAAGGCGATCGTCGTCCCGTCCGCGTCCAGTTCCGCCCAACCGGGCGAACTCATTTTGACCGTGAGGCCGAGACCTTCGCTAAAAAACTTCACCGAGGCCGCCACATCGGGAACCATCAGCATTACATGTTTAAATTGAGCAGGCATATGTATAAGTACGGTCGAGTTTCGACGCCGAATCAGTTAAGTCTCACAGTCTTTATTGTGAAGAGCGAATCCTGAAACTGCAACGACCGGGCTGCCATCTTTAAAGGGTGGTTTGGCAAAAATTAAGGTGTCGAAGTGGTTGAGGACACTTGCCAAAAGCGCCCATGAGCGTTGAGCGGGGTCGAAACGCGATCGTCGACTCCTGGCGATCTGACTCAATGGGGGACTGCGATCGATGTTGATTCTTGCCCCGCTCGGTGCCACGATCGCCTTTGAATTCACGGACTTATCCCTCCTATGCGCCTTCGGTCTCGATCGCTTCCCACAACTTTGTTCGCCAGCCTTGCGACCCTTGCGATCGGCCTGAGCGCCTGCATTGCGCCGGAAGTATCAGAGACGGCGGGCGATCGGCTTGATCGCATCGAAATCGGCACGACCAGCACCGTTGTGACCCTCGATCCTGCCGATGCCTACGACCAAGCGTCGAACGTCGCGATCTACAACCTCGGCGATCGGCTCTACCGTTACCAAGCCGACAGCACCGCGATCGAACCCAGCCTCGCGACGGCCTTACCCCAAATCAGCGACGACGGTTTAACCTACACCATCCCCATTCGCCAGGGCGTCAGCTTCCACGACGGGACGGACTTTAACGCTGAGGCGATGGCTTTTTCGCTGCGACGATTCATCGAAAATAAAGGCCGTGCCGCCTTTTTACTGGCGGATTTGGTGGAATCGATCGAGGCTACCGGTGAATACGAATTAACGATTAAACTGGCCTATTCCTTCCCCGCGTTTACCGATCTGCTGACCTATCCCGGCCTCTGTGCCATTTCGCCCGCCGCCTACACGATCGCCGAGGGTGATTTTGAGCCGAATACGTTTGTGGGAACCGGCCCCTATCGTTTGGCGGATTACGGCGGCGACAATATTAAGCTCGATGCCTTTGAGGATTACTGGGGAACGCCGCCGCAAAATGACGGGATCGTCCTTCAGCGTTTTTCCAGCGCGGCCAACCTTTACAACGCCTTTCGTAGCAACGGGATCGATGTTGCGTATCAAGCGCTTGACCCGGATCAGATTCGTAGCTTGATCGAACTGGCGGATCAGCCCAAGGGCGGCTGGCAGGTGTTTTCTAGCGAAAGCCCGTCGATTTCCTATCTGGTGATTAATGCTCAACAGCCGCCATTCGATCGCGTCGAAGTCCGTCAAGCCCTAGCTGCTGCGATCGATCGCGATTTAATCAACGAGCGTGTGTTTTATGGACAGGCGCAACCGTTGTATAGTCTGATCCCGCCGTCGTTTCTCGTGTCTGAGCCGGTATTCGCCGAGCGCTACGGCACAACCCCCGACCTCGATCGCGCAAAAGCCCTGCTGACCGCCGCCGGATTCTCGCAAGACAAACCCCTAACCCTGGAAATCTGGTACGGCTCAAATTCGCCATCCTCCCGGCTCGCGGCGATCGTCATGCAAGCCCACGCCGATCGTTACCTCGACGGTTTGCTCAAAATCGATCCCCACAGCGTCGAAGCCGCCACCGCCTACGGTTACCTCGATAAAGGCGTTTATCCTTCGTTTGTCCTGTCCTGGTACGCCGACTTTTTCGACCCCGATAACTACCTCAAGCCGTTTTTAGATTGCACGGACGGTTCGGTTAAACAGGGCTGTGTCGCCGGTGAAAGTCAGTATCACGGCTCGTTTTTCTTTAGCGATCGCGCTAACGAACTGCTCGCCGCCCAGCGCAGCGAAAGCGACCCCACCAAACGCGCGGCGATGCTGGACGAATTGCAGACGATCGTCGCCGATGACGTGCCGTATCTACCGCTCTGGCAAAGCAAAGATTACGCCTTCGCCCAGTCCGATATTGACGGCGTGCAGCTCAACGCGACCCAGCAGATTTTGCCGTTTTCGTCGCTTCAACGGATGCAAACTGAACCGCGTGGGGGCGAGTGAGGATGTCGATCTTGCGCGTGTGTGGGCACTGGCTGATGGCGATCGTTGGGGTGTGGCTACTGACGATCGCGCCGGTGCGGGCGGAGAGTTTAGGCGATCGGATCGCGGCATTTCCCGACTGGACGAGCCGTCCCGATCTCGGTGATGCCCGCCGGGATTTGGCCTATCCCGACTGGATGGCCGGAACCTGGCACGTGACCAGTACACTAACCGCGATGGAGGCTCCCCTCGCCCCGGAGATCGTCACGCCGGGATACGAAGGCAATCGCAGCTATCTCGATCGCCCGTTAGAGTTTGACGTGCGCTTTGGGTCGGCGCGGCCACGGCTGCGGGGAAATTTGCCCTTCGGAGCGCTGGGAAAACCGCCGATCGTCGCTGATCGACAGTTCAACGGCGAAAACATTCTGAAGGCGTACGTGGGCGATCGCACGAATTTACAGGTGCGCGTCGAGCCGGATAATCCGAATCAGCAGGCGACGATTTTGCCCGACGGGCGGCAGTTGTTGGCGGTGGTGACGGCGCGGGGTGCGGAGACGGTGAGCGATCGCGATTTCATCGGCTCGGAGCTAGTGACGCAATTTTTTCGGACGCAGCCGGAGATTTATCTCAACAGGGTTGAAACGACGACGGTATATCACGAACAAGCGAGCGATCGCATTACCGCCGATCAGTTTACTGCCGTCTATCTCTCACCGAAAGATCCCGATTATTTCACCGCAGGCGATCGGCCTGTGGCGTTGTATCGCTACGATTTACGGCTCGATCGCCGAGATCCGTAGGGCATCACCCACCAATTCCGCGCACCAATTCCGCGCATCGATTACGGTTGAAAAGACCCACCACAACCGTATGACAATCATCATGCTGGGCAATGCTCACCCTAGGTCTCACACAACAGACAAGCGGCTATGATGATGGCATATACGCTATCATTTTCTCATGTCGAGTAAATTAGTTATTGATACAAACGTCTTTATTAGTGCCTTGATTAGTCCAAAGGGAGCCAGTCGTGCGTTGCTACGATCCTGTTTGCAAGGCCAATATCAACCGCTGATGGGAACGGCCTTATTTTTGGAGTATGAGTCAATCCTAAGTCGGTCAGAGGTTATGGCGCGATGTCCGCTACCTAAAGCTGATATTGAAATACTATTCGCCGCATTAATGTCGGTGAGCCAATGGATTCAGGTGTATTACCTCTGGCGTCCAAATTTAAGAGATGAAGCAGATAATCATCTCGTGGAACTCGCGATCGCGGGAAATGCGGATGCAATTGTTACCCAAAATCTTAAAGATTTTCAGAGAGCAGAGCTTTTCTTTCCTCAACTTTCGATTCTTACCCCTGAAGCCTTAATTGTGGAGTAATTGAAATATGGCAACATTAACCATCCGCTTGCCGGACGACAAGCATTCTCGTTTAAAAGCACTCGCCCAGTCTCGTGGGGTGAGTGTAAACAAGCTAATGGAAGAGTTATCAACCTTGGCATTAGCTGAATTCGATGCCCGGACACGATTTCAAGCTTTAGCGATACAGGGGGATGTTTCTCAGGGATTGGACGTTCTACAGCGGTTAGATGCGCTCCTTGAATCCGAGCGTTAATTGAGATCAATTTAGGGTGAGCATTGCCCATTCAATCAGGATTTAAACCATGATAGTGGGCAATGCTTACCCTACGAATTAGCGTACAATTTCAAAAGCAGGTGGATTTTTACATGCTGCCGCAGGGTTATTAATACAACTCCAGGCATTTGGTTCTAGCTGATTATTCTCTGAGCGGTATCGCTGGTGAGGTGTTTTCGGATTATTACAACCACTATTTACATTGTTGACACAATTCCAATGATCCTCATCAATGAGCCGATCAGTGCGTTCAAAGATTCCTGGTGGATTTTCACATATGGGATGCTCCCGATTAGTGCCTCTGGTCACAGCTTTTCCAATATTTCTAATGTTGTCAACTATTGTGAGTCTGAGTCTGGCAGTAAGGCGTTCTTGAGTGGTCAGTTAGATATGAAAAGAAAAGTGGAAAAAAGGCTAAAAGATCTGAATTTTTCATCAAAGGAAATTGCAGATTTTTTCAACTTTGACGAAGTTCAAAATCAGCGATCAGAGTAATGAACGTTCCAACTTTTTCCCGCCTGTTCTCCGCCCTGCCACTGCATTTCATTGTCCCGATCTACGACGCTGACGCCCAAAACTGGGGCTGGGAAGCGCGTTTGTTGCGCTGGATGACACTGATTTGGGTTGCTGTCGGGCTGATTATGCTGTTTTCCGCCTCCTATACCGAAGCGATCGAAACCACCGGAGACGGTTTGTACTACTTCAAACGTCAGGTTCTGTGGACACTCATCGGTTTGGGCGGCTTCAATGCGATCGCCCGGATTCCACTGAAATACCTCCTCACCCGATCGCGCCTGGTTCTCCTTGGCCTGCTGATCCTGCTCGTCCTCACCCTCATCCCTGGCCTCGGAACCACCGTCAACGGAGCAACCCGCTGGATCGAAGTCGGTATCGTTCCGATCCAGCCCTCCGAACCGATTAAGCCCTGTTTAATCTTGCAAGCCGCCTATATTTACGGACGCTGGAATCAGATTCCGCCGCGTGAGCGGATTTTCTGGTTTGCCCTTGCATCAGCGATTTTGGCGGCGATCCTGCTCCAGCCGAACCTGAGTACAACGCTGATGTGCGGCATTATTTTGTGGTTGATGGCGATCGCGGCGGGGCTGTCCTGGTCGCTGCTTGGCATGACCGCGATCGGCGGTGGAACCCTAGCCGCGTTGAGCTTGGCCTTGCAGGACTACCAGCGCCGCCGCATTTTGTCGTTTCTCAATCCCTGGGATGTGGCTGATGGAGACGGCTATCAACTAGTGCAAAGTATGGTAGCCGTGGCCTCCGGTGGTCTTTGGGGTAGCGGCTTTGGTCAATCGGTGCAAAAGATTTCTGCGTTGCCGATTCAGTACAGCGATTTTATTTTCGCAGTGTTCGCCGAAGAATTCGGCTTTGTGGGCTGTAGCTTGGCTCTCCTATTTTTGTTGGCCTATGGCGGTTTGGCTTGGTGGACGGCGGCATCGGCTCACCGCCTGAGTCATCAGCTTGTGGCGATCGGCGCGTTAGTGGCCTTGGTGGGGCAAGCCTCGATTAATATTGGTGTCGTGACGGGGGCGT
>JAAUPN010000199.1 GCA_012033105.1 Coleofasciculaceae cyanobacterium RL_1_1
ACGCCCCAGGTCAGCGAGCGCAATGCCACGGTTGTTCCACTCGCTTCGATGGTCATCCGGCTTGAACTCCAATGCCCGGTCGTAGCTCTCCACTGCTTCCTCACAACGCCCTAGGCTACGGAGTGCAATGCCACGGTTGTTCCAAGCTTCGTGCAAGTCATGCTTGACTTCCAATGCCTGGTCGTAACTTGCCAATGCCTCCTCATAACGCCCCCGATCACCGGGTGCAATACCATGATTGTTCCAAATTATGTGGTGGTTTGCTTTCGTTTTTCCTATCTGACCGTAATCTAGACCCGACTCAACTTTAGACTGTAGTTTGGCAGTTTTCTTCTGTGCTTTCAGGAAAGCTCTATCTCTGATACCATCCTTATATTCTTCCGTCCGCCCTTCTACATTGCCATTTATAGTGGAGTCGCAAAAAGCCTGTCCCCATCCTGAACTGCTCTTTCCGTCCAAACCTCTGATACCGTACTTATGTCCTTCCGTCCGCACAATTTGCTGTGATATTTTGCGATCTGCCTCAGAAAGGCTATCAGAAAAGGAGATGGATTCACTTATTCCATGATGTCGATCTATTTGTAGGGCTTGATCATAACTTGCTAACGCACTATCAAGTTCACGACTGGCAACTAGTAGGTTTCCTAAAAGAACAAACAACTGAAAGCGTCGCTTACTGTCCTTACTTTCCTCAATCCAAGTTTGTAGCTCGATCCGCTTCTCCCGACGCTCGGCTGCCGTCATTTTTAGATATTCAGTATAAGTACCAGAGAGATATACCTGCCGAGACGCTTGCTCGATCGTCTCGTGATCGAGCTTCAACTCAAACACCCCTGAACCCCAATCCACAAAATCCGCCGCCCGCCGGACAAAATACTTGTGGGCAAACCGAGGCAACACCAACACCAAACAAAAACCAAACGCATCCCGAAACTTTTCGCGATTTTGATTCAAATGCGCCAAAATACGCGGCGTGCGATCCTCCCGATAAAAATCCCCCTCACCGCCAACCCCACCGGGCGAAATATCATCCACCAACGACTTTTCCAACCCCAACACAAACAACACATCCGGCACTTGCGGCTGAATACACTCCACCACCCGCTCAAATAACTTCTCGATCACCTCCTCCAACGCCAACACCGCGATCGTTTTGTCCGGCAAATCCTCCCGTAACTGCGCGATCGTCTCCGTCGCGATCGACGGCGCACACTCCAAAAAACTTCAACCCAAACCCCGCCGTCCGCGCGATCGATCGCCGCAACGCCGCGTAGGTTTCCGCCTGGGTCGCGCGATCGTCCTCGTCCCAGTCCAACAACTCCGTAAACCGCTTCGGTGTATCCGTCATGATCTGGCCTCCTTTATTCAATAAATCTGCTGCGTGTGTCCGTGAGACCTCAGAGGTTTCCCAAACCTCTGAGGTCTGTTACTCCCCTTTTAACCGTGACAACGCCGACTGAAACAGCTCAATCTTCAAAATCAACGGATGCACATCAAACCACTCATTGATCTCACCCTCCTCATCCTCCTCAAAATATTGCAACACACACCGATCGGCCAAAAACTGCTGACTGCGATTATCTCGCGGTAACTGCTTCGTCCCATGCACCCGCGCCAACTCATCCCACCACTCAAAATTAATCGCATCGCGGTAGGTTTGCCGCGCCGAACTTAACGCCCGATTCACCGCCCGCTTTTGAATCGGCAACACATCCGTCCAGTCCAGCGCCTTTTGCATAAACTGCATCAACATCCGCATATGCCCACCGCTCGCCGCACAGACCAGATCGAGCAGTTCCGACGACTCAAATAAACGGGTTTCGATCGCCTTCGCCAACTCGGGATCGATCATCTCCACCCGCAACCGCAGAATTTTTCGCATCGCCTCCATCCCCTCCAAATTCTCCGACCCATCGCGGTTTTGTACCACCACCATCGGCAACACATCCGCACAATCCCCGTAGCGATTTTCCACCTCGACACCACGACCGCACACCAAGGCGATCGGCGCGGTGTAAATCACATGACACTTTAAACCCTTCATCTGCTCACTGCGATCGAGAAAAATTTGATCGTGATTGCTGCGTGCATCCTCCGCCGTGCGAATGTAGGTGATGCGATCGAGATTGTCCGCCATGATCACAATCCCGCGCTTGCCCTGTGCCTGAAGCTGCGCCGTTGCCAATTCGATAAACTCATTCACCGCCTCCACCAACGACACCGTATGAGCATCGACCGTTTTGCGAACCTGGGCGCGAATTGACGGCACAGCGCGTAAATTCGCCGACAACTTGCCAAACTCGAATAGCTTTTGCTCGATCGAAAGACTGCTAAATTCCACCTCACTGGTCGCCAAATCCTTCAACTCACCCCAGCGATTCCCCAACCAGGTCAAAATCGGATTTTCATTCGTCTCCAAGCGCACCATTTGAACGAGATTGCGCGTACACGCCAAAATCACATCGGCATAGCTCACATCCTCCGGTTCCACATCCGCCTGATCCGCCGCGAAATACACCACGAAAAAGTCGCAATCATCCTCTAGCCACTGCTTCAGCCGCAACAATTCCGTGGATTTCCCGACCCCACGATGACCGCTGTACAGTTGACAGGTGGGAGCCTCGGATCGCTTAATCCGTGCGCCGGTTACCCGCTTCACATCCCAGCCGCCGCGCACGTCGTTGAGGTGGACATACACTTGCGAAGGAGCCGGAAACGGCTCAAACACGTTATGCAGACGATCAATCAGGGTGTAGTAGCTAGACGGATCGGCAAAGTTTGAAGACATGGCAACAGGTGGCAAATGTGGGGAGGCATATCCAGATTTTAGCGAAGCCGTCGATCGGGCAATCAAACCCCGTTTTTACCCGTTGCGTCAGCCCGAGACGGCGGCCAGTGTGCCAAGATCGAGCTAGTCCGATCGGGGCAAATCATGTCAGCAGGCGATCGAGTCTATCCGAAATCAGCAAACAGACTAGCGAACAACCAAACAACCATCACCGATCCAAAGATAAATTTACACCCAAAAACGATGATCACCACATCAACCATCACCCAATACAGTCCCCAGGACTACCGCGATCGCGAGGCGATCGCCGAAACTCGCCACGAATACCACAACGGAGAAATCATCGAAATGCCCGGAGGATCAATTGACCACAGCCGCATCGCCGGTTCACTGTACGCCCTATTTGAGGATCTCCTCGATCCCGATGCCTTTGAAGCCTTCAACAGTGACCTACGCCTCTGGATACCCGACGTAAATCATGGCGTTTATCCCGACGTGATGGTGATCGCCGGTTCGCCGGTACTCAACGGCGATCGCACCGATGAAATCCTCAACCCCACCCTGATCGCCGAAGTCCTCTCGCCTTCTACTTCGAGCTACGATCGCGGCGATAAATTTGCCGCCTACCGCACGATCCCCAGCTTGTGCGAATACCTACTGATCGAACAATCCACCCCCCTGGTCGAACACTACTGGAAAACCGACGATCATCGCTGGCACCTCGAAGAAATTCGCGACCTTGAGGCCAGCGTCACGCTGCAACACCTGCCCGCCGCCCTACCCCTCGCCAAACTCTACCGCCGCGTCAGCTTCACCACCCAAACCCAAACGACTCCCTAAGATCCCCATAAGATATAGATATCACCCATCTACCTGGAGACACGACCCTTGCTGACCCTAGGCGTCAACATTGACCACATCGCTACGATCCGCCAAGCTCGCCGCACCACCGAACCCGACCCGATCGCCGGGGCAGTCCTGGCAGAACTCGGCGGCGCAGATGGCATCACGGCGCACCTACGCGAAGATCGCCGTCACATGCAGGATCGCGATCTCTACATCCTACGCAAAACCGTAGCGACGCACCTCAATCTAGAGATGGCCGCGACCGATGAAATGGTGGCGATCGCCCTCGACCTCAAACCCGACTACGTAACCCTCGTGCCGGAACGCCGCGAAGAAGTCACCACCGAAGGCGGGCTGGATGTGGCGGGACAACAGGAACGGATGAACGCGATCGTCGATCAACTCCAGAGCGCGGATATTCCCGTCAGCATGTTCATCGATGCGGATAACGCCCAGATCGACGCCTCGAAACAAAGCGGCGCCAAATTCATCGAGCTACACACCGGCCAGTACGCTGAGGCGAAAGGCGAGATCGATCGCGCCAAAGAACTCGCGATCCTCGATCAAGGCTGCCAATACGCCCGATCGCTCGGGTTGCGCGTCAATGCTGGACATGGCTTGACCTACCTGAATGTCTACCCCGTGGCCTGCATCGATGGCATGGAAGAACTCAACATTGGTCATACGATCATTGCGCGGGCAGCGATGGTCGGTCTCGAACGGGCGGTGCGGGATATGAAACTCGCCATGCGTGGTCAGCTTTGAGGGGAAGTTTGCTGGGGAGATCGTTGAACAAGCGCTAAAAAATTGAACCACTTGATCGCCGTGATCCCCGAGGGCGATCGAATTCACGATAAAATTTGTGTAGTTCATCGCGCGAGCGGCACGCTCTGCCCTTGTCCGTTTGTTCGCGTTCCCTAAAAATAGTCCCATGAAACAGTTCTTTTCTCGCGTTATGGCCTTCGTCCTCGTGGCCGTCATCGCTCTTTCGGGTCTCACCGCCTGCTCACCTGCCGGTAACCTTTCCGGCAACTACCGCGATGATGCGCTGACCCTTGTGAGCAGCCTGCGCGAAGCGATCGAGCTGCCCGAAAACACCCCGGAGAAGGCGGCAGCGCAATCGACTGCTCGCGAAAATATCAACGACTTTATCGCCCGTTACCGTCGCGATAGTTCGGTTTCGACCCTGCCGTCGTTCACCACGATGAGCACCGCCCTCAATGGTCTTGCCAGCCACTACAGCAGCTACGGCAATCGCCCCCTGTCGCCCAAGCTCAAAGAGCGCCTGAATCAAGAATTTAACCAGGTTGAAATGGCGCTGAAACGCGGCGCCTAGGGGTTAACAGAGGCGTCGCGAGACCGAAGCGTCACGTCAACGATCCACAAACCATCACAAGCAGGCTGTTCAAATCGTATTGGACGGCCTGCTTTTTTAGTAGACCTCTTGCATGAAAATCCCGAACTCCTCTCAAACAGCGATGTAGAAGGCTGAGCGTAGTCGAAGCCTGGGTGTACTCGCGAAAAGTGGCCGCACTTCGACTCCGCTCAGTGCTCGAATCTCGACTTTTTCGATTCATGCAAGAGGTCTAGTGATCTAGCAATGATCCCGGCGTATTGCCTCGAAATCGTTGTCCCTCAAGCTCTGGATTTCACGTGATCCCAACTTAAACAACACATCGATTGCTTTAGTTACGACGAAATGTAAAAATGCTGTCAAGTTTCGATCGCGTAGCCGAGATATAGGACTGAACATTATGCCCAGCGTGACCCCCGCCGCTCCTTCCACTGCTCCCGCCTTTTGTCAGGGAATGACCCATCTGGCTGAAACCCTCCCCGGTTTCGACCAGTATGGTCAAGCTCCGGTGATTGCGGACGGCCAAACCGCGATCGCTGACCTGAGCGATCCCGCTGCGGCCTACCAAACCCTGCTAACGGCGGATGCGCTGCGCTATTTGACGCTGCAAATGACCAGCGCGAAGGCGTCGGGACATCCGGGCGGGTTTGCGAGTAGCGCCGATGCGATCGCGGCGCTCGTTCTCCTGGGCTATAAAAATATCTGCACCGAAGTCGGTCACCACGCACCGGGTTATTACAGCAACGTGTTTCTTGATGCCTCCCTGGAAGATATGGGCATCGCCACCGTCCAAGATCTCTGCGATCGATTCCGCGAAACCCACGGCCTCCTCGGTCACCTTTCGGGGCAAATCCCCGGTCTGCTCGCTCCCGCTGGCCCCCTCGGTCAAGGCCAACACTTTGCCATGTCTGGCGCGAAACTGAACCCTGGTGTCCTCTTCCCCGTGACGATCGGTGACGGTGGCCTTGGTGAACCCTACATCATGAGCAGCTTCGGCCACTTCAACACCAGCTACCCCGAGATCACTAACTTCCTGCCGATCTTGGTCTGGAACGGCTACAGCCAGGAACACCACAGCATGGTGTCCACCAAGACCAACGAGGAAATGGTGGCCTACTGGAGCGGTAACGGCTTCGCAGAGGTGATCTTGCTGGATGCGAAGGATTACGACGACGCGAACCAGGCGGGAGCTTACGTCGATAGCACGCGGTTTGGGCTAGAGGCGCGGATCAAATTTGGTCAGGCGATGCTGGCAGCGGTGGACAAAGCGGCGAAATCAGCGCTGGGTGGTACGTTGACGGTACTCATCGTTAAGCAGCTCAAGGGCGCAGGCGTTCACAAGCGCGGCGCCCAGTCCCACAACCTCTATCCCGGCGACACGATCGAAAAGGACTACATCGCCAACGCTTTGGCAGAGTTGGCGCTGACTCCGGCGGCCTGGGAACTGGTTCGCACCAATCATGTTCGCGCCGCTGGTGGTAAAGCTTCGGCGGTGGCGGTCACGGAATTTACCCGCGCTCTGCCGGATCTCGGTACACTGCCGCTGAAGGAGTTTGCGATCGGCGAAAACCAGGTCGCCACCACTGCAATGGGTGAACTGGTGGGCTATGTGGGCAAAGCCGATCCGGATTTTGTCGTCACCAATGCCGATGGTAACGCCGCCTCGGGCATCAACAACATTAACGTTGCGCTCAACATCATCCACCCCACCACCGACGACACCTATTTTCAGCGTCCCGGCGGTCAGGTGTATGAGCCGCTGAGTGAAGATGCTTGCGCCGGTTTAGCAGCGGGTCAAGCCTTGTTTGGAGCGCGATCGCTGTGGTGTTCCTATGAATCGTTTGCGATTAATGGTCTACCAATTTGGCAAACCGTGACCCAGGCGATGGCCGAACTTCGCCGCCCAACCCCAGCGACGGTGTGCCTGTTCACAGCAGGCGCTTTGGAGCAAGGCCGCAACGGTTGGACGCACCAACGCCCGGAAGTCGAGAATTATTTCGCGGGCATGATGCGTAACGGCAATGTGTTTGCGCTGTTCCCGATCGACTCGAACGGCATCCAGGTGTGTTACGACTGGGCGCTAACCCAGAAAAATAAGGGCATCACGATCACCGCGAGCAAGTCGCCGCTGCCGATTCGGACGACCCTGGCTCAGGCACAGCAAGCGATCGATGAAGGCGCGATCGTCTTGCAAGAAACGGCGGGCGAAAAAACGGTGGTGTTTGCTGTGGTTGGCGACATGGTGTTAGAGCCGGTGTTCGCAGCGGCGGAACAGCTTGCGGGTCAGGGTATTGGCTCGAAGATCATCGCGGTGGTTAATCCTCGCCGTCTCTACCGTCCGACGGATGTGGCGGCGGAAACCTGCTCCGAAGCGGACACCACGTTCCTGGATGATGCGGCGTTTGCGGCGTTGTTCGGTGGTGATGCGCTGCTGGGTGTGACCGGTGGTACGAGCGCGATGCTGGAGCCGGTGATGTTGCGATCGATGTCGCCGCGTGATGTGTTTGCCTGGAAGCGTGGCGAAACGACGGCGAGCGCCGGAGCAATCATGGCGTTCAATGGCATCACAGCGGACGCAATGGCCGATCGGGCGATCGCACTGGTGTCCTAAACACATTTCAGTGGGTACATTTCAGCGAAACATTTCAAATTGAGGCTGCTACGATGCCTCGTTTGAGTACGTTAAATGTTGCCGAAATTCAGCTTTATCTCCTAGTTCATCAACACACTCAAGTTACTTGAGTGTGTTTTTTCAAACTGTTAAACGATAAAACTCTTCCGGGGTACGTTTGCACGATAGCCAAGGACGAACACCCGAAATCTAGGGATGGTAAATGACGAAATATAAGCAAAAACGATTTGCTTAGGACGTATCAAAAAAGCTGAGAGCACTGAGCGGTAGTCGTTGGCGTAGCCTTCGCGAAGCGAAATAGTGCGGTTTTCAACTTAGACGAGAGTGTCCTA
>JAAUPN010000200.1 GCA_012033105.1 Coleofasciculaceae cyanobacterium RL_1_1
ATCGACTTCGCCCGATCAAGCCTCCCCCCCAACCTCGCCCACCCCTGCGGAACCAACGACCTCGGCCAAGACCAACTCGCCCGCCTCCTGATCGGCGGTCGCGTCTCCCTCGCCGTCGGCCTCGCCGCCATGAGCCTCGCCGTCAGCCTCGGAACCGCGATCGGCACGATCGCCGGATACTACGGCGGCGCGATCGATAACCTACTCATGCGCCTCACCGACCTGTTTTTATCCCTGCCCCAACTGCCGCTCCTGTTGCTCATCGTCTACCTGTTTCGCGACAGCCTCAGCGCGATCGCAGGCCCCGAAACCAGCGTCTTTATCCTCGTGATCCTGCTCATCGGCGGCCTCAACTGGATGTCCGTCGCCCGCCTCGTCCGCGCCGGATTTTTGACCACCCGATCGATGGACTACGTGACCGCCGCCCGCGCCCTCGGAGCCTCAACCCCACGCCTGATTTTCGTCCACATTTTGCCCAACATCATCGGAACCGTGATCGTCGCCGCGACCTTGGGGGTGGGCAGCGCGATCGTCACCGAATCCACCCTCAGCTTCCTTGGCCTCGGTTTCCCACCCGATGTCCCCACCTGGGGGCGGATGCTCTACGATGCCCAAAACCAGATCATGACCGCCCCCCATCAGGCCCTCTTTCCCGGTCTCGCTATTTTCCTCACCGTCCTGAGTATCAACTACATCGGCGACGGCCTGCGCGATGCCTTCGATCCCAAATCCTCGATTCCCAAACCCTAGGAAAATAAACCCCGCTTACCATTCGGCATAATTGTCCGCCAATTCGTCTTCGCCTGGGAAAGCTGCTCCGGCGTTACCCGCGCCCCCGTCAGGTTGGCTCCGCTGAGGTTCGCCCCGTTTAAATTGGCATAGCTCAGATGCGCCGAACTCAGATTCGCCCCACGTAAATCCGCCCCCGCCAAATTCGCATAACTCAGAAACGCCCCGGTTAAATTCGCATCACGAAAATTCGCCTGGGATAAACCCGACTGGCTCAGATCCGCGCGATGTAAATTCGTGCTGCTCAGATTTGTCCGGATCAGCTTCGATTCATTGAAATTAATCTCCGAAAGATCAATCCCGTGCAAATCCGCGCCACTCAGATTGCAGTTTGCAAAATCCCGATGACCCTGACTGTAAGCACGACACAGCGATCGCACGGTCACACGCTCATCGTCCGAGGTTTTACTACTAAAACTCGTCCGCGATCCAGAGGACGGCGCATGGAAACGAGCCGCTGTTAAATTCGAGGCATCGAGCGGCGGCATATCGTCGCCACTATCATCTGTCGATCGATCCCCATTTTGCTCCGCATGAAGCTGTTCCAAAGACTTCCACTTTTTGGTTGAGTTGCTTGAGTGTGGCGATCGCACCGGTTGGCGTGGCGATCGAGCGGCTGGGGTCGGCTCGGTGGAAGGTGGAAGCTCGGTGAACGAGTTGCCGGGGTAGGGGAAATCGGGATTTAAGGATGGATCGATCGCGGCGGGTGGCATCGGTGGCGGGGCGATCGGTTCCGGGATGGGCGGTTGAATCGGTTGTTGAGTTGGCGGCTGGGTTGGTGGTTGAATCGGTTGTTGAGTTGACGGCGAAGTGGCGATCGTGGCCTGAGCATTGAGACGCTGGAGATCATTGATGACCAACGCCGCAGCAGAATAGCGCAGGGTGGTTTGGGGTTGCAGCATCTTCTCCAAAATGGCGGCCAGCCCGTCGGAGACCGGAATCAGTTCACGCCAGTTGATCGCACCAGTCCTGGGATCACGAGCAAAGCGTTTCGGCGATTGACCCGTCATCAAAAATAAACAGGTCGCACCGAGGGCGTAAATATCACTGGCGTAGGTGGGATGCATCCCGAGCTGTTCCGGTGGGGCAAATCCCGGCGTCCCGATCGCAAACGCCGTATTGGGATTGTTCTCATCACTCAACAGCATCGTTTGGCTGACTTCATCTTTCACCGCGCCAAAGTCAATAAAAACCAAGTGACCATCGATGCTCCGCCGAATGATATTCGCGGGCTTAATATCGCGATGGATCACCTCTTGGTATTGAAAATATTTCAGCAACGTCAACGTTTCGAGCAAAAAGGCGCGGATTTTGGCCTCGTCAAACGGACCCGATCGCTTCACCTCTTGCTTGAGCGTCCAGCCCTTGACATATTCCTGCACCAGATAAAACTGACGCTCATCTTCAAAATAGTCCAGCAGACTCGGAACTTGGGGATGATTGCCAATTTTGCCCAGGGTTGTCGCTTCCCGCTCAAACAGTTGACGAGCGCGATCGATCGCCTGGGGATTCGCGGAGGCAATCCGCAACTGCTTTACCGCACAAACCGGCGTACCCGGTAGCGACATATTACGCGCGATAAACGTCGCACCAAAGCCACCTTGACCCAAAACGCGAATGGGTTGGTATCGCTGATTTAACAGCAGTGGCGAACCACAGGCGGCACAAACTTCGGCAGAATCTGAATTTTCAGGAACGGGACAGTCAGGGTTGACGCAATAAGTCATAGACATCGACCGAAAACATGGCCGTCAGAGGGATGAACAAGTAGCACCCGAGGCGGAAAAGGAAAGCGCAGCTCATAAGCCCATCTATTTACCGATAGACCCGAATCACTCGACCAATGAAGCCGCCTTCAGCCGGAATCCGGGGTTCATCCAGGGAGCGATCGCTTTCTTTCGTCTCCATTATGAACGAAAGCCTTACCCGCTTGGCACTCATTTCCCCAAGGTATCAGCACGCTTAGGGTGACGCATCAACTTCCTTTGAAGTCGAGCGTTCAAAGGACGAAGACAAATCCGATTCGGTGGACTCACTCAGCCTGATCAATGACGAAGATAGCGGTCGATGCACTTGCAAAAACATCTGACGAATCGCTTGCTCTTGGGTCTGAAGCTGTTTGAGCTGAATCAGGTGTAGCCAATGTTTCCAGGCACGGATTGAGAGAATCGCCGGAAATGCGACTTGCATTCCAACGAGCCAATACCCCTGCTTAAAAGCCGCGATCGCCCAGCGCAATCGCAGATAACGACGCAAATTTGCAACGTGAAGCGGCTGATTAACCGTATTGTCGCCGTAACGAATCCGCTTCAGAATGCTCACCGTAATATTGGAGTGGTGTTGTGAGCTAGAGGCGATCGGAATTTTGGTGACCGGGGGGGTCGCCGGGTAAAACTTCGATAAACCACGCTGGCCGTACTCTGCGCAGAAAGAGACCAGTAAATGAGCCACAAAACGCACGTTTCCCGACAGCAAGGCACGCGCTAGACTCCGCAGACGAATGCGGTTACGGAGATCGCGAAACTTGAGGTCTGGGTGGTCAGAGGTTAATGGTTCCGGTTCGATCGGGCGGGCGGGCGGTGATTTGAGCGGCGGTGATTCGAGCGAGGGATTGGAGGCTAGAGGAGAATTCGTCAAGCTCCAGGACGGCTTGCTCGCCAAGGGGTTGGTCGCATCGTAAGCCGCAAAACTAGCTGAAAAATCCGAGATATCCAGGCGCTCATCCGTGAGTGTTGTCGGGTGAGCTGCCGTAGCGGTGAGGTGCGTTTTGTTGACCAACCAAGGGTTTTGACGAAAAACGAGCGATCGAGCCAGGAGCGACCAGGCTGGCCGCGATGTGCAGGCCGATAAAATCGTCCGTAGGCCGACCCAGGGATGTCCCGCGTGAATCGCCACCAGCCCCCAATGCAGCCGCAGATAGCGATCGACATCCACCAGACTGGGTAAATACGATCGGTATTTCAGATGTACAAGGGGATAAATTTTACGCTTCATCAAGATATTGGTTTCCAAACGTCGCGTAATCGAAAACGTTTGGTTGTAAGACCCCTCCCACACCGTCCGAAAAACCAGACATTGATTGAGAAAAACCGCATCCCCAAACTGGGCGATCCGAATCCAGGAATCAATATCGTCACAATTGCCATCGAAATCTGAGTCCCAACCGCCCGAATCAAGAAACGCCGATCGCTTCGCCGCCACCTGTACCGGCGTTCCAAAGGGAACAACTTCGAGCAACATGCCGTAATGGATATCTTCTTGGGGAATGTAAAAGGCTTTACCCGGCCCGGTCGAATTCGTGCGTTCAATCTCGCGTTCCTGAGCGTCAACCTGCGCCGCCTGACAGGAACAGATCACCGCGTTGGGATGCTGCACGATCGCCTCGGACATACTACGGACACAATTGGGCGCAAGGTAATCATCATCATCCAGAAACTTCACCCACTCACCCCGAGCGAGTCCAACCCCCAAATTCACACTGCGTGAATGTCCGAGATTCGTTGCGTTGCGATGATAAACCAAGCGCGTATCTCCCGCCTGCGCGAGCTGGGCTTGCAGCGCCGTAACATACGCCTGAGTATCGTCAGACGATGCATCATCGACCACGATCGTCTCTGCGGCGAGGGACTGATTCAGCGCCGATCGGATCGCCCGTTCAAGCAGCGGACGACGGTTATAAGTTGTGATGACAACGCTAAATTGCATGGACAAAGATACCTGACTGACGGGGCGTTGTGAACTAAAACGAGGATCGGACACAAACAAAATGGAACATAGGCACCTTGAACCAAGAACCATTTTAGATGGAGACACTTAACGTCCTATTTGCTTTGGCTATTTCATTTTTGCTGTCCCCACCCCGCAACGCCTCGGAGGGTTAATCGCAATCCTTCTCGCCACCCTTCCCACCACCCTTAATCGCAATCCTTGAAGAGGGTGCTATCCGCGTCATTCGGCATAGGAATGTGGGTTTCCGGAGAGCGAACTGAGCAGAAGACTGGACAGGAGCGTGAACACCCTGGCGATCGCAACAATTCCGGATACTTGTCGTTAGACCACTAATTATCGACTTAGACACGAAGCCGTTGCCATCGGAGTGCAACGCTTGCACGGGAAAAATACCAGCGCAACGAACAAAATGTTAGGTGCTCAAACAACTAACCCACTCTCAAAACCAATCCACTGAACCCATACTTACGTTCATTATTAAAAATTAACCTGTAGCAACACCGCAAGCTTGGAGCCAAACCAAAGGCTTAGATACAGCCTGAAAAACTACCGACATAAAGCGCGACAAACCTTAAAGTTTCGCTAGACTTATCGACTCTCTTTGATTACGAACCTGCTGTAAAACTCACAAGGAGAGTATTCTCCGGTCTGATGGTCGTTAAAATAGTGGAAGGCTTAACACCACGCTTAACATCGCAACGCCAGCCTACTTTAACCCGCAATCTCCATGCTGACCTCTACACCGTAATTCTCGCTGTTCCGCACGACTTCATCGACTGTCCTTAACAGACCGTAGCCCATATTCGCTACACTGATAAAGACATCAGCCTATCCAATACATGACCATCAAGCCCCAAACTCTGATGAAACCTAGACATCTCCAAAACCAAATCCTGTCATGATGAGTGAGTTCACACAGTCCCGAACCCGGTTCTTTGTCAACCATTTGAGTCAGCCCAGGTTTTGACCTTCTGCATGAGCTGACCGGATCAAGGTTCTTAACCAAGTTCAACGTCACACAGCAACTGAGTTCGGAATCTGAGAGTTACAACACTGAATGAGATCTGCTCTTAATGTATCTCGCCGTTCAATGTAGTTCGATGTTCAACAACGCGGTTAAACATCGACCGTGTCCCCTAGCTTCGCGCATCTTCCCGATGGGTTTGTCCATGATAGCTACGTTGGATAAACACGATTAATCGATTTGGATTAGGTTAAGACTTCCATGTTTTTTTCAGTAATGGCAATTCCAACCCTGCCTTCCAAGCGAGCGATCGGCAAACTTAGCTTTGCATCCACGCTTTATCTATGCCCAGTGATCGATGTGCTGCTAGCAGACATTCCCGAGGAGTTTCACGCGGAACTCCGTCTCGGTTTACAAGAAGCATTGGTCAATGCTGCCAAGCACGGTAATCAGCTCGACCCGAGTAAGACGGTGGTGGTCGAGTTTGCGACCAACCAGGAGGGGTATTGGTGGACGATTTCGGATGAGGGGACGGTTCCGCTGACCCCTTGCTGTTGTCGGCCACGTCTTGAGGGATATCTACCGGAGGATACGTCGGAATGTGGACGCGGTTTGTTTATCCTTCAGCAGGTATTCGATTCGGTCGAGTGGTATCCGGAAAAGCGGCAGATTCGCCTGGGTAAGAAGTTTGCAGATTCGGTGTGAAGGCGGTTGCTTTTCGGTGTCATGAATGATGGCGTTGCGGTTTGAGCGTCGTGTGGACGACGTGCGGTGTGGGTTATGGGTTGGTTGGTTGGTTTGTGGGTTTGATGGTTTTTGGGCGTGAGCCATGATCGGGGCAGGGGGGGGGCAGAGACGCGACGATCGAGCCAGTCGAGGGCATGTTCGAGGCGTTGGCGTGCTTCGTCGTTGTTATCTGCGAGCATGAAGACGAGGGCGGCGGCTACTTGTTCCCGAGCGCGAATGCGACGATCGCTTTTGAGGCGATGCCAGTCGCGTTCATTAATGCTGAGTTGTTCGAGGAGGGCGCGAGCCAGGTCGCGGGGGCTGTAGTCGGCGAGGGCGGCTAGGGTTGGGTCTTGGAGTTTGGTTTGCCACATCGCGGAGCGATCGTTGGGTTGGGCGATCGGGGTTAGGGTTGATCCTTCATTGTCTGAATTGGTGGGTTTGCTGGGATCGCTCAGATCCGTGTGATCGATGGATTGGGCTGTGGGTTGGTCTGTGGGTTGGGTTGTGGGTTGGGACATGGGTGAGGGTTCTCTGTCGAAAGATCTAGGAAAATATCGCAATGATGGTAACGGCTTGATCGTAGTTGATCATAAGTGAAGACTTAATTTCCCGCGATCAATCCACTGGTCGCCTACAGTGAAACGTAAAGACGGGATTTTCGGTCTTCGTGTCGCGTTTGTTTCGTTTCTCTCCGTTCGATCGCGGGTTACGTTGCCGAATCGATAACCTGATTAATGGGCAACTTAGCTAATTAGCCACTTGGCTTCAGGTCGCCCGACAAAGACGCTCACCGCACTAGTAACTATGCCTACCCTCTTCGTAAACCCCAGTACTGCAACGATGCCCACGACGGCAGCGCTGCGAAGCCCTTTAAGACCATTCGCCAAGCTCTAAGCGTGAGTAGCTCCGGCATCACGATTCAGCTTGCCACGGGTACGTACGATGCCGCCAGTGGCGAAACCTTCCCGATCGCGATTCCTAGCGGGGTCAAGCTGGTGGGAAATGCCAGTAGCAAAGGTGGCGGGATTACGATTTCGGGGAGCAGCACGATCGCAACCAACGCTGGGATGCAGCCCGTCGCAATTCAAGCGGACGATAACGCAGAGTTGCGCGGTGTGACGGTCAGTAACACAGCGACGCGCGGCACAGGAATTTGGATCGAATCGACCAGTCCGACGATCGCCAACTGTACGTTTACCGGCTGCAAGCGTGAGGGTATTCGGATTTCGGGCAGTGCCAAACCGACGATCGAGAGCTGCACGTTTACCCGTAATGATTCCTACGGGATCTGGATGCTGGGAACGTCTAAAGGCACGCTCCGGAGCAACCGTTGCGACAATACCGGCACGGGGATCTCGATCGGCGATTCGTCCGCGCCGTTGCTCGATGGCAATGCGATCGTCAATAACCGAGTCGGTCTCCTGCTCACCCACGATGCGCGACCGATTCTACGCAACAACGAACTGCGCAACAACAGCGATTACGGCCTATCGGCCATTTCCCAATCCCTTCCCGACCTCGGTACGAGCCAAAGTCCTGGCGGTAACATTTTTGCGGGCAACGGGCGCAAGGATCTGCTCAACGCGACCCAGCTCACCTTTACTTCTGCTGGAAATCAGCTCAGTCCGACCGCTGTACAGGGATCGATCAAC